>DYKF01000133.1 GCA_020722745.1 Caldithrix sp.
GATTAAAATAAGCACCTTAATTTTATCCTATTAATAAAGATTTAATAGAACGGTTGCCTTTCTGGGTCTTTGCTTTGTCTTTCGGCAATCCATATCCGCCCGAAGGGCTCCTTGTCTGCCTGACGACCTTCTCACTATAAAAGGTTTTCTGCCGCACAGCTCCACAGCTTATTAAAACGTGCTTCTTTGTAGAACGCGCTCTCTCGTCGTGGAGAGAAAAATTCCAAACATGGAGAGATACACGAGAAGCGAAGTCCCGCCGTAAGAAAATAGAGGAAGCCCAATTCCAGTAGTCGGAACCAGTCCCATGACGACGGCAGCATTTAAGATTACCTGTGTAATAAAAGACAATACTATTCCAGTTCCGAGCAGCCGGGGAAAGTCGTCCTCCTGCTGGGATATCAGGAACAGGCCGTAAAGGGCGAACGCAAACATTACCGTAAGGAGCAACAGAGTTCCCGCAAAGCCAGTGTCCTCGGCTGCTATGGCTAAAATAAAGTCTGTATGCCTTGCCTGCAGATTATGGCGGTTGAGTCCTTCTCCGAGTCCCTTGCCCCACATCCCGCCAGACAAAAATGATTTCATGGATGCAACGAGTTGGTAGGCAGAGTCAAAGCGGAATTTCCAGGGATCCACGACTGCCTTTATGCGCTCCAGGCGAAACGGTTCCAGATAAATCATGAGGGCAACAGCTGGAATCGCTAACGTAAAAAAGGATGCGTGGACAAACAGGGGGAAGGGAGTAAACAAAAGGAGAAATCCGGCCAGAATAAATATGTGAAGGGCTGTGCTCAGATCCTGTTCAAAGAGAATAAGCAGAACGGGAGTAATCACGATGCTGCCAATCAGGGCAATGCGCGAAAACGGATATTCGCGGTAACCGGATGCAAGCCGCGAGATAACGAGCACAACGGCAAAGCGGGCAAGATCAGAAGGCTGCAGAGAAATTGGACCGAGAGAAATCCAGCGCCAGGCGCCTCCCGCTTTTTTGCCGATGGGCGGAATGTAAACGAGCACCAAAAGGATAAGGCTGATTATATAGATTGGCCAGGCAGCCTTAATCCAGATCCGGTAATCTGTCTGGCTGAAAACAAACATGAGGCCAATTCCTAAAATGGCATACAAAATTTGTTTGTTAAAGTAAAAAAATGAATTGCCGGTCATTTCTCGGGCTAAAAAGGCAGATCCTGATAACAGAGTGATCAGACCAAAAGCAAGCATTACGAGAACCAGGGCAAACAAAATGAGGTTGCTGCGGTACGTTCCCTCCACCGGGCGAAATGAAAAATCCATGTCAGGCTCCGTTGAGTTCGGCCAGCAATTTTTGCCGCTTTTCCTGGAGCAGAGCAGAAATCAGGTCATCGAGAGCGCCTTCCATAATCTGGTCCAGATTGTGAGCCGTGTAATTAATGCGGTGATCTGTTACGCGGTTTTGGGGATAATTATACGTGCGGATTTTGTCGGATCGGTCGCCGGATCCCACCTGAGCTTTTTTTTCGGCTGCCATAACGGCATGCTCTTCTGCGCGCTGTTTTTCGGCAAGGCGCGCCGCAAGAATCTGCATGGCCTTGGCCCGATTCTTGTGCTGCGATTTTTCGTCCTGCATGCTTACGACAATTCCTGTGGGTATATGAGTAAGCCGCACGGCAGATTCGGTTCTGTTTACGTGCTGCCCGCCAGCCCCAGACGCGCGGAACACGTCGACGCGAATATCCTCGTTGCGAAGATTGAGTTCGGACTCGTCTGCCTCTGGCATTACGGCGACGGTGCAGGCAGAAGTGTGAATTCTTCCCGAAGCCTCTGTTTCGGGAACGCGCTGTACCCGGTGGACGCCCGCTTCCTGGTGCAGCAGATCGTAAGCGTCTGGTCCGCGCACAATAAATACTGCTTCTTTTACACCATTTAAACCGGTCTCCGAAATATCGAGTACTTCAAATTCAATGCCGCGCTTTTCCAGAAAGCGGGTATACATGCGAAAAAGGTCGCGGGCAAATAATGCAGCCTCGTCGCCACCCGTCCCCCCACGGATCTCCACAATCACGTTTTTGCCGGCAGAAGCGTCGCGCGGGAGCATTGCAATTTGCAGTTCTTCGTCCAGGCTTGCGTATGTATGTTCCAGAGACTGCTTTTCGTCTTTGAGGGCAGACAAAAGTTCGGGGTCGTGCTCGGAGGCAATGCCGACCTGCAGATCTTCTAACTGGTCTCGCGTTTGTCTAAACTGTTGGATAAGTCTCACGGTAGGTTCGAGGCGTGCCCTTTCGCGGGAGAGAGATGTAAGCCTGTCCGGATCGGCTGTGACAGATGGATCCGAAAGGCGTTCTTCGAGCGCGTTAAATGTATTGAGAATGGCATCGAGGTGGGCGTCTTTGACTTGGGCCATTGTTTTTTCTTAAAGATTTTTATGCCGCGTCAACGATAATAAAAGGTTCCCGCGTTCCACGCGGGGGTGGGGGTTCTCCTGGTGGCAAGAGCTATTCTTTCGCTCGACAAACTCAAAGCGCGAACATCCCTATCCCCATGAAATCTATCATACTGACGGGAAGTACCAGTGGAATTGGAAAAGCAGTAGCGAGAGAATTGCTCCAATCAGATTGCCGAGTCGTTGGAATAGCGCGGAGCGAAAATCCGTTTCCGGACGAGTCAAACTATTTTCATGTGCGAAAAGATTTGTCTTTAGGGAGTGGTTTGGAAGATGGCTTTTTAGAGGCCATAGAAAAAACCAAAGGCAGCGAAGAAATCTATCTTGTTCTCAATGCGGGAACTATTGATCCCATGAAACCCATTGAGCAGGCGGGCAGCACAGAAATACGGATGGCCGTACAACTCAATCTAACCAGCGTTCTATTATTCGCTTCTGTTTTTATTCGTGAACTGGAAGATTTTCAGGGGCGCAAAAAAATATTGAGCGTATCTTCAGGAGCGGCCAAAAAAGCGTATCCGGGCTGGACTGTCTATGGTGCCACCAAAGCCGCCGTGGAAAGCCTGACTCGAAATATTGCGGTAGAACAATCTGGCCGGAAATATCCCGTAGAAATTGTATCGCTTGCACCGGGTGTTGTGGATACTCCCATGCAGTCGCATATTCGCGAAACATCCGAAGCAGAATTCCCTCTGAAGGCAAGATTTGTATCCTTAAAAGAAGAGGGAGCGCTAAAGACTCCAGAAGAGGCAGCCGAAGGAATTCTCCGCGTACTTTTTTCGCAGGAGTATCCGTCGGGAAGCGTTCTCGACATTCGCGAGCTGGGGTAAATTACGCCGATTCCCTATAATACGTTTCCATAACATTCCCGCGCCGCTGCAATACAATCACTCGTCAAGAAAATAATGGCCCGGGGAAGCCCCGGGCGCGGAAGTCAGGCTGCCGCTTTTTCTGGCATGCGGAACTTGAGGTCATTGATGGTAATAGCCTGAGCGACAAATTTAAATGTCTCTCGCTTTTTACCATCTTTGTCTACCCAACGGTTCTGGACCAAATCGCCGTTTACAATTATCTGCAGGCCTTTGGTAAGCATGGGTTCAAAAATATCTACCATTTTGTCCCAGGCTTCCACGGATATAAAATTGGCATGTGAGCCATCGTTATCCGTAGACTGCATTGTGTTGTACGCGAGATTAAACGTCATCACGCGTTTGCCAGATTTTATTTCCTTCACGACGGGATCGTTCACGAGACGCCCAACGAGCTGGTGTATGTTCAATTCATTTTGTTTCATAGTGTTGTCCTTATTTTTTGCCAATGGCAAAGGTTGTTTTTTTTAGGTAACCTCTGAAAAAGTCCCTCCGTGGACTTTTTCAAATCTTACTTAGGAAGGCTTTTCTGAACCCTCCTGTTGTTATAATGTGTTTTAGAATTCAAAAGTTATATATTTTTGAAAATTTTTTTAGGAAATCGCTATTTTTTCAAAATTTTTCAAAATTTTGAAATTTATTTTCAGTATATACCGCGTAAGGAAAGTGGAAAAATGAATTTTAGAGGTCCCTTTAATAAAGTAAGCTCTGAAAAAGTTTGCCTTCCCCTCGATGCTTCGACAGGCTCAGCACAAGTACGCCATTGCCTTGCAATGGCACTCGGGGCAGGCTCGCTCGCTTCGCGTTCAGAGCTTACTTCCAGTCCATGGACCCTTCGTTCTGCACTTCGACAAGCTCGGTGTAAACTAAGCAGCGACGCAGTCACAAGCTCAGGGTAAACTCACCGGCATTTTGCGAAGAAAACGTATGTTTTCGCAGCAAAAGGGAGCCCTATGCGGGCAGCACTTACCGCCAGATCGCCCTGGATTTTCAGATTCGGCAGAGGCAAATGTTACCTAAGTGGCTTGGATAGTTTCTACGCCAGAAGGCCACCGATTCTATTTTTTTATCGAAGGCCTTTATCTTAACCAGGCAAATAAGCTCAAAGGACAAGCAGCCATTTTGGCAGATAATATTTTCTGCCGGGGGGTATCCCCGCCCGGGTAGGGCTCCCACTGAATACATCTTTACGCTTTGTTTAAATCCAGAAGGTTCTCCACATGAAGGCATTGGCTCTTTACAGCGGCGGACTTGATTCGCTGCTTGCCATCCAGTTAATTCGCAACCAGGGCGTAGATGTTACCGCTTTGTTTATCGATATCGGTTTTAATGGGCTCGGAGTGCGCGAAGAAAAATTGCGTGCGGCTCTTGCTCCTACCGGTGCAGATTTCCAGATTGTCGATACGCGCGAACAGTTTATTAAAGACATATTGTTTTCTCCCCGGTATGGATATGGCAGTGCCATGAATCCCTGCATAGACTGCCACGGGAACATGTTTCGCGTCGCTGCGGAGCTGATGCAACCTTTGGGAGCTTCTTTTTTGATTAGCGGGGAGGTGATGGCGCAGCGCCCCATGAGTCAAAAAAAGGCCGCGTTGCAGTCGGTTCTCAAATTATCTGGCCATGCTGATTTAATCGTTCGCCCATTATCGGCCAGGATTTTGCCGCCGTCTCTGCCAGAGAGAGAGGGCTGGATCAACCGCGATTTGCTCGAGGGCATAAGTGGCAGGAGCAGGTCCCGGCAGATGCAGCTTGCAGAACAATTTGGGTTAACGGGATACGATACGCCCGCTGGAGGTTGCCTGCTCACCAACCAGACCTATGCCGTAAAATTAAAGGAAACCGTAGAGCATGGAGAAACAGAGGTAGAGGATTTTGGAGCTCTCATTCTCGGTCGCCACTTCCGGCTTCCTGGCGGTTCAAGACTGGTCGTCTCCCGCGACGAACAAGAAAGCAAAGAAATTCTATCCAGAAAATTTTCCCGCTATACGGTTTTGCATCCGGTTGGGTTTCCCGGTCCATCGGCACTCATTTCTGCCAATGCCAGCGATGGCGATTTGCGCCTTTCTGTTTCCATTCTGCTGTCGTATGCGAGGCAGGCTCCCCGCGAGGGCGGCATTGTCAGCGTGGGTGGTCTGGAGCAGATGGCAAAGCCAGATATAACGAAGGCAGATGCCTCTATGTACCTGGTGAACAAAGATTGACTGGTGCGTCGTTGGTAACGTGGGTTGTTCTACTGGCTCTTACCAAAAACAGCTTGTCCTGTCAAACGGCAACAGGATTATATATCACACATGATCAAAGAAGCTTTTCGGAAGTATAGCCATCTCGTTGCCCGCCTGTTTCAGGTGCGGGAGAGTGAGGTCCTGCCAGAGCCCTCAAAGCGTCGGCTAAACCTTGCCCTGCTGCTCACCTGGCTTTCTGGAATTGTGAGCCTTTTCATGGCTTTCTTTCATCTTTTCTTTACAGATGGTTTTTTGTCCGCAACGTATTTGGCATTTTCTGTGCTGTGGGTATTGGCTTCGCTTATCATTCGAAGTGGCAGTTTTTTTGTGGGGCGTGTTTTTGCCATGGTAACCGGCCATTTTCAGATTTTTTCGCTCATGGGAATGTCCGGGACAATGCTTCCCTATGCGTTTTTTCTGATTACGGCAGAGACAGTTCCGTTTCTGATTTTTTCTCTGCGTCGCAAAATAGTTCTGACTGTTCTCGTCTTCCTTCCGCAGCTTCTATTTTTTGGACTGCATTTGGCCTGGTTTACTCCTAATATTGCTGTGGGTATGGCTGCTGCTTCTGTCATATCTGCGTCTACGGCGTGGTGGTTTGTAAACTCACTGCGCCGCAACGAAGATAAACTGAAAGCGGCGTGGCTTTCGGCAGAAAATGTTGCGGAAAGTATGTACGAACTCGCCGTGACAGATTATCTTACCGGGCTTTCTAGTCGCCATAAAATTGACGAAACGCTGACATACGAAATCAGCCGTGCTCAAAGGAGCAGTCATCCGCTCACTGTAATCCTGATGGACATAGATAACTTTAAGTCTATTAACGATACGTACGGGCATGTAACGGGAGACGTAGTGATCCGGGATATTGCAGCCCTTATCAGAGAATCTCTGAGGCCGATTGATTTTGCAGGCAGATGGGGCGGCGAAGAATTTATTATCATATCGCCAGAGACAAATCTTAAAGCTGCGATGGGGTACACAGAAAAACTGCGCAAAAGGCTCGAGGAGGCACGCTTTGAAGGTCCAGGCAGAGTAACGGCAAGCTTTGGAGTTGCGCAATGGAAAAAGGGCGAGCTGTCTAACGAAATCGTCTCTGCAGCCGACGAGATGCTCTATAAGGCCAAACACAGTGGAAAAAACAGGGTAGAAGGAAGAACCAGCTCCAGAAAAGGAGAGACCAGAAATGCCAATTGAAATGTTGTCGGTTGTCCTGTCTGCGTTGTTCTCTGCCCTGTTTGTGTCTGCATACATACATTTTCCGCGACCAGCGTATTTAATGGCATTTTCGGTTCTCGTAATTTTGGGAATGCTGTTTAACGGAGAGGCAGGCGGCTTCCTCATTATTCTGGGTCTTTCTTTTCTTGCTTTGTGGCTTTCTCTGGGAACGTCCAAAACAGTTTTCAAGATTCCGGTCATTCGGTTCACGCAATGGGTTTTTCTGGCCGCTATAGGGATGGGCGCGTTGTTTTATCTAAGTAACCTCTGAACGTGCAACGAGCCGCAGGCAAAAAGTCCCTCCGTGGACTT
>DYKF01000408.1 GCA_020722745.1 Caldithrix sp.
AGGGGATTATCTTCGACGATTCGAAGAGAAGGATGTTGTCCTGTTGATGGATATTGCAAATGATATTCGAAAAAAGGTCTGGCTTGAACAATCGTCGAATTTCCGAAAAGAGGCCATTTTAAATATTGATGGCACCATCAATGCAACTACGGGTGAATGTAAAGGGGGGATGGATATCTCCTACAATGGTCAGTGGGGGTATCATCCCCTGGTACTTTCATTGGCTGCCACAAGAGAACCTCTGTATCTTGTCAACCGGCCGGGCAATGTTCCTTCACACAGCGGTTCCGCCCTTTGGATTGATAAAGCCTTGGAACTGGTATCGGATGTTTTTGAAAAAGTATCGGTGAGAGGAGATACGGATTTCAGTCTGACAGGCAATTTTGACCGTTGGGATAAGCGCTGCAGATTTGTTTTCGGAATGGATGCCAGGACCAATTTGGTTAATATTGCGAATAATATCCTGGAGTCGCAATGGGCGCTTTTTGAAAGAGAAAGGAAGTATACGGTCAAAACCAAAGAACGCAAACGACCGGAAAATGTCAAAGATCAAGTGATCAGAAAACGTAAATTCAAGAAGATTCAAACCGAATCGGAATATCTGGCTGAATTTCCTTATCAGCCTGGAAAATGTGAAAAGACGTACAGGATGATCGTTTTAAAGAAGAAGCTCGAGGTCATCCAAGGTAATCTTACCCTGTTTGATGATGTTCGGTATTTTTTCTACATCACCAACGATGAAATCAGCTCCCTGTCAGAGATCGTCGAATTTTACCGAGATCGGGCTGACCACGAAAACGATATCGAACAGTTGAAAAATGGCGCCAGAGCGATCCAGGCGCCTTCGGACACTTTGATTTCCAACTGGGCATATATGGTCATCGCCTCGATGGCCTGGAGTCTGAAAATCTGGTATGGGTTGCTGATACCGTATCGCCCTCTGGGTAAGGCTATTGTCCGCATGGAATTCAAACGGTTTGTGAACACCTTTATCAACATCCCCTGCCTGATCGTAAAAACCGGTCGCAAAATCTGCTATCAGATTATCGGCTATAATAAAAAGATTCAGAGCATGTTGACATTTTCGCAGAGGCTCAGGAATTTCGCTTTTAC
>DYKF01000409.1 GCA_020722745.1 Caldithrix sp.
TTAAGGATATTTTTGTAACAGAGTACTTGTATGCTTAGCGGGGGATATATTTACTATATTACAGGCAATCTGCTTTTCTCAGAGAAACGTAAATTAGACTTGACCAATAAGCGTGACAAATTAAAATAAAAATATGGCTCACTCAAACGGTGCAAACTTAGGCTTTGAACAAACCTTATGGCAGACGGCAGATAAACTCCGAAGCAACATGGATGCTGCCGAATACAAGCATGTAGTGCTTGGCTTGATTTTTCTCAAATATATCTCAGATGCGTTTGAAGAAGTTTATAATGAAATAACCTGTCTGCGTGCAACGCACAGGCAGGAAGATGAACTGTACTCCGATCCTGAAGATAAAGACGAATATATTTCAAGAAGGGTTTTCTGGGTGCCAAAGGAAGCCCGTTGAGAATACCTGCTTGCAAACGCAAAAAACCCAAACATTGGCCAGATCATCGATAATGCCATGGATGCCATTGAAAAAGATAACGCTTCACTTAAAGGAGTGTTGCCAAAAATATACGCCCGCCCTGCATTAAACAAACAACGATTGGGAGAACTCATTGATTTAATTGCAACCATTGGACTTGGTGATAAAGAAAATAAAAGCAAAGATATACTCGGCAGGGAAGATGTGCGCTGGAAGTATGGCGTTCCGCCAAAAGGCAATGCAAACTTTGCCTGGATACAGCATTTTATCCACCACCTTTCACCAACAGGCATAGCTGGATTTGTGCTTGCCAATGGCTCTTTAAGCTCTATGACTTCTAACGAAGGGGAAATCCGAAAAAATATTGTGGAGGCAGATCTGGTAGATTACATCATAGCTCTGCCTTCTCAATTGTTTTACAATACAATGATTCCTGCCTGCCTGTGGTTTGTTGCCCGCGACAAAAAGAATAATAAATTCAGAAACCGACAGGGAGAAATTCTTTTTATAGATGCCCGTAAAATGGAGGTGATGGTCGATAGACGTCATCGTGAATTAACCAACGAGGAGATTAAAAAGATTGCCGATACCTACCACGCATGGAGAGGAGCCTGCCTGCCTTCGGCGCAGGCGGCCTTTGACAGTGAAAAAATGGCATACAAAGATATTCCCGGATTTTGCA
>DYKF01000134.1 GCA_020722745.1 Caldithrix sp.
CAATTCTGGAAAATTTTTGCGAAATTGCGAAAAAAAGTGAATTTTTAGCTTAGCGGCAAATTCAAAGCGATCTGTCGACTACGTTGGCAGCTTCACAAACAGAGCTAATTTCCAATGACAGGGTTCTTCCATAAACTGTCCACGGCTTCTCCCCAGCCATTCGGCAGGATGGGAATCTCTACAGGAAGTTCCCGCAGAAGATACACAGCCTGCATTTCATGGGCAGTAAACAGCCATGGGGTTTCCTCCTCCAGAATGCGCTGCATTGGTATAAAAAGCGTGGCTTTGCCCGTACGGGCATACTCTTCCAACAAAGCGTCCATTCGAGGACTGCGAAAATGAGATCGGTTGCCCCCTCCACCAGACTGCCTGGAATGAAACAAAGGAATCAGAAAGTTTTCAGGGTGTGGATAGTCACTCACCCATTTCAAAAAGTAGATTCCGGGAAGACCCGCAGCATTACTCTTTTTGAGAGCCTGAAAATCGAGAATTCGAATTCTCGCAGGGATATTCTCCCGCAAAAGTATATCCTGCAGAACGCGTGCCATGGCCTGTCGGTCACGATCTGTCGTCGTATACAAATCGATTGTCTCTCTGCAGGCAGGCAATGCGCGGGAGGTTACAGGCTGGGACTCTTTGGACACCTTAATCGAGCCCTTATAACTGTTAGGAACGGGAAACGCTGCCATTACATAGCTGTTCTGAAACGTATTGGAAAAAATTTTTTCGGCTGGATAAATCTGTCGCAATTGCAGACGAAACTCTCTTTGAGATAAGCAAGCATGATTACCTGACACTATCGCAGCATAGAGAACAGTCTCACCCGTGTAGCCTTGAAATGTGTATCGCGAATCTACGGGCATTCTGCGAAAAGCCCCCTGTGGCATATACGCGCTAACAAGGCCTCTTCTCATGGCAAAATAGGCAGATGCTGGCGAAGCGTGCATAGAAAGCTGGAGCGATTTTCCAGATGAGTGCTGGAAAACAATGCTGTCGCTGTTTCGCCAAATTTCCCGAAAGGGAGCGCTAAAGACAAATTCTCCAGCAGAATGACTTTGCTGGTTATAGATAGCAGCAGCCGGAAGAGTCAGCCTTGCCATTAAAGATTCGGGCGAAATAGTCCCGTCCGTAACAAACTCGATTCGGTCGCCAGCAGAGCGTATAGTTTGCACACCATCCAAAATCCAGGTTTGCCTGCCAGACTGTTGCAACCGCCGCAGAGAATATAAAACATCGGCAGGAGAAACAGTGGTTCCATCGGTAAATAGTGCAGAGCGCAAAGCAGTCCCGAACACCAACCCCCTCGCTGTCATTTTTTCAGAGGCAATTTGAGGAACTATGCGACCGGTTACATCCGTTTTATACAGGCCGCGCATGGCAAAACCCGAATAAATGGCTGAGGCCTCGTCCAACATTTGAACGGGATCACGGCTGCCCGGCAACGAAGAAACCGGGAGAACAAAATTGAACTGTTTGGAATGCCTGCTACAGGAGGCAAAAGAAACCAATACGAAAGCAAAACAAAGGAACCGAATTGCTTTCATCATAAGGATTCCTCTACAAATAAAAAACTTTGTAAAAAATATTTAATTTGTACTTTTAAGTTAGCTGTCAGACAAACTTAAGTAACCTCTGAAAAAGTCCCTCCGTGGACTTTTTGCCTGCGGCTTGCTACGCATTCAGATCGCAAAACCCTGGCAAAGCCAGCTGTTTTTCACAGACCAGATAATCCCGGAAGGGATTTTCTGGCTGGGAAGTCAAAATCTGAACAAGATTTTGACTATCTCCATTTTGCTGTGAAAACATACGTTTTCTCCGCAAAATGCCGGTCCATCCTTGGACCGGAAGTAACCTCTGAACGCGAAGCGAGCCGAAGGCAAAACTTTATCAGAGCTTACTTAAATTGATACATTTTTGAGGCTTCAGTATTCCGCGCTATGAGCGGGAAACGGGACTTGAACCCGCGACCCCCTCCTTGGCAAGGAGGTGCTCTACCACTGAGCTATTCCCGCGTTATACTCCAGAAAAGAATTTTGACTTAGACCGTCAAACTTTTTTTCTTAGTTGCGAGCGGAGGGACTTGAACCCCCACACCATGGGCACCAGAACCTAAATCTGGCGTGTCTACCAATTTCACCACGCTCGCCTGGGTGGACGACGGGGATCGAACCCGCGACCGCAAGTGCCACAAACTTGAGCTCTACCGACTGAGCTACATCCACCATTACCTTTCGGTTTGCGCCAGAGAGGAGTCGAACCTCTGACCATCGCCTTAGAAGGGCGGTGCTCTATCCAGCTGAGCTACTGGCGCTTTTCCCTTCGCGGAAATAATCCTGCTGATAAGGGATGCTTCCCCCACATGCGGAAGGGTATTCGGGATGATTGGATTTGAACCAACGACCCTCTGCTCCCAAAGCAGATGCGCTACCACTGCGCTACATCCCGGTGTAGGTACGACTGAAAGAAGCAGACCCGCCGTCAATCAATATTTTCCCGCTCATACTGGAAAATTCTTAATGAAAGCTCTATTCACAATTGTAAAACCTGATTTCGCAGTACAATAATAACCATGTGTTCACGAAACCGAACTGAAATAATTGTAGCCAGCGTTGGCTATGGCTAAAAGCTTTTCCCTGCCGGCAAGAACGCAAAGCCCCCTGTCATTAGCAGGCTGTTAAAAAACAACAGCCTTCTTAACCGGTACACGGACGGCAAAACGCGGAAAAAACGACAAGGATGTCGTAGTTTTCGCCCCGCGCTTTTGCGGGCTGTGCCCGCAGGGTAAATGCGTAAGCCGCAGGCAAAAAGTCCACGGAGGCACTTTTTCAACAACCTGTTAGATAGTAAACCGGGATACCCGATCCACGAGTTCTCTTGCCTTTTCTATCATGTTTTCGGCTGTTGCAGAAAGCTCTTCTGACGTGGCCGCTGTATTCTGCACTGTCTCTGCAAACTGCCGCATGCCAAGATGAATTTCTGCTGCCCCGCTCTTTTCCTCAGCTGTTAAAAGTCGAGTCTGGTCTGCCAGTTCCGCCGTCTTACGAACGGTGGAAAGAATCTGTGCAAAGAACTCGCTCGTATGGTTCATGACCTCAACAGACTGCGCTGAAAGCTTCCCGACCTCCGCCGAGGCATGGCTTGCCTGTTCGGAAAGCTTCTGCACTTCCAGCGCAACCACGGCAAATCCACGCCCGCTGTCTCCGGCACGCGCTGCTTCAATAGTTGCATTTAACGCCAAAAGATTTGTCTGATCCGAAATATCGTCGATCTGTTTCATCTTTTCTATAATCGTATGCAGCAGTTCAGCGGTTTCCTTCATAGTGAGCTCGCCCTGTACAGCCACCTCATTTGCCTCGTGGGCAAGATAGTCTGTCTGCTCAGAGTTTTCTGCCGTCTTCTCTGTGATATTTTGAATCTCTGCGGTAGAAGCTTCTATCTCCTCTACCGTGGCGGCCTGCTCCGTAGCAGTTTGAGAAAGTCCCTGGGATAAAGAGCCAACCACTCCGGAAATATCATTCATCTCACCAGAGAGCGTGCGAATTTCCTGAACCATGGAACGCATCTCTACGCGCGCTTTTTCGAGGTCCGATGCAATGAGCCCTACTTCGTTTTGCCAGCGCTTTGGCATGGGCGTGGATAAATTTCCTTTGCCAAATTCCTGAACATGGGAACGAATTTCACTGACAGGGCGCAATACAGCACTGCTGCCAGCCCAAAATAGAAATGAACCAATGACAATATATAGAAAGCCAACCACAAGGCTCACAAAAACACCTTTGCGAATAATGGCAAAAAAATCCGTTTTCCGGACGAATAAAATGATAGCTGCCGTTTTGCCCGAAAAATCGCGCAAGGGAACCAGAGAATACACTGTTTCGTCAGCTTTATTCATTCCCGATACGATTTCTGTGATAGCCGTTCCATACTCTTTTAACAGGCTGTCTGGTTCTACCGCTATCATGTTTGGATCTATCACTTTGTAATGCGAAGCAAAGCGCCCGCGCATGTCAGCCGTATATAAATACCAGTTCCCGCCATATTTCTTTTGAGGAATATCAATTAACAATTTTGTAAGATCCTCTCCAATTTCTACCGTCCCCACATGCGAATCACGTGAAAATACAGGAGCCACTGACCTCATGCCAATACCGGCCACCCCGACTTCTATACTCGTAACCAATTCTTTGCGACTGTTCGCAGCGGTAACGGTGTGGCGAAATCCAGACAAGTCATCGCCAAATTTGGCTGGATCGTGCATGCGCAAAAAGCTCGTTGCCGGAGGCGTATGATACTGGTACTGCACAATGCCACCCTGCGATTTCAGAATTTCCCAGACAGGTAAACTTTCGGCAAATAACGCATCGCGATTGCGATCTGCAAACAAAGCAGATATGCGCGAATTGGCAGCAATGGAAAGAACCCCGGATTTCAGAGACTCTGCAGAGACTTTTATGGTGGACTGGATTTCAGCGCCAAGGGAATCCTGGAGGGCAAGAGTTGTCTTGGATAATTTTCTGGGAAAAGCCGTTAAAAAATACAAAACGGTAGAAAAAACAGCCGAGGCTACAATAAGGGTACCAATAAGGACTGTCTTATATTTGATTGTTTTGTACCATACGAGTTTTTGTTTCATACAATTCCTTGCTCTTTTCCCGGATTTATTCTGCGATTAATAAGACAAGAAACATGGCAGCCGAGACAGAGACATTATAACTTTCTACAGGTTCTTTTATCGGCAGACTCAGCACCTCATCTGAACGTTCTCGTGCCAGTCTGCTTACACCCTGTCCCTCTGAACCTAAAACCAGAACGAGAACTCCCGCCCTTTCTCTGAGGCGGGCGGCTTCTTTTAGTGTGAGAATTTTTCCGTTAGAAGCCGTTGTGACAATCCAGGCATCCGGGTTTTTCTCCCGCATTCTTTGGAGAAAAGAAGAAATGCCAGGAACAAAACAAAATGGCTGGTGGAGCATGGCTCCCGCAGAAGCTTTTAGGGCAATGCCGCCAGCTGGAGCACTTTTCTTTTTGGGCAATACAATGGCAGACACACCCATTCCCGCTGCCGTGCGGACGATCGCTCCCAGATTTCCTGGATCTTCTATTCCATCGAGGGCGAGAATAATTCCGGAAGTCATGCCAAAAACTTCGTCTTCTGGCAGTTCCACAATTTCCTCTGCTGATTCTCTTTCGAGGACTATGCCCTGGTTGTTTCTGGTGCCCGAAAGCTCTTCGAGTCGCTTATAGTTTTCATAACGAATACTAATGCCCGCTCTTTTTGCTTTGGTGATCATTTTAACCAGACGGGGGTGGCTGGCATTGCGAGCGAGATACAGAATATCTCCCTCGAGAAAACCGGTTTTATCGGTAAGCTGCTCTACGGCATGCATTCCATGAAACAGAGGCATTAGAGCTTCTCCAGTTTAGGGCCCGTGGGCGTATCGCGCACTTCGTACCCCGCTTCCTGGATTTTTTGGCGAAGCTCGTCTGCCAGAGCAAAATTTTTGTCTGCTCGTGCCTGCTGCCTCTGCCGGGCAAGCTCTTCTAATTCCGACGGAACAGAATCCTTTTGTGAATACTCCGAGAGAGCAAGCACTCTGTCAAAGTATTGAAACAGAGCAAGCAGCATTTCCCTGCCCTGCTCTGTAATACCCTGATCCATGGAATGATTTGCAAAACGAATTGCTTCGTGGACGACGGCGAGAGCGCGCGGCGTATTGAGATCTGCCTCAAGATTCTCCAAAAATTCTTTCTGAAACTGCGCGACCCTTTCTGAAGATAATTCCGTGCCCAAAACAGCAGCGGTTTCCTGAAGTCTTGCAATGGTAGAAAGATACCGATCCACGGCAGCCTGGCTCTGCTCTAAAACATCTGCCGTAAAATTCATTTTTTGGCGGTAGTGAACAGATAAGAAAAGATAGCGGATGGCCGCACTACTGTTTCCCTTTTTCTGGAGATCGCGCAGGGTATAAAAATTGCCTTTCGATTTAGACATTTTCTGCCCGTCTACAAGCAAATGCTCGCAGTGCATCCAGTAACGGGCAAGAGGTTCGTTATAGGCGGTCTCGCTTTGGGCTATTTCGTTTTCGTGGTGCGGAAAAATGAGATCTACGCCGCCTGTATGGATATCTATGGGGCCAGAAAAAATCTGGTGGATCATGGCGGAACATTCGAGATGCCAGCCTGGCCTTCCCCTGCCAATGGGCGTATCCCAGGCGATTTTTTCGGTTGGCTTTTCTGCCTTCCAGAGAACAAAATCTTTGGCGTCTTCCTTTTCGTACTCGTCCGAGGCAACGCGCCCGCCTTTGACAACAGAGGACAAATCTATTTTGGATAATTTACCGTAGTCTTTCTTTTTGGAAATGGAGAAATACACAGAGCCGTCGTGCGTATACGTGAGGCCAGAAGCCTCAATGCGCTGCACCAGATCCACCATGGCTGGTATGCTGTCCGTTGCACGCGGATGGTGTTCAAAGGGCCCAATATGGAGGGAGCGAAGATCCTCAAAGAAAGCCTGGGTATATCTATCCGTAAAACTGCGCAGATTTTCAAGCCCGCCCTCGCTTTCCTGCAGAGTTCCCTGTATAGTTTTGTCGTCCACATCGGTTATGTTGAGAGCATGCTCCACGCGGTAACCGCCTAACTGCAAAGATTTGCGTAGAATGTCTGCGAACATGTAACTGCGAAAGTTGCCAATGTGGGCGTAGTTATACACGGTTGGTCCGCACGAATAAATGCGGACCACGCCTTCTTCTCGGGGAGTAAAAGGTACGGTTTCCCGCGCCATTGTATTGTAAAAAGAGAATCCCATGGATTTTCGGGCCGACTGGATTTGAACCAGCGACCACACGCCCCCCAGACGTGTGCGCTACCACTGCGCCACGGCCCGATTCCGAATTACTCCGGTTGTTAAGCGTTCAATCTGGAGATGCTGCGTCAAGCTTTTTGTTAGGAACGTGTATGCAACCC
>DYKF01000135.1 GCA_020722745.1 Caldithrix sp.
TATTGATTGCTCAAAAAAGGCTTGCCGCCGCATAGGGTTGGATTATGTCGCATTATGAGAGCGACCCTGCTCATCCTTCTAATGTTCACATTTATTCCCGGTTGGGCACAGTCTCCTGAGAATTCTTCCTCTGCACCCTCTACCGAAAAAGAATCTCCGGATTCGCTGGAAGAGCTCAACCAGATTCTTCAGCAAAAACTTGACGAAGAAGGCGATCCCGCTTTTGGAGCCCGACAGGAAACAAACTGGGCTGCCCAGATTTTGCGCACCCTCGTGGTACTGCTGTTCCTGATTGGCGTTTTTTACTTGATCTACAAAGCGTGGCTATTCCGTAAAAATCTTCCCGACCACAAATCTCATTCGATAAAAGTGCTCGTCTCGCATCCACTGTCTGCCAATAAATCGCTCCAGATTGTTCAGGTGGGCGGTCGCCTTTTGCTGCTCGGCGTTACCGACTCCAATATCAGCCTTCTCGCAGAAATCAGCGACAAGCACAGAATGGACCAGATTCTGTTAGACGCCGAAAAAGACGCAGATAATCCGCCGCCGGATTTTTTGCTGGAACTATCCGCTTCTGTCCGCAAAGGCATAAAGAGCTTCCTGAAACCAACCATGACTCCAGAGCCACCGCCCCCCGAAGACTTTGAAACGATGCGCTCAAAATCGACCGGCAGAATTCGTAAAATTCGTTCCGAAAGAAATCTGTTTGGTGAAGACGGAGAGGACAAATGAAAAGACTTATTCTTTTAGCTTTTCTGCTGGTCCCCTTTTGGGCTGCACAAAGCCAGGAAATTCCAATTCCCAAAATAGATTTTAATATTACGCAGGCAGAATCGCCGCAAGACGTAGCGCTTGCTGTTCAGATACTTCTGTTGCTGACTCTGCTCAGCATGGCGCCTGCCATTATTCTCATGCTCACTTCGTTTACTAAAATCATCATTGTATTCGATTTTATTAAGCGCGCGCTGTCTCTGCAGAACATGCCTCCCAACCAGGTCATGGTATCTCTGGCCATCTTTCTTACTTTTTTTATAATGGCCCCCACATTTGAAGAAATTAACACAAAGGCGCTACAGCCCTATCTCGATGCCAAAATCAGCAACGAGGCTTTTTTTGAACGCTCTGCCGAGCCGCTTCGCAAATTCATGATTAAACAGATTGGCAAAGAAGGCGTGAGCGAACTGGCCCTGTTCATTAAACTTTCTAAAGCGGAGCGCCCAAAAAACATAGATGAAGTAAGCATGATGGTTCTGATTCCCGCCTTTATGCTGACAGAAATTAAAAAGGGATTTATTATCGGGATTTATTTGTTCATACCTTTTCTTGTGATCGATATGATCGTAGCCTCCACATTGATGTCCATGGGTATGATCATGCTCCCCCCCGTTATGATTTCTCTGCCCTTTAAAATTATTCTGTTCGTTCTCGTAGATGGCTGGACCCTCCTGACCTATGAGATTGTAAGGAGTTACTCATGACAGAAGCAGATGTAGTTACGCTCCTGAGAGACGCCATCTGGCTTACCATTAAACTGTCCGCTCCAATATTAATTGTCGGGATGGTCGTTGGTCTAATTATTTCCATTATTCAGACAACGACGAGTATACAGGAACAGACCCTTACTTTTGTGCCAAAAGTAATTGCCACTTTCATCACTATCGTGCTGCTTGCCTCGTGGATGATTCAAAGCATGCTCGACTATACCCGCGACATTCTATCCCTTATAGCCAAATATTAAGATGGAAATCTTTGCCCTCAAGTTTCAGGTTTTCTCTGTTTTTTTTGCCAGGCTGCTCGCCATGTTTTCTACGGCGCCGGCCTATAGTTCTGAAAGCTTTGGATTTTTTATGCGGGTCGCTCTATCCTTTCTGATTGCCGCCATGGTGACACCTGTCATTCCCATGCCTCCCGATTTTTACGCCAACATTGAAACCCGTTATTTTTCTATTTTAATAGAACAGGCTATCGTCGGTATTTTTATTGGATTTGCGGTTACTCTGGTTTTCACCGCGTTTCAGATGGCCGGCGAATTTTTTTCCGTACAGATGGGCTTCGGTATCAGCGAAGTTTTTGATCCCATGTCACAGATCTCTCTGCCTTTGCTTGGCACCATTAAAAACCTTATGGCCATGTATGTTTTTTTTATCAGTGGCTCGCATCTGCATCTCATCTCTGCTGTTACCTACTCTTTTGAAAAAATCCCCATGCTGCCAGGCACTTTTTTTCTTTCTGGCAATATCCACCAGGGCCTATTCGACTTTCTCGCTCTGTTAAGCGGACTCATGTTCCTGATTGCTTTACAGATTGCCATGCCTGTAATGGGAACTCTGATTCTCGTCTCGGTTGCGCTGGGTATATTATCGAAAGCAGCACCCCAAATGAATATTCTCATGCTCGGTTTTCCTGCCAAGATTTTAATCGGATTTATTGTCCTCGGAATGACATCTCCGCTCATCATTCATTTAATGTACAGCCAGCTCGATGGCGTGTTTCAGTATTTAGACACTGTAATTGATAAATGGCCAAAACCAAACACACAATAGTGCTTGACGCTTTCATGAAAACAGGCAGATAAAGCAATGCTCGTTGAATTTATCAACAGACTCTTTGCCAACCCCAACCTTGAAAAACTCAATATTTTTCAGAAGCAGGCCTATCTCATCGATTTTCTGAAAAAGCATCCAGAGCGAATGAGGCATGCCATGATGACCATGGAACTATATTCCCATTTGTCCGGGCGAGAAGCTCTCGAAATTCTAAAAGCCGCCATAGAGGCGCACTCTTCCAGGCTGCTGTTAGAACAGTTCGAAAAGAATGCAATAGCCAGGGTAGATTTTTCGCCTTTCGTAGAATTCAATATCAAAGTAGACCGTTCCAAAACGACAGAAGGGATCATGTCTCTATACCGCGATTCCATTTCGCATCCCGCACTGCAGCGGGCTCTGCAGGCGGTTCTCGAACTTTTCCGGTTTGGAGTAATAGACAAATATATTCTGGCATCCGCTGCCGCCAAAGATCCCATGTACAATACATTATTCCGAATCTGGCGCCACGGATTTGATGCATCCAATCTCAAGGAATTCGTAAAAGCAACGGCTCTGCTTCTTCCCTTTTACTATCTGCCGCAGCAATACGACAGCGTTTCGAACGACAAAGTAAATATCACTGAACTAACGAGTGAATCCCTCAAGACTATTTTTACGCGCGAAGTGGAGAACACTTTGTCTAAGACTCTCAGCGGGTATCCCGCCGAGGCCCTCTCCCTTGCCTCTACCAGCTTTCTCTATGCCAATCCAGATCTTGCCGTAAAAAAACCAGGTGGCGTTTTTCTGGGGTTGCTGTATGCGCGCGAATACGACACCTGCGCCGGCACAACCGCAAACCGTGGCAGCGACCGCGAGTACATAGCCCGCTTTTTGCAGTCCTCCCACAATCACGCCACCATGATAGAGGACATGCAGCGCCTGGCGTTCCAGATTGAGCACGGCTAAGGCTCTGTTAATTTGGGAGGGATTTTCCAATCTAATGCCTCTATTTTAGCAAAATCAGTATCATAAGAAAACAGAATAGACTTGGTTTCTAAGGCAAGTGCTGCTAAAAATATATCACTCGTAGAATTCGAGTTCATTGCACTGGTTTTGAGTAATTCCCGATAGATCAACCAAAATCTTACCCCCGGATTGATAATCTCTACATTTTCAAGACTCAACCAGTCTGAAACGATTCCAACGGCTAAATCCATACTGATCGGAGACTTAAATATTTTCGTATTTGTAATTATGCGAATGAAACCGAGAATCACTATCCAGGGTAACCCTACCGGTATACTGCCATTAAAGACACCATTCAACCAACGCCTCGATTGATCGTGCATCGGGGCGTCCTTATTTATCGCATACAGTAAAACGTTGATATCAGGAATAATCATTCAATAGATTCTAATTTAGGTAAGCTCTGAAAAAGGTTCAGAGCTTACTGCCGGTCCATGGATGGACCGGCATTTTGCGAAGAAAACGCACGTTTTCGCAGCAAAATGGAGCAAAACAGCAGGCTTTGCCTGGGTTTTGCGGTCTGAAAAAGTCCACGGAGGGACTTTTTCAGAGGTTACTTAGATTGTAGCTGTTTGTCCTCTAACGAAGCAGATAACTCTAAAGCCTTCACCAGATCCACATCAGTTGAACCCAGTGAAAATTCGGGCAAAATATAATGCTCTTTGCCACCATCAGCCATTGCCTCGCGGAGTACAGTGTTTAGAACCCTCGACAAAGGTACCTTTGCTTTTGAGGCCTGTTTTTCCAGTTCCATTATCAAATCATCGTCTATCTCAACCGCTGTACGCATACATCGTTCGTAGCATCCCTACATACAAAACGTCAAGCAAATTCATATCTATCACCAAGCAGCGACTTGCGTTCCAGATTGAGCACGGCTAAGGCCTTGACGCCGGGAAAAAAAACTCAAACATCGGTCATGGACAAAATCCCCACGGAAATTCTTCTTTGCCCCAAAAGCAAAAGGCCGCTTCAAGATGCCCCGGAGGAACTTCTCAAAAGAATAAATAAAGAAATCGAACAATCCAGGCTGAACAATATAGCCGGTGAACCAGTCAACCAGCCATTCACCGCCGGTTACATCGAATCCGTAGACAAAATTTTTTATCCTATAATAGATGACATCCCAGTGCTGATTTATGAACTAGCCTGCAGATACTGATGTTACTGGAAAAAATTGAATCTCCAGCCGATCTCAAGAAAATCCCTCTGGAACAGCTGCCCACCCTCGCAGCCGAAATACGGGAATATCTCATTGGAACGGTAAGCCGTGTTGGCGGCCACCTCTCGTCCAACCTCGGAGTCGTAGAACTCACGCTGGCTCTGCACTATGTCTTTGATACTCCCGAAGATACCTTCTGCTGGGACGTTGGCCACCAGACATACACTCACAAAATATTAACCGGTCGGCGCGAGCAGCTAAAAACAATCCGCCAGACAAACGGAATCAGCGGATTTCCCAAAATAAGCGAATCCAGACACGACGCCTATAATGTTGGACATGCTGGAACCTCTATCAGCCAGGCTCTCGGAGAGGCCATTGCCAACCAGATTAAATATCCAGATAAAAAAAGATTTGTCCTTGCCATAACAGGAGACGCTTCCATTGTAAATGGCATGTCGTTAGAAGCCATGAACCATGCAGGGTTTCTCAAAACGCCATTCATGGTTATTCTCAACGACAACGAAATGAGCATTTCGCGCAATGTAGGAGCCCTTAGCTTTACTCTAAGCAACCTTATTACTAACCGTTTCTATGCACGGTGGAGATGGTGGAGTATGAAAGCTCTTTTCTATATCCCTCTCATCGGACCTCCCATTTTTAGACAAATCCGAAGGTTTTACTCAAGTCTGAAAAGTATTCACACAGAACACCAGTTTTTTGAAGAACTCGGCTTTCGCTACATTGGTCCCGTAAACGGACACAATGTCATAAAACTCGTTAAACTACTCCAGAAAGTGCGCGAAACAATGCGCTCCCCCACCCTGCTCCACGTGGTCACCCAAAAAGGAAAAGGATACTCATTCGCAGAATCCAATCCAACCAAGTACCACGGGGTAGCCCCCTTTGTGCCAGGCCGCGAAGATGAACCCGCACAAATTCACTGGCCACTCTCCCGCTTTGTCGGAGAAACCCTCGCCGTCATTGCGGAGACAAATCCAGATGTCGTTACGATTACACCGGCCATGACAGAAGGATCCGGACTCACCGCCTTTGCCGACAAATATAAAAACAGATTCTTTGATACAGGAATAGCGGAAAGCCATGCAACAGCACTCGCCGGAGCATTTGCCAAAAAAGGTCTCTCACCCTATCTGTGCGTTTACTCCACATTTTTACAACGCAGCTACGACCAGCTCATCCACGATATTGCCCTTATGAATTTTCCGGTGCGAATCGTCATTGACAGAGCAGGGCCCGTAGGCGCAGACGGAGCGACCCACCACGGCCTGTACGACATTGCCTTTCTAAACAGCATTCCAAACATGCGCATTCTCTCGCCATCAAACGCAGAGGAACTCGTTGCCATGCTCCACTTTATGGCCAGCTACACGGAACACCCCGTAGCCGTCCGCTTCCCGAGGGGCTCCGCCGATGCAGCTTTCCTGCAAAGCGCAAAAGCCAAAACCATAATTCCCTGGAAAGCAGTAGTCCGCAAAAAAGGCAGCGACGCCGTCCTGTTCTGCGAAGGCTTTACCGTTCAAACTGCACTGCGCGCTGCAAAACTGCTCGCCCAAAAAGGAATTTCACTCGAGGTGGTCTCCCTGCTCTCCCTGAAGCCGCTTGACGAAAAAGGAATCCTAAAACGCATTCAAAGTAAAAAATATATTTTCACTCTCGAAAATCACAGCATTCAGGGCGGCCTGGGCGCTATCCTCGCTGCCATGTTGGCCGAGCACAACAAAACCACTCCCCTGCACGCTTTTGCTTATCCCGACGAAATTATTAATCATGGCTCCCAAAGCGACCTCGAAAAAAAATACGGCCTCGATGCCCCTTCTCTCGCGAAAAATATTTCTGGTCTTCTAAAGTGAACATCTCATTATGAAAATTTTGAAAAACAATAATTTGTTCTCATTGTATGTTCCGCAAGGCAAGATCAGAAACAATTCAGAGTTTCCCCTGTAAGGATGCCCTACCCAATTTTATACCTTAAAAGCCTGAGCGGCCTGCACTGAGCTTGTCGAAGTGAGCCGAAGGGAAGTGAACGTAGTTGTAGCCGCAGGCGTAGCGAGGTAGACAGGGATCTCTCGCCGACACTACCTACCTTGTCGCCGCAACGGCAACCGCTTCTCTTTCCTTTCAGCTTGCGTATATTGGCCGCTCTTATCTTATCGCAAAGCTACCACAAACCGCCGCATTATGTCACATACCAAGGCTTTG
>DYKF01000008.1:0-5969 GCA_020722745.1 Caldithrix sp.
TATCTAACATGCCTTGGCTATGAGACATAATGTTGGAATTTTTAATATCTACGCAGAGATAGTAGCAAGCTTGTTACACTTACAAAAAAAGCGTCCCGCTTAGGGACGCTTTTCTCTTTGCGCCGGTTGTAACGCCCTTTTTTAGAGGGCAATACTCTGGACGGGGGCGTTTTGCCCCCCGTGGCAGCCGAGCGGCGAACCGCTTTAGCAACCTGTTGTTTGCTGATTTTCTTTTCCATACCCTGCAATATACTGCTCTGGGCAATGCTTGCCAATAAAAAAACCTGAGTCAACAGCGGATCACCGAATTTTCATTTTGTCGTTAATGGTGTAAAACTGGCGGAAGATTACTTTCTTCTCTTCTGTATCATACAGAATAATACCTACGTGATTGAAAAACCTCTGGGTAGCCGCTCTGCGGGAATACAGGTTCGCCCAAACCGTGGTTTTTTGAGACTTGCTGACTACATTGTAAACGTCGGACTGAAGATTTTTGGTCTCCGTATTTTCCATCCCCTGCAGCGGGATTTCTATTCCTGCATCCGGATTTTGTTCAATGTAATTTACGTAATCGATAAAAGATTCATAAACGGGTTTTCTCCAACGCGAAGTTTTTTGTTCTTCTGGAACTTCTTTCCCCTTCCACGCTGAAACATCGCCCGCGGCTATTTCCGGAATGCTATGAAAAAATACGATTTTCTTTTTTTCTGCATCCATATCGTAAGTTCTCCAGACTGGATACTCATTGTATTTTCTATGGAGAGATTCAATTTTTTCGTCGGTTTCGTGGAAGCCCACAATATACATTTTCAAAGGAATATTGACATCCGTTTTATTGACGATATCAAAAGACAGCTCGAGAAATTCCCCGCGCCCGCTGGGAGCCATTTTTTTCCAGAAATTAAAATTCTCCAGTCCCAGGTATTCACTGTAAACAGCTCCAGCCGATGAAATTTTTCCCTTGTTTTCCTTGGCTGGCGTTTCACCTTCCTGCGAAAAGATGGGATGAGTTGTAAGTGCGAGCAAGAGCACTAATGCGCTGATTTTTCCGGATTTCATATTTGTACCCTTTCCTGTATATCGGCAATTATGGCAACAAGCTTAAGTAAGCTCTGAAAAAGTTTGCCTTCCCCTCGTCTACTGCATGTACTGCGTGACGATACGCCCACTGCGTGAGCTACAACTTCGTCCACTACGTGACGATGTAAACCAAGTACACCATTGCATCGCAATGGCACTCGGGGTAAACTTTGACGATGTAAACTCACTCGACCCTTCGATACAGTGCCGATGGTACCTACTCAGGGTAAATCACGACTGTGTCAGGGCAGGCTCCCTCTCTGCACCTTCTGAGAAAGCGGATCATTCGCCGGGAGTTTTTCTCTTGGCCTGGACAATTCGCTTATAGTCATTCAGGTTGTGAATGACTATTCTATCCACGTACAAATCCATTTTGCCAACTTTTACCCAGTGATTGATCACCTGCTGAACCTTGTCTACGGGTTCTCCACACCAGTTAGCAACCCCGTCCAGGCTTACGTCCAGAGTAATCTGGCGCAGGTCGCGGTAGTTGGGTTCCTTTTCGGACAGCATCAAAAACACATCCGCAACCTTAGCCTGTAGATCGTCTAACAGCAGAATCATGAGTCTTCGCTTGGCGTCGTAAATGCGCTTGGAAAAAATAACGAGGAGCTTGTGGGCAAGCTGTGGCTGCGAAGTCATCAGAGAGACAAAATTTTCCCGATTAAAATGAAGTACAGACACATTATCCACAGCCACGGCAGAAGCGGATCGCGGCTGTTCTTCGAGAATAGCCATTTCACCAAAGATATCCCCTGCTCCCAGAATATCCATCGTCTTTTCTTTATCTTTTACAATTTTAGTAATTCTTACGCGCCCTTGCTGGATAAGATAAAAATCGTTTCCGGGCTCAAATTCGCAGAAGATGATTTCACCCTGTTTAAATGTCTTACCAAATTTGCTGTAAAGGTTCCCCATCTGCATATCAGCCACCCCTCAACTTTTTGGCCTTTGTCTCTGCCTGAATGGAGTCTTTGTCTTTGGGAGGCATTTGAGCCACTTTTTCGTATATGCCAACGGCCCGCGCTATTTCCTTTTTTTGCTCGTAGGCAAGAGCAATAAAGAGCATGGCTTTTTTCTGGTTATCGCTGCGCGGATATTTTTTCAGGAATTGAGACAGCTTTTCTATAGCTGAATCGTTCTGGGAGATTTTAAGATAGGAGCGCCCCTGGTCGTACAGAGCTTTTTCCAGAATTTTTGCCTCCGCATCACCATTCAAAGTTTTGGTCTGCAAAACCTGTTCAAAAACCTCAATGGCCTGGGCAAAGCGAGACTGGGCAAATAAATCGAGACCGCGCGCATACACGTCGGCAAGGCTTTCGTCGTTATCCTGAGTGGGATCGTCAAAACCCACCATGGGCGGCGGCTCAAGCTCTGCGCCCATGCTGTTAGCAGAGGGAATGGTTTGTGAATTGTCTCCAAAGCGAATGGTTGTATGGCCCATCACTCGTTCAATTTCTTCATCGAGTTTTGGCACGTCCAGGGGAAAAGGCTCTCCCTTTTTTATGGACTGGCTCATTCTGCGGGCACGGTCAATAAAGGCCCCATCGGGATAATGGCGAATATAGGCATCAAAGGCATACAGCGCATGATCCGTTTTGTTCTGGCGATAATAATATTCCGCAACGCGCATCAGCTCCACGGAGCTTTCGAGTGCAGAATCTTCTCCAAGAATCTGGCGAACGGATTTATGGACTTTGCGCAACTGCGAAGAAAAAACCTTGAGCATTTGCAGAACAATGCGGGAATTTTTTACGGAAAAGGCTTCAAACTCGGTCACCTTAAAAACGAGAACGAGACTGTCGGACAGTACCTGAGCCGTTTCTTCGCGAGGATAGTGGCCCAGGGCAGATTTAACACCAAAGAATTCGCCTCTCTGGACATCTTCCTTGATATCCTCTTTATGATCGAGAGACGTGGAGATAAGAACGACCCTGCCCTGCTGCAATACAAAGATATCCTCGCCAATATCGTTGACAAAGTAAATAATAGATCCAGCGGAATATTTTCTCGGTACGGGCATTTTACCAGGGCTCCACGGGCAGAAATTCAATTTGTTTCTCGTAACGCACCGCTTTGCGGACATTTTCGAGAAGACCAAGCAGATCACCCGATACTATTTTTTTAGTTCCGGCCACCATGACTTTTTGATAGCCTGCGTCAAGTTCTTCAAAGAAAGAAACAAAGGCAGGATCGCCATAGACTGGCTTTCCATCGATAACAGATAACATCAATTTTTCGTAATTAATGTCGAGGACCGACTGTATGGGACGTCCGGCATCTCCGTCTACCAGAATAAAATCCGCGAGCGCACCCTCGCGCAGACTTCCGAGATCGGGCTGCTTAAAGGCGCGGGCCGCATTGGTCGTCATCATTGCAAAAAGAATTTTTTCGTCCAAGGTTTCTCCGTAAGTTTTACGGTAATACTTTTGAGCCACTTCTATTTCTTCAAAAATATTGATAGAACCAGACATCGGCGAATCGGTTCCGAGCACCACATTGACTCCTTTCTCTAAGAGTTTTTTTACGGGAGCCGTTTTTTCAAACATGTACAAATTGGATACTGGACACCAGACGACAGAACACTTATTGCGGGCAAGAAGATCTATGTCAGAATCAGAAAGAGCAATTCCGTGGATAATGACGGTTTGCGGACTCAAAGCGTTTTTTTCGGCCAGAGTCTTCACAGTATCGATGGTTTCCTGGTCAAAGCCTTCCGAGCCATGCGTTATAAAGGGAAGATTGTTATCAACCGCCTTCTGGTGCTCTTTTTCAATGCTGTCGCCCCACTTTAAGGCAAACGATGTAACCGAGTGGGCCAGGGCATAATCTTTTAACAGGCGAATGGGCAAATCGGAGGCAAAGAGCTCGCGAACAAAATGGGGAATGTGGTCCTGCACGGAGGTAACGCCGGTTATGAGATGGCGGTATGCACCAAGTTTGTATAAATACGATGATTCAATCTGCTGCCGCTCTTTGTAAATGGGAGAAGCCTTGAGATCGTTATCCCAGGCCAGCCAGTTGAGATAGGGCCTGCGGTCTCCCACGCGCGGCCGGTAAGATCCCAGAAGATGATCGTGGCCATCGATAATTCCGGGAGAGGCAATGAGGCCAGAAACATCCATACGCAATGACTGAGCATTCTGCTTGCGGGAAGAATCGGATGCACCTGTAATGCGGTTCCCTTCTATCGAAAGAAGTCCCTGGCGTATGGTATCGGTCGGTGTAATAATGGTCGCGTTTGCTATTTCCCAATGCATAATGCCTCACAGGATTTGGTTAGGGTTCACTGGCCTTCCCTGATAAGCGGCAAGGAAAAAAATTCTTCCTTTTCCTCTGCCAAGCAGCTGCCCTTCTGAAACCCTGCTTCCCTTTTCGACGGCAATACTGTCGAGATGAGAATACAGGGTTGTCCAGCCCCCCCCATGGTCAATCAAAATATAGCGGCCATAGCCGCGCAGCTCGTCTATGCGCAATACTTTTCCGGCGGCAGCCGAACGCACCTCTGCTCCATTGCGGACAGAATACCATACGCCGGGATTTGGCGTATCGCGCGATGTAGAATACGAAACAGCAATGCTTCCATGCACGGGGACAGAAAATTGGAGCTTCGCGGAAGTGCTCTCATCCTTGCGCACGGTCAGTTTTTGGCCGGCACGGATATCATTGGCAGATTTCAGAGCATTCCACTGGACGAGATCTGAAATGCTCACACCGTAAACGGCTGCAATGCGGGTAAGATTATCTCCCGGACGCACGACGTGGATTCCGTTGCTGAAAACCGATACGGAAAAAACCGCATGTAGGAAAACCGCAAACAGAAAATTGCGCATGGTTTAGTTTCGGCCTTTGCCACCCCCAAACTCAATCTCCAAAAAAAATTCTTCTCAGGGGTAAGCGACTTTTTAGAGTGTCAGATTGAGGAAATTATGATTAAAAAAACAACATGGATATTATTGACCCTTTCTTTTCTCGGTTTTGCATCGTGCAGCCAGGATAAATCTCCTTGGATCTGGGATATTGACGGCAAAAAAACAACGCTCAACGATTTTGAAGCAGCCTATGAGGGCTACCTGACTCTCGTGCGCGAACAGCTGCAAACGATGGCGGGCAGACAAATCAGCACTGAAGAACTCAAAGACATGATCCGTCATCCAGAAAAAGCAGGCAACGAACAACAGGCAGCCTTTTTTGCGAATCTCCGCAAAGATGTATTTGCAGACGAATACCAGATGATGCAAATTCTCAATGCAGAAGCCGAGAAAAAAGGCTTTCTAAAGAAAGAAGGCGTAGAAGCAAAACTGGGCTACCTGCGGGCATACTATCTGTCTAACATGTACCTCATGGAAAAACTCAGTGAAACCAAAATTGAAATTTCCGAAGCCGAGGCTCTCGCTGCGTGGGACAAGGTTCGCAATTCCAATCCGCGCTACAAAGCCGTTCCACTGGACCAGGGAGTAGAAATGATCCGCCAGCAGTTGTACCAGCAGAAGCTCATGAAAGAGCGCGGCAATCTGCTTTCCACCATCCGCGATCCGTACAAAATCGAAAACAATTCCGGGTTTGATTTCCGCAAATATCTTGCCGACGATAAAGCGCAGGGGGAAGAATCTTCATCGTCCGATGCGGCTGCTTCCGAATCTAAGTAAGCTCTGTTCGCGTAGCGGCGGAGCGAAAAGTCTTCCCTCACCTCATCTTGATACGCCCACTGCGTGGGCTACAACTTCGTACAGTGAACATCTACACGCTCACTGTGGGGGCTGCCGCATGGATGCAGTCATGGACGGATTATGTCACATGGGGTGCCTCAGGCTCGTTAGGTAATAAGGCTTTGGTATGTGACATAATATGGGCGTTTTTGTTAGGTACTGAACCATAAGTATGTGACA
>DYKF01000008.1:6069-21392 GCA_020722745.1 Caldithrix sp.
GTTAGGTACTAAACCATAAGTATGTGACATAATATGGGCGTTTTTGTTAGGTACTGAACCATAAGTATGTGACATAATATGGGCGTTTTTGTTAGGTACTAAACCATAAGTATGTGACATAATATGGGCGTTTTTGTTAGGTACTGAACCATAAGTATGTGACATAATATGGGCGTTTTTGTTAGGTACTAAACCATAAGTATGTGACATAATATGGGCGTTTTTGTTAGGTACTGAACCATAAGTATGTGACATAATATGGGCGTTTTTGTTAGGTACTAAACCATAAGTATGTGACATAATATGGGCGTTTTTGTTAGGTACTGAACCATAAGTATGTGACATAATATGGGCGTTTTTGTTAGGTACTAAACCATAAGTATGTGACATAATATGGGCGTTTTTGTTAGGTACTAAACCATAAGTATGTGACATAATCCGCAAAAAGCTGGCATGGAAAGTACTTGAGCCCTTGATACACTACCCTCCTGCGGATTGCGGCACTCGGGCTAAGCTCTACAAGCGGGTTCCGGCCACTCGGGCTCAATGCGCCTATTTTGTTCATTGCGTGCCGAGACAAACGAAGCAGAGGCGCCGTCGCTAATCAAAAGAAAGGATACTTAGCGCATTGCAAGCAAGGGAAGTCGGACAAGCTGCGCGAAGAAAGCGTTAAAATTAATTTTTAGAAGTTCTCTCAATGCTTGCAGTTGCCGTCGTGGCAGACATGCCCGGACGATTTAACCGTATCGGTGGCCACCTTTGGCGATTCAGAGCCGCCCGCAGGGCCCTCCTCCTTCTTCTTTTTCCCGTAATCATTCACGTGAAAACCAGAGCCCTTAAACACGATCCCGCCACCAAAGGTCATTTTTTTTTCCACATTGTGCGAAGAGCAGGAGGGGCATTGCAGCACAGGGGTTTCTGTCATTCCGTGGACAGCTTCAAAGATGGCTCCGCAGTCGTTGCATTTGTAATCGTAGGTCGGCATATTTTATTTTTACACTTTTCTTTTTCAATCGTCCAATAAAAGTGGTCTCTCTGACCGTTCTGCCGTATATTCCGCCAAAGCGGGTCAGAAAAGACAAACGCAAATTAACGCACTCCCCTAACGGAAGTGCAGAAGGAGAACACGATGAAAAAATTGACAACTATTGCGCTTGCAGGCCTCATGAGCACCAGCCTGTTTGCCAGCACAGAATCTGAAGACTTCCTGAAACTGGGAGACAACCTTGCCAAGTATCTCGCCAGCGAAATGCCCTTTATCAATACTCTCGGCGCGCCCGAATTCCAGGCCCAGAGCCCCAAGCTGATTACCATTGGCGTGGCCGGCGGCGTTGGCTTTTTGAGAGCTCCTGCTGCTGGTGATCTCACCCGTGGTCTACCTGAGAACAGCATTGAGGACACTTCCAAACTTCCCATTGGCAAAAGCGTTCCCATGCTGTACAGCCCCACCCTTTTGGGACGCCTCAATATTCCCGGCCTTCCCGTAGATGTCTCTGCTAAAATTGGTTTTCCTGTAAACCTCAAAATGGAGGGCATCAGCTTTCAGAACACGTCGTTTGGCGGCGAGGTTTCTTACACGCTGTTCCAGATGGTAGCCCTGCCAACGCTGACAGCCGGCGTTGGATTGGATTTTATGAACGGCCATTTTGCCTTTAGCGACAAAGAAGATTATGGCGGGATCTACGGCGACTACACCATGACCACCGAGTGGAGCATGCTCAACTACCAAGGGAATCTGCTCGCCAGCTACCAGATTCCCTTGATTCCATTGAGCCTTGTCGCTGGTTTAGAGGGATACCTCGCGACGGGCACAGCCCAGGCGAAACTGGAAGGAAACATTGGTGCTAATGAACCAGGTACGCCAATTGGTCCCTTAACCGGCAAAGAGCAGAAACCCGAAGGTTTTGAAGCCAAGTATTCTGTGGGGGCCTATTTTGTTCTTCCCTTTGTTGCCATTGGTGGAACCTACGACCAGGCGTTGACGGGCGATGCCATGGCTGTCACGCTTTCTGCCCATCTGGCTTTTTGATTTCCGTTGGCGGCGCAGGCTCCGTGGTCCGGGAAAGCTCGACGGAGTTTTCCCGGATTCATGCAGGGCCGACGTGATTATGGATACTGGAACTATAACGCGCTTAGAGAGCGGCCGTTCCACCCCATTGTTTTCCTGTTTCCTTGAGGCTGTCAAAAGGCTCATTCCTGAAAGAATTCGCACAACGGCGCAAGAGTAGAATAGAACGAGAGCCCCTCTATCGAGTCTCCTGCATGCAAACAAAATCTGCCCGAAGGGCTCACCCCCTTTCTCCATTGACAAATGGACGAGCCCAGGAAGCATGGCACACCATGGGAGACATACATAAATACCAGGAAATGACACAATGGGATACCATCACAGTTCTGCTGTACCGATCCGGAGTATTCCTTTCCACTGCATCGCTTGCCACCCTTGTGTTCCTGATGCATGCCAACCCGGCATCCAGTCTAATCGCTCCTGCCCTGATCCTGTTTGCACTGGGCACCGGTCTGGCCGTATTTTTTATCCACCTGTACATTTCACGGTTCAAAAAAATTTTTATGCTTGTTTACTCGATTTCTCTCGCGGGTGCAACCGTCGTTGCATTTACTGGCTTTGAGAATCTGCTGCTGACTGTCCCTGGGATACTATTCGCAGGCGGACTATTGGCATCGTATTCATTGATTGGAGCAAAAGAAGCCTTTTGTTTTCGCCTTTGGGAAGGATATATTCTTTCTGTTGTACATTTCATTGCCGGCCTGCTGCTTCTGTTCTCTGCCCCCATGCAGTCAGTTCTCTCGTTTATGACCTACTCTACAGTGCTCGCCCTGCTATTTGCTGTTCGCAAGCTGCCACAACCCATGCATTTTGACATAGGCGACAAAAGCCAGTACCGCTGATTTTTTGCTGTACAGTTTTCCAGCAGCCGTTTAGCTGTACTTATGAAACGACTTGCTCTTCTGCTTGCAGCCTCAATGCTGGTGTACTTTTCCACTGCCCAGGCCGCCCCCTCTTCCATGGCCATGTCCGAAAAAATGAGAACCGTTCTCAAAAAGAAGTTTTCTACTGTCGATGCCCTGCGCATCTCCAAAGACGTAGAGAAACGGCTTGCTCCGTCCGGCATTGACGACACCACCATTGACATTGCCGATAAAATTCTTCCCTGGGCCGAGTTTGAAAAACTGGATGCAAAAGAAACCGCTCGGGCCATTGCCACCATTCGCGGCATTGCCGACTCCGGTCTCAGTTTTGAATCTGCCGAAGAACTCATTCCCGTGTATGCTCATAAAGAACTCAGCAAAGAGCGCGCTCTCACCATGGTGCTCACCAATAACACACTGGCGCAGTCTGGCTATCTCGAAGGAAACCGCGCCCGCTACATCGATCTGGCAGAAGAAAAATCACTCGATAACAGCTCTCTGTACGCCGGTGCCAGTGCCTTGGCCCTAAAACCGAGAGCTGCCATGCGCGAAGAAATTGAACAGTTCGCCGATAAACTTCCCATTGATGGAAAATCGCTTAGCAAACGAGAGCTTGCACAGCGTTCTTTTGCCGCTGCAGGGGTACAGGTAAAGGCAAGGGACAGAGCAAGCCTGGAAGATTTCCTGACGGCCATCGAAACTCTCGAAGTGGCAGATCCGGATCAGCAAAAGCAGATCAACTGGGAAAATCTGGAACAGGGACTCCTCGAAGGTCGCAAAAAAGTACAGGTGGAAATAGAGACGGAAGAGCCAGAAATTGATCCAAATAAACCGTGGAAAGTTCTTTCCCGCAAAACGCTTAACCACGTGATCCAGCCCTGGGTGGGCACGCCCTACCGTTACGGCGGAATGTCTAAAAATGGCATCGATTGTTCCGGGTTTACCAAACAGGTTCTCACGGATCTAAAAATTGGCGTGCCAGACGAGCTGATGCCACACGGAAACCAGGACCGCGTTTCGCCTTCTGTATACGGAAGCAAAGTTCCTCATGACGGTCCCTGGCAGGCGGGCGATCTCGTCTTTTATTCTGCCTCCCCCGGACAATCCAAAATCACGCATGTGGGCATTGTCTTTTCGAGCGACGAATTTTTTCACGCTTCTTCGAGTCGCGGAGTCGTCAAAGACAAACTGAACAAAGACTACTATAAATCGCGCAGGCTGCACGGTCGCCGCGTGTTTACCGAACTGCAGCCATGAAATTTATCACGGGAGCCTGCATGTACCTGTGCCTGGTTCTGGGACTGCGCATGCTGTGGTACGCTAAAGACTGGAACAAAGGCCAGTTTGGTTACGAAGACTGGGTTAATCTTGGATTCCTGCTGTTGATTGTTGCTGCGGTCCTTGCAATTTGGCGCATCGTCAGCAAAGCCTTGGGCCTGGCCATTGCACTCGTTCTGGTCGCCATTCCCTATCTCGTTTTTCCGGATTTGAACCAGAACCGGTTTGTGTTCTATACCATAACGAGCCTTTCCGTGGGACTCATTCTCGTTCGGTTTATGCCCTTGGTTTTTCCCGCCCTCACGCTAATCCTTGTCTTTACGGCCCTGATAGCCACAGACGGAGGAAAAACACCACTCCCCGAAGGAATTTCGCGGTTGGTCGAAACAAAAGCAAAAGGCGTCAATATAAACGGCTCCCAGGATATATAACCTTGGGGCTAAAAATAAGGGTGCATAAAAAAAGCAGAGCAAACGCATAAAGTCCTTTCCGCATGGCTTCCCCGCTATAATCTGCCGCAGAGGTAAATATGAGCAAATATTGTATAGCAGCCCTTGACCTGAGCGAAGAAAATGAGGAAGAAGATTTCCTCGATGCCCTTGATCGCGTGGAAAATGCCCTCATAGAAGAACTGGAATTCTCGGAATGTACTCCAGAAGGAAAAGTTCTTCCATTTGGCATGTACATCCGCGAGTCAAAAGGCGGAGAAAAAGCCGCCGACGTGAGAAAGCGCATCGAAGAACTCGGTGAGCAACTCAATGTCTCTTTTGAAGCCATCACTGTTTTCATAACAGACGATGTTTCTGTTCTGAGCAGCGAAAGCTGTTCTGACGAAGAAGAGTAAGGATGCGCCTCCGGCGGGGTCTTTGCAGCCAAAAGACAAAGATTTTCTGCCGGAGTTAGTTATCGTTCTATCATTTTTTTCCTCTGACTAATCTACCCGCCACCATGGGTTATCCTTTTCCCTGCAAACGATTGTTTCGAGATGCTTTCTGTAACCGGCGTGTCGCTCGTAGTACTCGGTCGCCAAAGTGCGCACCGTTCGACTACCTTCAGGGTAAGTTCTGCGCGAATGTTCGCTCGTGGCGAACACACCCGTTTACGATTGGGGTTGCGTGGACGACGTGGCCGTGCCCACAGGTAACAAACTGCACTGTCTACCATTTTCCGGCCTGTTAAAGCCGCAACGCCGGATTAAGCGTGTTCAGCGGATCAAACGAGCGGCGAAGCGATTCTGCCAAAGACAATACTTTTGGAGAATATTCAAACCGGAGCGCAGCTGCCTTGAGCCGACCAAGACCATGCTCACCAGAGGCAGAACCATTTAACTCTACAGCCCTGCGGCTCAACTCCAGAATGAGCTGTTGCAGAGAAAGCAGTCTCTCCTCCTCGTTAAATAGAAAATTCACGTGCAGATTTCCATCTCCGGCATGCCCCCAGATGGCCACGTCGAACCCCTCCCTCTCTCCAGACTGGTACGCCCATTCCATGAGAGGCCACATATTTTCCGTGGGCACGCTTACATCTTCTCCCACTTTATAGCGGTACAGAGAGGCAAGCGTGAGCGAAACGTTTTCGCGGGCTTTCCAGATTTTGCGGCGGGAATTTTCATCGGCTGCCACAAATACGGATTCCCCGAGAATTTCTGCCGCTGCTTCAAAATATTCTTCCTGGTTTTCCGGAGCCGTATCTATATCCGCCAAAATGGCAAATTCTGCTCCGCGCACTTCTGCCGGCCACTGGGCACCAGCCATACTTTTCTGATCGATAAACTCCAGCGCAGAAAATGGAATAGAGCTGTTTCTAAGCAGATCCATTTTTTCCATGGCCTCGACGGCGCTGCCAAGGGCAGCAAACAGAGAAACTCTTCCCGCAGGCGGAGCAATAAGATCCAGCCATACTTCTGTGATGATGCCAAGCTGCCCCTGTGCTCCAATCAGCAGATCTTTTAGCGGAAACCCTGTGGAACTTTTTTTAGCCATGCTTCCGAGAATGTCGCTGCTGCCGTCTGCCCAGACGACGCGCAGTTTTTTGACATAGCGCCTCGTGGGGCCGTACAGATACGAATGCGCCCCGGCTGCATTGGTCGACACCGCGCCCCCTATGGTTGCCAGTTCTTTAGACGATGGAGCCGCTGGGTAATAGAGATCTACCATTTCAGCAGCTTTTTCTATCTCTGCGATTATCGCTCCTGCCATGGCGTGAACAAAGCGGCTGCCCACAGGAATGGGCGAGATCTGATTCATTTTTTCCAGAGACAAAACGATTCCACCATTCGGCACGGCTGCTCCAGAAAGTCCGCTGCCGCCTCCCCGCACGGTGATTCCAAATTTATCTGGAACCTCTCCGGCTTGTTTTGCTTTGTGCACCAGCGAGACAATTTTCTCTACGTCCTCGTGGGAGCCTGCAAAAAGGACGAGCTCTGCCGATCCCTGCAGCCATGTCTGGTCGCGAAGATAATCCGAAAACGCGGGATCCTGCGGCAACAGTATCTGGCCTGCTGCAAACTGTTTTATGATTGTATTTAGAATGTTCATGGTTCTCCCTGAATCTGTCTGCTATGGCTGCAACTACGGCATCTCCTGTACCATGGAAAATTTCATGCTGCCAGCCGGAGACCTCTACACAGGCGGGCAAGAACAGTACGATATTATATTTCGTTAAACACCGTTATATAGTTGACAACTTTGAGCAACAAAAGGAAATCGCAGCTATGCGCCGTTTTCTACCATTTTTACTGATCTTGTGGGCGCTTCCCGCACTGGCACGGATTCAGGAAATTCCTCCTGAAGGAGCTGTTCTCGACTCCACGGAAGAATTTCCGTGGTACGCCACCCAGGAGACTGTAGAACCAGAACGAGAATCCCGCAACATTGAAAACAATCTGCAACCCGGGCCAATCTGGACAGCGGTGACCATTCCAGGAAACCTGTTTGAACAACCCGGATTTTCCTCAAAAAAAGGAAATCACGCCTGGCTGCTAAAACAGTTTCGCGCACCGGCAAACAGCAACGGTGAATTTGTTCTGCACGCAGGGTTTATTACAGACAGAGACCGCGTGTATTTAAATGGACACCTGATTGGACAAACGGGACAATTTGGCGCGCGTTTGCCACAGGCCTATGAGAAACAGCGCTATTACAGATTACCCGAAGAGTATTTGCGACGCGGTGGCATCAATGTATTGCTGATTGAAGTAGAAGGCTATTTTAAAGAAGAGATAGGAATCACCGGCAGTGAAACGGAAATACGGCCGGCTGCGGACACCTATAAAAAATATTTTTTCCAGAACCTTGCTCCTCTGTTTTTTCTGGCTGCGTATATAACCGTGGCTTCCTATTTTCTATTCTTATTTTTTCGCAGGCGAAAAGAGCGATCCAATCTGTTTTTCGCTGTTTTTGTGATTCTTCTCGTCATCTACCAATTTTTCCGAACGGATATAAAATATCTGATTTTAACCGATTCTTTTTTTTCCATGAAAAAAATGGAGTATCTGGTTTTATTTTCTGTGGTGCCTGCCTTTTACTTTTTCTTCAGAACTTATTTTACACTGCAAAAAACAAAAGGGCTGTTGTTTCTCGACCGGTTAGTTTACCTGCCTCTGGGTGCACTCTCCGCCTCCTTTATTTACGTCCTTTTTACTGACAATGTACTACATTGGAATTCCATAAATAAAACAGTGGTACAGCTGTTTTCCTGGCCACTTATTTTTATTGCGCTCATGCATATTTTGTGGCAGAGGCTAAAGGCAAAAGATAAAGACGCACTTGCTCTCGCGTTTGGTCTCGTTGTCGTTATTATTTCTGTCGTCGTGGACGTGCTCACTTCCCGCGTCGTCTGGAATCTGCCGCGCGTTTCCGGTTACACTTTTTTTCTGTTTGTGATTGCCATGGCCACGGTGCTGGCCAATAAATTTGTGCGCGTACACCAGCAGGTAGAGGAGCTCAACGAGTCGCTCGAAAAAAAAGTGGAGCTTAGAACGCGCGAGCTGCAGTTTTCTCTGGAGCAGGTTCAACTCCTGAAGCAGCAGCAGGATGGAGACTATTTTTTGACATCGCTGCTGATTGATCCTCTTTCTGCCAACCGCACCGAGAGTAATTTTTTAAGCGTAGAATTTATTGTGGAGTCTAAAAAGAAGTTCAGTTTTCGCCGATGGAAAAAAGAAATTGGCGGGGACCTGTGTGCAGCCCACAAGATAACTCTGCGCGGCAGATCTTTTGTCACTTTTATGTCTGCCGATGCCATGGGTAAATCCATGCAGGGAGCCGGCGGTGTTCTGGTCGCCGGGTCTGTTTTTTCCAGCATTATAGAACGAACTCATTTGTCTTCTTCTGTGTCAAGTCTGTACCCGGAGCAATGGCTGCGTAATGCCATCGTTGAGATTAATAAAATTTTTAAAAGCTTTGATGGTTCCATGCTGATTTCCATGGTGCTTGGCCTTGTTGACGAGCAAAATGGATTTCTCTATTTTGTGAACGCGGAGCATCCTTTTTCCATTTTGTACCGGGACAAAAAAGCATCGTTTGTAGAAAAGGAAACGAACCTTCGCAAACTCGGCATGGCCGATGAAAACTTTGAAATACAGACGCTTCAGCTTATGCCCGGAGATGTGTTTGTGACCGGTTCGGACGGGCGCGACGATATTCTTTTAGAAACCCCCGAAGGCAAAGTAATGAACGAAGACATGGATCGGATTTTGTCCATCGCGGAGCAAAGCGAGGGCAGCCTTCCGGAAATGCTATCTCTGCTGCACCAGTCTGGCGAGATCTCCGACGATTTGTCGCTGTTGCGCATTGAGTTCCGCCATTCTCCGCTCCATCTTATACCTGCCCAGACTGTTTCTATTCCTGACAACCTAGAGCAATTCAAAGAATATCTTTTGCAATTTAACGAGACGCCCGAATGGTATTCTCTGGCTCGCGAACTGGCTCTGGCTTTGTTTCGCCAGAAAAAGTACCGGGAATGTTCCGAGCTTTCGGAAGATCTAAGCAGCAGAAATCCTGCACTCGAGGATTTTATCTATCTGTCTGCTTACACGGCAAAACTTTCGGGCCAGTACGCGAGCGCCATCCTGCTTTCGGAGCGCCTGCGCCTTCGCAACCGCAGACACGCAAAAAATTTAGTTAATTTAATTGATTCCAGCATTGCCGATGCACGATTTGAGAGAGCAGAAACTCTTCTCGAAGAAGCAGCATCGCTTGGTCTGGAAAATTCCAATATAGAGAGGCTTAAAAATGTTCTACACAGCAAAAAAAAGATTGTCGCTTAAAGTATTGATTCTGCTGATCCCATTCCTGTTTGCGCACTGCGGCATGGGGGAACCAGAGCAGTCTTCTAAAGAGGGAATTAAGCTTTACGCCACCGACCCGGCCAGTCACAAATTTTCTGCCGCTTTAGATCCCGTATCCGAAGCCATTGGAGCCGCCAATACTTCTGTGCAGTGTGCTCTGTCTGGCCTCAACTCTTCTTCCATTGAATCTGCCCTTGCCGGTCGCGCGTCGAGCGGAATTCCCGTAACCATTTACGCCGATCGCGACAGCGTAGAGAAAGATACGACTGTAACCGCAACGGCTTCCCGCTATAAGGGTTTTGAGAGGCTCATCAATACCAATGGCTTTTCTCACAATGTAGATTCTACACTTTCAGGAACAAAAACTATTATCTTTGGCAACAAGGGCGATGGGCGTATGAGCTACAATTTTTGCCTGATTGATAATGCCCAGGTTATTGTTTCTACCGCTGCTTTAGACGAAGACGAACTGTTGTTAGAGCCGGCTGCCGTGTTAATTTTTGGTTCTGGCGAGGAAGGCATTGCCGTCGATTTTAAGCGCGAGCTCAACATGCTTTCGGAGGGTTCTTTTGGTGCAGCAAAAAACCGCACGGATCTGGCCACCAAGTATGCCGTTCGCGACCAGATTATTGGTTTATTTTGGGGTCAACACGAAGATCCCGTGGAGGAGATTGCGGCGGATATTTTGCGCGCGAAGAAATCCGTGGAATTTTATTCTTCTTCTTTGAAGCAGACTTCTACCACTGCATCGAAGGATATTGTCACTGCCTTGAAGACAGTTTATTCTTCTGGTGTTTCGGTTGAGGCGAGGTTTTCCACGGCGGCGCGTGAAGAGGCAGACAACCTTATTCAGGATATTGTAGATGCGGGTATTACAACAACGTATCTGACGAGTGAAGCATTGGGTGGCACGCAGATATTTATTATAGACCGGGGAGAAACCGACCAGCGGGTTCTACTGTATTCTGGTTCTCTGCATTCGCGCGGGAACAGCAGCGACGATTCTCTGTTGCTGTCTCTAAAAGGAAAAACCTCTGTCAATACCTACTTTTCCCTGCTGAACAAAATTAATGATTCTGTGAATGGAGACCCGATTGTAATCAGCACGCTTCCGGAGAAAGACTCTACGATTGCATCGTATCGCAAAACGGTGTCTCTCACGTTCGACAAAGTCATGGATGCCAGTACTTTTTCAGATTCCGTACTCACTGCTTACGGAGAGTCTTCGCATGATATTACCGACATTCATTTTACAGGACTGGATGCCACGGGAAGAACTGCTTTTTTCTATGTGCCTTTTTCCGCCGGAGAAATTGTTACCATCACGCTGGACGATGTCGTGCAATCTGCCACGGGTAAAACCATGGATCAACCCTATTCCTTTAAAGTGACTACTATCAACAAAGGCATTGCGTATCTTCAGTTTACAGAAATTGAAGCGGATGGTTCCGGTGATGACTGGGTGGAAATTCGCGCTGACTCTGCTGGCCTATTGAGTGGCAGCAAGCTCCAGCTGTATAACAGCTCGGGAGATCTTACGGAATATACATTTCCAGGAACCACGACAAACGTAGCAGAAAACAATTATCTTATCGTGCACACACAGGAGACCGGGAGCGATACAGCAACAAATTATTATCTCCCCGCTGATATACAAACCTCGATTACATCGACCGATGCCGTTCTCGTCCTGTTAGATCCAGATGGATACATGATGGATTTTGTGGCCTATGCCGATGGAGCGCCGGCCACTTCTCACCCTGCACTGGTAGATGCAGCCAGACTGCAGGCTGCCTGGCTCACCAATGGAGCGGGAGCCGTACAGGCAGACTTTGTCAATTCTGCCAAAGACAATTCTACTAACGTTACTTTAAGCCGCCACAAGAACACGGATTACCAGGATACCAACACGCATATTGACTGGGTCGCGGCGGCGGTAAGCAAAGGCAGCGACAATGGCGCAACTACTGCCGAAGCATTTTCTCTCGTTTCAGCCCATTCCGTTTCTTCTACGAAAATGGAGATCAACTTTTCGCATGCACCTTTGCGCTATCTTGCAGAAACGGCAGCAAACTATTCCATTTCCCCCTCCCTTACCGTGCATGGAGCAACTCTGAATGGATCTAAAGTGACTCTCACGACAGACGCTCAAACTTCTTCTACAGAGTACACCGTTACCGTAAACAATACCACCCGCTTTGGAGATGCTGCGTCGTTAACGACGAATACGAAAACCTTTACCGGATATATAGATCCGGGAGCGCCGGCAACAATCGTCATCAACGAAGTCTCACCCAATGTTGGCAGCAGTCCGTATGACTGGATTGAATTGTACGTGGTGGCAAGCGGGAATACAAATGGATTTATCCTAAAAGAGGGAACCAGCACATTGTTGACATTTCCTTCTGCCAACGTTACTGCGGGAGACTATATTCTCGTGCACTTAAAAGCCAACGGCAGCGAAGTAAACGAAACGATTTCCAAAACGCAGAGCAGCGATTACGGATCTTCTGCGACGGCCTGGGACTTTTACTCTTCTGATAATAGCCTTACCAAAACCGACAACGTCATCTCACTACTCTCGCCCGATGCAAGCATAGCGGATGCTCTGGTATTTGCCGATTACAGCGGAAGTTTTTCCGCGAGCAGCACAGAGGCAAACAACGCCATCGCTGCCGGTGTGTGGAGCAAAGACGCCGGAAGCTTTGCCGAAACCGACGGTGCCTGGTCGGCAGAAGTGAGCTCCACAAAATCCATTATGCGCAAGAGCGACAATTACACAGCGGGAAGCAAAAAGCGTTACAACTGGTTTGTGGCAACGGCAACCCCGGGTGCAACGAACAACAGCAATGATTTTGCCAAAGCAACCGTTTCTTCTGCCGTGGCGCCCTCTTCTACCTCGCTCACGGTTACCTTCTCCCGCAATGTGGGCTCTATAACCTTGGCCGATTTTTCTGTGACGGGCGGTTCTGGATTGACGCTCAGCAATCCGGCGATTTCTACCAACACGGTTACTTTTGAAACCACGTCCCAAACGGGTGGTCAGGCATATACGCTGAACTACGCTGATACCTCGATGGTAGATCCGTATGGTGAACCGTTGGCGGCAAGCAGCAGCACGGATTTTGTGGGGTATCTTGACCCTGCCTCTGCCGTTATTTCGGAAATATTTATGGAGGCTAACTCAGGAGATGCCTGCGAACTCACAATCACGGCAGCGGGAAGCCTGTCAAACTTCACGCTTGAATTAAAAGATAGTCTAAAATACACTTTTCCATCCACTGTAGGGTTTTCGACGGGAGATGTTATTGTGGTGCACTGGCAAGCTACAGGAACGGATGAAAAGACTGGAAATGCTACCCAAAGCTCGGATACAGGTTCCACCAACGGCTATGATTTTTGGTTTGAAACAAATACGACGATAACTGCTACTGATGCCGAATTAACCCTAAAAAATAATACTGGCACTGTATTAGACTATGCCGCATGGTCTGATGGTGATTTTGGTTCCAACCAATCGACACGGGTCACAGACCATGTTTCCTCCTCACATTGGACGGATGGTGGCGATGGATTAACGGTAGAAGATCTCATCGATTCAAGGCTTGACGATAGTAGCAATAAATGTTTCATCAGAAAGAATGGAGGCACTGAAAATGGTACGCATACAGATACAGATTCTTACACAGACTGGTCTGCTAATACATGCAATCTGGGAAATAACCAGGCCGCTCCATGATTAATAACACAAATCAATCCAGCGACTGGGCTGCCGGCACGAGCACTAACACCATAGGCGCGCAAAACTGGTAAACAGCGGCGCTCCCCCGCCGAGCCATCTCGTCCTACGCTCGATGACCGGCAGGGTAAACTTCCCCCGCTCTTTTGGATTCTCAAGCTCAACTGAGCACCCCTGAAAATTGCCCAAGCATTAACACTTGACAGAACAAATTCTAAATACAATGGAAAACTGTGGAACTCACAAAAACAACCATTGTAAATAGAATAACAGAAAACTATTCAGCAATCGAAAAATATGGAGTAGTAAAAATCGGGTTGTTTGGCTCGTATGCGAGAAATGCAAATAACGAAAAAAGCGATATCGATATACTCGTTGAATTTAAATTAGAAGCAACAACATACGACAATTACTTTGACCTGATTGAATTTCTGGAAAGTATTTTCCAGAAAAAAGTCGATCTGGTTACAATCGAAACAGTTTCGCCATACATAAGCCCGTCTATTTTAAAAGAAGTTGAATACATTGAAAGAGCCGCTTAATTATATTAAACATATTCGGGATGAATGCGATTATCTTCTTGAGGATTCGGCAGGGGTATCGTATGAATCGTTCCTTGCGAATGAAAGATTGAAGCGCGCTTTTGTGCGCAGCCTGGAAATAATTGGGGAAGCTACAGAAAGTATTGAGAATGAATATAGATTACAGTATCCTGAAATTGAATGGAAAAAAATGGCTGGGATGCGCGATCGCCTGATCCATGCTTACTTCGATACCAATTACAAAATAGTCTGGGATATTGTGAGAAATAAAATTCCCGTATTAAGGCAACAAGTAGAGGAAATTATCTTAGAATCTGAAGTATAAACCATTTCCTGACATAAATTGTACCGTAGAAAATAATTTTTCTTGCTACAGATATTATCCTCTGGCTGGGCGATAAGAAGTAACATCTTCTATCCGAAAAGGCAATTCAGAAAATATCCCTAAAGGCGGAACATTTGGATTTTGCGTAATTACAGCAAGCATGGTACATTCGCAGGGATCCTTTTGATCGGATTAGCGCTGCCCACGCAAAACTCAATAATTCTTTCTTAATTACCAAAGATAAAGTATTCCAGGAGAATTGTAACCTTGCTTTATTTTAGTGGCACAATTCACTATTTGCGAGGAACTCCCCTTCTTCTAACTCAAGCGCCCCTGACCACCCCGCGACTAACGACCACCGTTGGCGGGTGGCGATGCAGTCAGGCGTGGCGGATTATGTCTCATAGCAGAGGGTCGCGAATACTACTTTACATATGATTATATTAATACAAGATGGAATGGCGGGTGCCTGCGCAGTCAGGCGTGGCGGATTATGTCTGCAACAGGTACAAATTAGCTTGACACACTCTTTCTATCTCCGAAATAAATGGCACATGGAGTTATCTGTAAAAGACAAAGCGAAAGAATTGATTTCCCTTCTCCCGGAAAGTGCTTCCTGGGAAGATATCCAGCATGAAATATATGTACGCCAGTCTATTGAAAAAGGCCTTGAAGACAGTCTTGCGGGCCGAGTACAGCCAGTGACTTCTGTCAGAAAAAAATTCAACCTCGCATGAAGGAGGTCTTCTGGACAAATTTTGCCATCGAGCAAATAGACAGCATTTATAGCTACATAGAACAATCTTCCAACGAATATGCTTTGCAAACTGTGGACAGAATTACTCAAACAACTCAGCGTATTGGAATGTTTCCTCAGTCGGGAAGAAAGGTTCCTGAAATGCAGGATGACAACATTCGTGAAATATTTTCGGGGTCTTATCGTATCATTTATTTAATTGAAGCAGATCAAATTTATATTTTATCAGTGATACATGGTGCAAGACTGTTGCCCCCCTAACCAACTAAACTACTTCATAGCAACTAATTCATAGTTCATCTCGAGTACCTGCGAAGCAGTTATACCGCTACGCAGTTGTAAGGCGAAGCCGCAACGAGGCGCCCCTGACCACCCCGCGACTAACGACCACCGTTGGCGGGTGGCGATGTGACATAATCACAACGATGGGTACCTAACAAACATTGAGTATGTGACATAAT
>DYKF01000008.1:21492-36623 GCA_020722745.1 Caldithrix sp.
ATGTGACATAATCACAACGATGGGTACCTAACAAACATTGAGTATGTGACATAATCACAACGATGGGTACCTAACAAACATTGAGTATGTGACATAATTCAGGAACGCCCATAAGAACTGCCTGCTAAACCCGACGACTGATATCATAGAATCGGCAGCCCCTCTGGCGGGATTTTTTTCTGTTTATTGAATGTGTTCAGTTTGCACCAAAGTAAAACCATCTCCGCAACCCGGCTGCAAAGCCCTGCGCGGGTAGCGCCCTTCCCATGAAACGAAGCGGAAGCAACTGCGTAGCGCAAGGCCCCCTACTTTTTCTCTTTAGAAAGAACATTCTTATGAAACAACTCCCACAGCTCGGAATCTAACTGTCTCATTTCCGTGCGCAGTTCTTCCAGTTTGTCGTAGGCGTTTCTCTGCTGGTATTCCTGCAAAAGCCAGGTTAAATAATGAATGATTCGAGGAATCAGTTCGCTTCCTCGCCCGGTTTTTTTTTCGTACTCTGTGCGCAAATCGCGAAATTCTTTTTCTAAGCGCGTCGCTTCAGCTGAACTGATTCCCTTCCAGGCTCCGTAAATTCCGTTCACTTCGAGAATCATGGCAAAGTAGCGATCAAGGGCTTTGCCAGACAAGCGTTCTGGCGACAACTGGCTGTACCAGGTACGAAGGAAATCGGGAAGATAGCGGTTCATCTCGGAGGCCAGCTCCGGCCTTACAAACAGAGCTTTACGAAGATAATCGCGGTAGTCATTTTTTTGGGGTTGGAGATGATACAGTACGCATGCCATCAGACAATTATTTGCTGCATTGCCGGGATTCATTTGGAGGAGAAATTCCGTCGTCTCGCGCGCCGCCCCGTAGTTTCCTATTTCTAAAAGCGATATGGCAAGTTGTCGGATTTCTTCCTGATTGAGATTATATGACTTTTGACCCGCAAAAGCCCTTGCAAGGCCTTCTGCAATCTGGCCATGGCAATACGCCAAAACAGATTCTGAAAAAGGAAGCTTGTCGTCGAACAGCGAAAATTTTTCGTTTAATTCAGAAATAAAACCCTGGAACAGGCGGGCACGGTCTGCACCCGGCGATGTTTTAGCAATGCGATCGTGCCGGTGCAGAAAGAAACGCCCTATCTGGTAAGCAACCGTTGCCGGGCTTTCGTTTTTTAGAAGCTCTGCCGGGGATAATGTCACGAGCCATTCTTCTGACAATTGAACGACTCTCGAAAAATTTGCAGAAAGAATATTGGACTCAATTTCTGCAAACCGGTTGTCCATGCAATTCCTTTGGGCAGGAGAGGATTCGAACCTCTGAAGGCGTAGCCAGCAGATTTACAGTCTGCCCTCGTTGACCGCTTGAGTACCTACCCGTTAGCTGCCTACCAGAATCGAACTGGTCACCTGCTGCTTACAAGGCAGCTGCTCTACCGAATGAGCTAAGGCAGCGATTTGAAACCATAGAGTTTTGCCGATATGAGAGGTCAACAAAAAAATGAACAAAACCATGGTGTTGTCGTCCAACCTGATAGTCTGCGAAGCTTAATTGCTTTGCAAAACTTACTCTATTTGAAAAGGTACACCATGAAAAAAATTCTGCTGCTTCCTCTCCTGCTCTCTGCATCGTTCGCTTCTGGATTTGAAAGCGTAACCATGTTTCCAGGACAGGCTCGCGTTGAAAAAAAAACTGTCATAGAACTCAAAAAAGGATCCCAGGAAATTGTCATCCCGGGATTGCCTGCCCAATTGATCGACAATAGCGTTCGCGTTTCCACCGAAGACAAAAATAAATCTTCTGCGCCCCGCATTCAATCGGTCACAATTGAGCTAAAGGCTCTTCTCGAAGAAAAGCGAAAACGGATTGCCGATCTCGAAGCCCGCCTTGATTCCCTCTACGCAGACGATCAGATTCTGGTCGATTCACTTCAGTCCGTACACGACCAGCTTGCCCTGCTCGGTTCTATTGGCACTGACTCCAGCAAGGCAGAGCGCGAAACTATACGCAGAGGCAGTTTCTCTGAAGAATCTGCCTCTGCGGCACTTGCCTTCCACAGAAAGCAGCAGGATGTCCTGCAGAGCGAACGCCGAAAGCTGGAAAAGCAGAGAAAAGAACTCAACGAAAAAATTCAGGTGTTAGAACACGAACTCATGCAGGCTGGCGGAAACCGATACTACAGCAAGTATACCAGTTTCCGAAAAAAAATCAATGATTCGAACAGGAATTTTGTGGCCCAGGAACAGCTCTCCTCGTATTCTTATTTTTCGGAAAAAAAAGAAATCCTCGACTCGCGCGAAGGCGATTTTCACGAAGAGAAAAATCTTGTCCTTGGGATCTATGCGCCGGTGAGCGGAAAAGCTACTCTGGTCTACAGTTATCTCGTCCCCTCTACCAACTGGAGTATGAGCTACGACCTGCGCGCAGACACGGAAAAGAAAAAACTGGAGCTGACCGTCTATTCTTCCATACAGCAGAAATCGGGGGAAGACTGGAACGACGCCCGCATTATACTGTCTACTGCCCGCCCCGCTTCCCAATTGTATGATCCAGGCCTGCCCTACTGGTATCTCGACGTTTACCGGCCAACGCCTTCCGTGGTTCGCAGCAAGAATGGTGGATACAGCAAATCTGCTGCGGCAAAGGATTACCTACCAACGGAAGCCGCAGAAAAATACCAGGTGCAGGAGGCAGAGGAGCCCCAGATTACAAGCGTTGGACAAAGTGTAGAGATTGAACTGCCGGGCCGTCTATCACTGCCTTCCTCTCTCAAAGAACAAAAAAATCTAATCCGTGCAATGGAGCTTTCCGGAACAGATTTCTTTTACGAAATTGTACCGCAGAGCGGGTTGCCGGCAAACCTGAAGGTAAAGTTTACCAACCAGAAAGAAATTCCCCTTCTTCCCGGAACTGCTGAGTTTTATGTAGATGGTGAATTTACAGCGCGAAGCAATCTGCCGGCTTTACAACCGGGAGAAGAGCAAACGATTTTATTATCGGCTCAGGAAAAAATACAGGGTAAGAAGGAGCTCGTGAAAAAGTTTGAAGACGAGAAAGGACTTTTCGCGGATCAAAGAAGAATTCGATACAGGTATCGCCTCGAAGTAAAAAATCTTCTTGGCGACAAAATTACTCTTCTCGTAAAAGACAGGATTCCCGTAAGCCGCGATAAAAAGATCAGCGTGGAGTTTAAGCCTCTCGGAACCGAACCCCTCTCTGACAAGAAAACTCTTGCAGAGGCGGAATACGAACAGGGTCTCCGAAAGTATTCCGTTTCGCTAAACCCCGGAGAGAAAAAATTTATCGATTACGATATTATCATTTCTTTCGACAAAGAGAGCCAGGTCAGCGGTCTGAAGTAAACCGCTGCATCTGAGAATAAATAGATTCTGCCAGGCCGAACTCCATCTCGTGGGCCATTTTGCCAACGCGTTCGGTCAGCAGCATCTCATCGAATATTTCTTCGGCATAGCCGCCGTCAATGAGACCACCTTTGGGAATATTCTTTTTCATTTCTCGAAACATTTTTTCCAGAAAGTATCCTTCAAACTCTTCAGCGGCTTCATACAGCTTTCTGCGCCCGGGGTTATTGGCTATATGCAATAATACTTCCCTTTTTCCCGGCACGGGAGAAAACGTATCGCTGCTCACCGTTCCTTGAAGGTTTTCTGGGATTTCTCTTTTGAGATAATCCTCAAAGGACAATCCTGCTGCTTCGCTTTGTGCCGCCTGAACTTTCTTCTGGATGTCACTTCCATGGTTTCTGTATAAAAGTGGATCGATTCCCTGTATCATATTTCCTCACAAAATTACCAGCTCTCCGTGCATGGCACCGGCGGCGTGGATTGCTTTCAGTATTTCTAATATATCGGGCGCTTCTACGCCAAGTTTATTGAGCGCATCTACGAGAGAAGAAACAGTAGTGCTTTCTTCTACTAACTGCAAAACCGGATCTGCCTTGCGACGGTATCCAATCCGCACCTGCATTTTCCCGCGACTTACAGATACGCGCGAAATTCCAACATTTCCTCCCATGACAACAGAACCCGAACGTGGATCTACTACCACTCGATTCACGGCTTCTACCTCTACAGAAAGCTCCAGCATTTCTCGCAGCATTGTAAGAGGGGGTCTGCTGTCTCCAGAAAGCTCCACGCGAATGGTACCATCTTTATCGAGCACGGCTCTGTCCTTGAACTCTTCGTTCACTGCCTCTGTAATGCGTGAAGCCATGGTCACGCTGAAGTCGATGAGCCTGAGCCGCGCATATACCTTGCCGTTATCTTCCACGAGAAGAGGCTGCAAAACCTCCTTCTCCATAATGGCGCCGCCCGGGATTCGCACCGTGTTCACACTGCGCGCTCCTCTGTCTGTATCTGCCGCTGCAAGGGCTCCCTGGGCAACAGCAAAGACATTGGACGAAGGATCTGATAAGGGAGTTTGCAGTAAAAAGCCCCCCCGAAGGGAACGCGCATCGCCTATGGAAGAAACCCATATGTCAATTTTGTCTCCGGGTCGCGCAAATGCGGGAACGGAACCCATAACCATCACGGCTGCCATGTTTTTAGATTTCCAGTCGAGACCTGACAGCTCTATTCCTCTGTGCTCTAACAATTTGCGAATGGATTCTACGGCAAGCGGCGATCGCGTATCACCTGTGCCTGGCAGGCCAACGACAATTCCATATCCCACGAGCTGGTTTTCGCGCAGGGTGGCAATCCGCGTAATTCCAGAAATTGGCATGGAAAGCGCGTAAATAGAAGGTACAAAAAGAGAAAATAGTAAAAAGATGGATAACACAGCAGATGTTTTTATAATCATGGGTTATTCCCTCCAAGAACCTGCTGGAGATACTGCAACAGGATCTGCTGTTTTTCCGCATCGCTCAGGACGGCCTTCTGGGGAGATTCTGCATCGGCCTGTTCCTGGGTTTTAAGAGCCACACCCCCCTGGCGCGGGAACTCTGGCTCGGCCTGTACATTGAGAACGAGATCGCTCACTTCGGCAGAGGGCACTCTTCCCGCGCGAACCGAGGACGACGAAACGCGTCCCGAAAAATTGAGCTGAAGATTTCTTCCATCGATAACCAGCCGCCTTGTACCGGAAAGAGTGAGCACAGAACCATTCACTTCTGTCACAGAGGCGGCTATGCTGTACGTAATTCTGTCCTGCAGCCGGGTTTCATTTTTGGAATTCTTTTCAAAGGTGCGGTTCTGCTCGGATGGTTTCAAAAAATCGAGATAGGTTCTGTCTGGCACGAGCTCTACTTCCGATCCCGTTTTTGTTTCCCATTTATTATCGAGCTTAATCGTAAAGCGCTCGTCAATATCAACTCTAAGAATATCCCCTACAGCATGCGTGCGGGAATACGGATTCATATCTTTCCACAGCGTAGTCTGAGCGTATAAAACAAACGCAAGCGAGAATAGAACGATGCTGAGAAATACGCGCCCCATCAAAAATTCTCCGCCGTATAGATCCCCTCGGCATTCTGCGCCACCAGAACATCTTTACCCGTATGGAGCAGGCGCACGCGGATTTTTCCTCCCGGTGCCGGACCAATAAAAGCAGCATCCATGAAAATTTCTATTTCTCCCATGGAAAACAGAACGGAGCGCACTTCTCCTTTTTTCCACGCTGTAGCGGTGTATGGTTTTTCTTCCGGAGATACTGCTATCACTGAAGAATGTTCTAAATGGATTCCATTTCCATGGATTTTCTCCGGCCATATATTTTCGCGGAGCAGAAAAATTTCAAGCTTTGTTCTGGATAGATACGTCGCATCATCTCCCTCATACACTACGCATTTTTGATCCCAGACTTTTCCTGCCTTTTCGGGAACGATTCCGTGCAGTTTGCCTAAATCCCGCAGACAAATTTCGCGCCCCCGCAACGGAGCCGACTCGCTGAGAGTGAGCTCATATGCGGAGGCTGCCGTCAGCAGGGAGGCTGCGAAAAATGCTGCGGTTATGCGGTTCATCGTTTGAGGTTAATTGCCGTGCTCAGCATGGAATCGGAAGTCTGAATGGCCTTTGAGTTTGATTCATAGGCGCGCTGGGCAACAATCATGTTGACCATTTCTTCCGCAAGATTTACGTTACTCATTTCAATGTATCCCTGCAGCAGAGAACCAAACCCACCTAAACCGGGGGTGCCTGGAATTTCAGGGCCCGACGCAGGCGTCTCGCGAAAAAGATTTTTTCCGATCGCTTTTAATCCTGCAGGATTCGAAAAATGATATAGTTCAATTTGTCCAATTACAGTTGGGCGCATTTCATCCGCTATATTTACCGTTACCTCTCCCTGTTCGGAAATGGTAAGAGTTTCAAGAATAGCGTTTTCTGGAAGAATAATCTGTGGCTCTAACAGATAACCATTGGCTGTGAGAATCTGCCTATTGGAGTCTATTTTGAAGGCTCCGTCTCTCTGGTAGGCAAAATTTCCATCAGGCGTCTGGATCTTAAAGAAACCAACTTCGTTTGTCACAGCAAGGTCTAATTTATGGCCAGTAGCCTGAAGGCTCCCCATCTGGAATATTTTCTGGGTTGCTGCAGGGCGCACACCATGCCCAACGCTTACGCCAGTTGGAATCTCTGATACCGAAGTTGCCGGTGTGCCAGCTAACACAGGGTGCTGGTAGATGAGATCTTCAAAATCGACGCGATTTTTTTTGAAGCCAACCGTATTCACGTTGGCAAGGTTGTTAGAAATTGTATCGATATGAAATTGCTGCGCTGACATTCCCGTCGCTGCGGTCCAGAGTGAACGTACCATAAGCCAACTATCGGCAGATTTCTTAAAAAGATTATACCGGATTATGTCAATTACCCGCTGCGAAGCGGGCTCTCGTTTCAGCGGCTTATCCACAGGCTCTTTCCCTTGACGCAGAGTTCCTGCACAAAACGCTGGACCATGTCTCAAAAATACAATACTTGGAATGGTATCTGGTTCACTGCTTTGTTTGCATTTGCGTCCTTATATATAACAAGTTTATCTTTTATTCGCCCCCTCGGTATTTCTCCTCTCATTGCCGGCATTATTCTCGGCATGATCTATGCTAATACGCTACGCAGCCATCTACCTGCTGAATGGGTTCCCGGCATTCAGTTTTCCGCTAAAAAAATTCTGCGCTTCGGAATTATTCTCTATGGCTTTAATGTTTCGTTTCAGCAGATTGTTTCTGCCGGAACCACAGGATTGGCTCTCAGCATTCTCATCGTAGTCCTCACTCTGCTGCTGGGGATTTTCGTGGGAAGAATCCTGAAGCTCGACAAAGATACTACCCTACTCACCTCGGCGGGTTCTTCTGTATGCGGAGCTGCCGCCGTTCTCGCCACAGAGTCTGTCCTTAAGTCAGAACCCCACAAGGCCGTGGTTGCCGTTTCCACGGTTGTCTTATTTGGCACTATATCAATCTTTTTATATCCCGCTGTATACGCTTCTGGAGTTACGCATTTGAGCGACTCACAATTTGGCCTCTATATTGGCGGCTCTATACACGAGGTCGCGCAGGTAGTGGCTGCCGGCAACGCTGTGTCCGAAGATGCAGAGCGCAATGCCATCATCGTAAAAATGACGCGCGTGCTTCTGCTCGTCCCCATGCTTCTGGCCCTGGGACTGTTTTTTCGTAACCGGTCCACGGGTGGAAAAATGAGCGTACCCTGGTTTGCTGTCTGGTTTCTCGCCGTCGCTGCGTTCAATTCTCTGCTAAACCTCCCTCAGCAGATAATTTCTGCGATGCGCTCCTTTGATATTTTTCTCCTGACCATGGCCATGTCTGCACTGGGAATGGAGAGTTCTTATAAAAAAATGAAACTGGCCGGCTGGAAACCCTTCCTTCTCGCATTTATTCTGTTTCTGTTTCTTATTTTTGGTGGATATGCTATTCTCCGGATACTAATCGAATATTTTTGATTTTTTTTTCGTTTTGAGTTTTAAAGAACGGTTCGATAATACCAGAGAATGCCTACGGAAAACTGGTACTATATCCGCCTGTCCAACCAGAAACCTTTCCATACAGCATGGGAAGAGGACGGGCTAAAAGTGTTCATTCCAGAACCGGATAATGCCCGCAAACCGGGAGACATTCTGGCCATAGAAGCAATACCTGATTCAGGACCTGAAAGAGAAAACTATCCCGTTCCACTGTTGACAAAACCATCAACGCCCATAGAATACGATGAAGTATCGGTACTTCATAAATCCCATGCGAAAGATTTCAGAGCAAAAGTATTTGGCTTTGCAGGATTCTTCCGGAATCGTCTCACCGTCATTCCCCCTGTAATTGTGAACCGCGACAAAACTTTAGCCTGGCTGTATCTATCCAAAGTGCACACCGAGCGCCTTCCTTCTGCAGAAGATGTTTTTTCTGTGATTAAAGCAGAACATTTAATGCCTGTAATTCCAGGCAGCGAAATTGAAGAGCAGATTGCTCTCGTTCGCGAAGGTAAAAAAGACCGCATTCTGATTTCGCGCGGACGTTCTGCCCGCGATGGCTGGCCCGATTATGTCAAATCGGATATCAAGTCCGAAATGAAAGCGGGAAAAATTCTCGAAGATGGCCGAATCGATTTTAAAGAACGCCAGGCAATCCGCGAAGTACAAAAGGGCGAACGCATTGGTGTATACGTAGAAGCACAAACCAAAGTAGATGGATTTGATGTTTACGGTGGAGAAATTCCTGGTGAATTTAAAGTACTTGGACCAAAAATGGGAGCCAATCTTGAGCGCAATCCAGAAGACACATCCGTTGTCATTAGTAAAGTTAATGGTTATTTCTCTGAAAAGCCCAAAGAAATTAACGTAATCGAAACTCTCGTTATCAACCAGGATGTAGATTACAGTATTGGCAACATTGATTTTTTTGGAAATATCGAAATTAAGGGAACCGTACAGCCGGGCTTCTCTATTTCCAGCCTTGGAACCGTCACCGTTTCTGGCGTCGTGGACGGAGCGAGTGTTTTTGCTGCTGGTCCTGTCATTTTAAGGAACGGCGTGATTGGCCGGGAAAACAGTCGCATTGAATCCCGCTCCTCTATTACTACTCTCTACGCCCGCAATGCCTATCTAAAAGCGGATGGGGACATTATTGTACAGGATTTTTCTTTTAACTCCCAGCTTGTTTCCAACGGCAACATTATCATACAGGAAAAAAAAGGGATCATGGTGGGAGGCCGCGCCAGTGGGTTTCATTCCGTGTCCGTAAAAGTAGCAGGGAACCAGGATGGAGCCGTTACAGTTCTTTCTGCGGGAACGGATATTCACCACGAGGAAAAGCTGGATACTCTGCGCAAGGAAAAAGAGAATCTTCTCGTCCGCAGGGAAACAATCACGGCAAAAGTGAGCCAGGCATTTTCTCCATTGTTTTTGCGCAATCCCAAGGCCTTTCTGGAAAAAATGAAAGGCGGAAAAAAAGAAACCGCATTGCGCGTTCTCCAGGAGCTGACCCGCTTGAATACCTATATTCAACAGTTAGAAGAAAAAATTCACAAGCTGGAAACCAAAGGTCCGGACATCGATTTTACACCCATAGTCACTATTTCACAAAAGAAATTTGATGGTGTAAAAGTGGAGTTTCCCTTTGGTGGGCGCGAGACTTCGGTATAACGGTCTCGCCGTGAACAATTTAATCCCGTTTACAAAACAAGTAGTGCCCTTCGGGCGGATTTTGGTTCCCAGAATACAAAGCAAAAAGCCGAAGGGGCAACTGCTCTGTTGAGCGTTATCTACAAGCATAAAATTTCTGCTCTTATTATAGCCCCATAAATATTCGCTGCCTGCGAGATTGCCCTTAAAAACCCTTCTAAGCCTATTGTTAAAAACTTTTAACCAGAAGGCCTTGATTTTTTTTCAGCTCCTGAAAAAAAATGCCAAAAGAATAAAAACAATCGAAATATTAAACACATTATAAATATAAGATGCAAAAGATAACTCAAAAAGAATACCACCGCACTTCCATTTCATTAACGCCTGATTGCAAACGTCGCCTCAAGGCAGCTGTGATAATTCTAAAGCGCAACGGCTGGAAGTACTCAGAATCTAAGCTATTGCGACAACTGGCCATGCAGTACCTGCAACACTGGCGAGGCACTGGGCTCAAGTCAGCCACTGCAAGAAGGTATAATGAAAAGATCAAAGGAATCCGATATGTTCAAGTGCCGTGGTATATAGACAAAGTTCTGTATACAGTACTTTGGGAGCGAGGCGTACATTCGGGCATGGCTATCTCAAGAATGCTGGAGTTTGCACTACGCCACTTTATGCCACGACTTATGGAAAGCATTCTGAGACATCCTGTGAAGAGCCATCCCTTTGGAAAACGAAACGCCCCGTACTGGCAGAAGCGCTATGACCAGAGAAAGAGACATAATCCCAAGATTGTTATTATCTACTCCGCTAAAACAGAGAATAACAATTCTAAAAATCTTAGTTTTAGACAATTATATAGGATTTTTCCTTTCGATTTTCTATTGCAGGGAAAACTGCCCCCAAACTGGGCAATTTTATTCTGACAGTCCTAAAAAAAATCTTCTACTATGAGAAACCGCCTTGGTGGTGCGATGAGTAATTTATGACAGATTCTCTCCATTTACAATCCCCATTCTGGCAAGTTATTTCACCGCCTCAAGAACAATGAATAGATCGGATGCCCTTGGAGAGACAAAACATTTTTTGTTAGTTGCCCCGCGCGGGTAGCGCTTCTCTGCTCATAACTATTACCAAACTCCTGGCTCAATTCTAACCGGGCGCAATTGAAAATGACCCAAAGCCCTGACATTCTGACAGGTAAGAAAAACCTTTACGCTGTACAGCAAGCCTGCAGTACTCCCGCATGCGCAGAGCCATATACCCGGGAAGCTTTGATCCATTTACGAATGGACATCTCGACATAGCGCTGCGGTCCCTGAGAATGTTCGATAAACTGACCATTGCTGTTTTAAAAAATACGACGAAAAAATTCCTGCTGTCACCAGATGCAAGAGCAGAACTCATTCGCGAAGTGGTAAAACCATATCCACAAATAGAAGTAGAAACATTCGGTGGCTTGCTCGCAGATTTTTGCCGCGATAAAAATATCTACACCATCGTGAGAGGACTCAGGGCCGTTTCCGATTTTGATTACGAGCATGCCATTTATCTCATGAACAATCGTCTCTGGAATCATATCGATACGGTATTCCTTATGAGCAGCTCGGAAAATTCTTTTATCTCATCGTCCATCGTGAAAGAAGTGGCATCGCTCGGTGGAAATATTGAAGATCAGGTTCCACCAGAAGTGTTTCGTCATCTTCAAAAATTGTACCAGGGAAAAACTCCGTGACAAAAAAACAATCCGCATTCAACAGATTCCAGAATACATTCAATACATGGCCAGGATTTTTGCGGGAAGGAATATTGTTGTTCGTCTCTGCCCTGTTCATGACCCTTTCTTTTGCTCCCTTTAACTTTTGGCCACTTTCTTTTTTGTCTCTTTTTCCTCTTTTTCCTTTACTCCTTGACAAACCAGGCGGCTGGCGGATTTCTCTGCTGCGCGGGAGCGTTCTCGCCCTGTTTCTCAATTCGATGGCTTACCAGTGGCTTATTTACACCATGAAAGTATTTGGCCATATTCCCCTTACCATTTCCATTTTTCTATTTCTGCTCTACTCCTTTTTCTTCAGCCTTAGATTCTTTCTTTTCTTCTGGATTGCTTCCATTTGGAAACGCCGCGCAGACAACGGCAAGATCAAAGGATTTTCGACCTCGCCGTATTTCTACCTTCCTCTATCCTTTGCTGTCGCAGAATTTGTCGGATTCCAGTTATTTCCCTGGTTTGGCGGAAATCTATTTGCAGGAAACCTGCTGATAATGCAGGCGGCGGATCTCGTGGGAGTGCGCGGCCTGTCCATCTTCTGGATTATTATCTCTCTCGGCTTTTTTCAACTGGCAAATAAAAACCAGACGCGATCCGCGTGGACTGCGGCATCATTATTTCTTGTCCTCCATCTGTACGGAGCTGTTACCTACTGGATACACGCGCAACCCACCAATAAAATTCTGACAGCAGGTGTCGTGCAGGGAAACACGCCCTTGAGTTTTGCCAGCTATCGCAATGTGCGCGATGAGCTCAACCGAATTGTCAGCAAAATGGCGTACATGTCTAAACTCCTCGTACAGACTGCCCAGACGCAGGGCAAAAAAGTGGATGTAATCATCTGGCCAGAAAGCGCCGTACCGTTTTTGCGCTACCAGACATCGCTGCATTTACAGGCAGAAATTGCATCTCTCCAGAGAGAGACACAAACAGATCTGATCTTTAACGACATCTATACGGACATGAGAACAGGAGATTCTTATTCCAATGTCTCCCTGTTTAACAGAAATGGATTTCCCGTAAGCAACTACCAGAAAATTTTTCTTCTCCCTTTTGGAGAGTATATTCCCCTTTCTGACCTGTACCCTGCCGTAAAGAATATTGTGCCAGAAATTTCTGATTTTAAGCCCGGCCAAAAATTTGAACTGCTGAACTCGGCTAAAGCCGCTCTGTTACCAGCCATTTGCTATGAAATAATTCAACCAGATTTTATTCGCTCTTTTTATAACAAAACAAATGGACGAGCAAAGGCCATCGTAAATATTACCAACGATACCTGGTTTGGCCGCACCCAGGAATCCTACCAGCATTTGCAGTTAGCCTCGGCGCGTGCGATAGAACTGCGCCTTCCCATATTGCGCGCGGTCAACTCTGGGGTTTCCGCATGGGTAGACCCAACAGGAAGAATTCACGGCAAGACAGAACTTTTTACTACAGAAAATAAACTCTACGAAGTCCCGCTATCTGGAAGAGGAAAAACAGTTTTTGCCTGGCTCGGAAACATTCCCCTGTGGCTCTTTATTGCCTTCGGCACGCTCACCTTTTTGAGATCCTTCCGGAAAATCTCGGCAAAAAAATCCTGATGAACCTTTACCTGCTGCTCCCAGTCGAAAATGGTAGAAGCAAGTTCTAACCCCCTGGCCCGCAGGGCGTGACGCAACTGCGGATTCGCGATCTGTTCGACTTTTTCGAGCAGAGAAGATTCGTTTAAGGGTTCAAACAATAAGCCGTTGTGGCCATCGATCACTATGGATGGGATTCCTCCTGTATTTGCTGCAACAACGGGAAGACCGGCTGCCATGGCTTCCAATAAAGATCGCCCCATGGTTTCCGCATCGATTAGTCCATTGGCCGGATTTTTATATTCAAACGAAGGCTGTATGTAAATGTCTCCAGCAGAATAGACGGCAGCAATCTCCTGGTTAGGAACAGGACCGGGAAACAAAATATCTTCGCTGAAAGCAGACTCAGCAGCAAGCTTTCTAAAACGGCTTAACCTTTTGCCCGCTCCAATAGCAAGCAGAACAAGCTTTCTGTCCGAAAATATGTTTTTTGATTTCAGCATCTCAAAAACGCGAATGAGAAAATCGATTCCTTTTTTATCTACCATGCGACTGACCGTAAGCAATACAAACGCATTGTCTGGAATACCAAATGTCTGCCGAATATTTTTAGCCTTTTGTTTCCAGTCCGGATGGGAGAAATTTTGAAAATCTACACCGCCAGACAATACTCGAACAGCACCTCTCATTACTCCTGATTGAATTAATTTTTCTCTGGTGTAGTGGGAATTCGCAATTATAAGAGAAGAGAGAACAGCACCTCTCCTCGCTGCACGGCTGCGGCTGCGCAGTAAAAAAGCTTCCAGAAAAGATGGCGACAAAAATTGTTCAAACAGGCGAACGAGAATTTGTTCCACCCGGGGAATGTTGCCCAAAGAAGAAAATGCTCTATAGGGATACACAATCCACGGGCGCATGATATCATTGCCTACAGAACGACTTACCACGGGAACACCCAGTTTGCTGAGCTCCCCATAAAAAATGGTGCTCGCATAAACGAGATCGGGCCTGAAGCTGCGAATGGCGCGCGAGAGCAAACGCAGGTTATATTGATGAAACACGCGGGATAGTTTTCTCTCTACGGGAAATGAAAACGAGAGGTCTGCAATCCGGCATTGCTCGAGAGCTTTTAGACAGCGGTACGTATATACCTGTACTTGAAAGCCTTTCCTGGAAAATGCATCGCTTATTTTAGCGGCATGCGTCTGCATACCTCCTATAGAAGGAGGAAATTCCGTAAGAATAAAAAGTATTTTTTTCACCTGTGTAACTATTGCAAAAAGAAGCCCTGCTGTCAACGGAAAGTTTAGCGTGAATTGGGGCGCTACGTAGTAGAAAAAATTTTAAGCTGTTGTTCCACAACCCCATAGCGTAATCATTTTTGGGAAGCTATAGAAATTATTTTTATCTCTTTGATCGCGCAATATATAAGAATTTTAATATTCTGATAAATTTTGAAAAATTAGATACCGCCTTTATCACAAAGGAAAAGTCCACCCTGGCAGGGCTTTCTTCCCTGCTTACATTGAGTGCCCCGCAAAGCAGGCGTATCGAAATGGCAGAAGTTACGGTACCGCTACTGGAGCAATCCTTCTAACAGGCATTTTTAATGCTGTAAAATTTTAGCTCATATTGTATCCAGCCAAATATTTTAGAAGCTGCGCTAAGCACAAATATTATGTCGCATACTCACAGATTTATTACCTAATTAGCAGGATTAAGTCTCTCCACTAAAATGTGACATAATCCTGCTATTTTGAGTATCTACGCAAACCATCGCCAACCAGCATGTGACATAATCCTGATATTTTGAGTATCTACGCAAACCATCGCCAACCAGCATGTGACATAATCCTGATATTTTGAGTATCTACGCAAACCATCGCCAACCAGCATGTGACATAATCCTGATATTTTGAGTATCTACGCAAACCATCGCCAACCAGCATGTGACATAATCCTGCTATTTTGAGTATCTACGCAAACCAGTGCCAACCAGCATGTGACATAATCCTGATATTTTGAGTATCTACGCAAACCATCGCCAACCAGCATGTGACATAATCCTGATATTTTGAGTATCTACGCAAACCATCGCCAACCAGCATGTGACATAATCCTGCTATTTTGAGTATCTACGCAAACCAGTGCCAACCAGCATGTGACATAATCCTGCTATTTTGAGTATCTACGCAAACCATCGCCAACCAGCATGTGACATAATGCACAAC
>DYKF01000136.1 GCA_020722745.1 Caldithrix sp.
CGGATTATGTCTCATACCACATCGTTGGGTAGATAACAAACCGCCGGATTATGTCACCTCGCAGCCCTTCTGCAAGGACAAGCTGCAAACCGAACGCCAACCGAGGCTTAGATGCAGGTGGCCTTTCGTATATCAGCTTAGACGGTTCAAGAATTTCAGCCTGCTTTATTTATACAAAAGCACCAGACAGCGATTGCCATCATAACCAGACTTTTATCTCACCTGAAATATTACCAGAACGGCAGCCTTTCTGGCAGAAAAATAGCCCCTGCCGGCAGCACTCCCTGTGCCTTTCGACAGGCTCAAGGTGAACTGGGTAGCGCTCCTGGTTATTTCTTTGACAAGCTTAAAGCTGAAAAAACCTACCCCCGCTTAAAATCAGTGGAACATCGTGATGTTCTCTCTTCTAAACAGGGTTTACTTAGGTAACCTCTGAACGCGAAGCGAGCCCGCCCCGAGTGCCATTGCGAAGCAATGGCGTACTTGTGCTGAGCCTGTCGAAGCATCGAGGGGAAGGCAACCTTTTTCAGAGGATACTTAGAGTAGCCTGGTGAGCTAATCCCCTTTGTGTATAGCCTCATTTAAATGGCCTTTTACAAAGCGGAAAGAATTGCCTTAGTCATTCCGGCGGTATCGAGAACAACGGCGCTGCTGCCGGGAGGAACCAGATCACCCGTACGCGCGCCACCACGGATTGCCTTGCGCACGGCGGATTCAATGCGGCGAGCCTCCTCTTCCATGCCAAAAGAATAGCGGAGCATTAATGCCGCAGAAAGAATCTGCGCGATCGGGTTGGCTATTCCCTTCCCTGCAATGTCGGGTGCGCTTCCGCCTGCGGGCTCGTACAGGCCAAAGCGGGTGCCAGGCTGGCCGAACTGGCCCTCTACGCCGAGCGACGCCGAAGCCAGCATACCGATGGAACCCGTGATTTGTGATGCCTCGTCGGAAAGAATGTCACCGAACATGTTAGGACAAAGCACTACGTCAAACTGAGATGGATTTTTGATGAGCTGCATGGAAGCGTTGTCCACGTACATGTGCTCCAGCGTCACGTCTGCGTATTCTTTGTGGATTTCTGTTACGATTTCGCGCCAGAAGACCATGGAGGTGAGAACATTGGCTTTGTCTATGGAATGAACTTTTTTGTTGCGCAGGCGGGCAGATTCAAAAGCGAGTCTTGCGATGCGCTCCACTTCAAAACGGCGGTACACCATGGTATCGAGAGCTTCCTCTTCCGGACCGCTGCCGCGTCTTTCTTTGGGAGTGCCAAAATATACGTCTCCGGTCAGCTCGCGCAGGATGAGAATATCGAGACCATTGGCGACGAGATCCGGGCGCAGCGGCGAAGCATCCTTTAGCTCTGGAAAAATAATGGCCGGGCGCAGGTTGGCAAACAGCGAAAAATGTTTTCGGAGAGGCAAAAGAGAAGCTCTTTCTGGCTGCTCCTGTGGTGGCATGGATTCCCACTTGGGACCACCCACAGAGCCAAATAAAATAGCGTCAGACTCTTCTGCAAGATTTAGAGTTTCTACCGGCAGTGCCTTCCCCATTGCATCTATGGCCGCGCCACCCACGAGTGCTTCTTCAAAGACAAAACTTTTTCCTGAATTCGCGAGAACTGCATCGAGAACTTCGCGGGCACTTTTCATTACTTCGGGGCCTATTCCATCCCCGCTCATTACAGCTACCTTGTATGTCATAGGGACGGATTGCGGACCAGAAACAGCCTGACCATTTTTTTTCGTTGACACCTCTCTTCCCTTTGGGTCGAACTATTTTTATGAACGCAAATATTGAGAGTACAGAGGATGGCTATAGAATTCATCTGCACGAGGCACGCATAGACATGGATACCTCGCGAAATCTCGTAGAAGTGATTGCTCCGCTATTAAAGCAGAAACCGGCCCGCATTTGCGTTGATCTTTCCGAAACAGAGTATCTCGACTCTCTCGGCATTGCCAGTTTTTTAAACTTGAATAAATCCATGAAGGAATATGGTGGTACTTTCGTTCTCAAGAAAATCAGCTTTAAGGTAGAGACAGTCTTAAGAATGTCCCACGTGCTGGATATGTTTGAGATAATTCATTGAGTCATAAACGCGGTCAAGCGGAAGCCCTACCTACCTCGATACGCCTGCGGCTACTCGGTATAAACTTAGGTAAACCATAGGCGGAGCCTGCCCTAAGCGCAGCCTGCCCTGAGCCTGTCGAAGGGTGCCTTAGGCGCTGCTTCGCAGAACGAAGGGTGACTGCGTCGCTGCTGCGCAGAACGAAGTATTCGCGGAACGTAGGGGGCAGGGTTTGCACCCAGTTTCACATCGCCACTCAATAGACGGCAGGAGAAACTAACACCCGCAGTGTCTGCTAATCTATTGTCTTTTATTGTAAATAAAACATTTCAGCTCTTATTGGACCAATAAACCCCTACAATAAATCCATAACCATCTTTCCATCGTATTTGGGATTTCCTTCCAGGATTTGCTTTGCGGGATTCGGATACAGATCCAGAGTTTCCAGCACGAGATAACCCATCAAGGGCGGCGTTTCTATGGGCAGCTCCATCACATTCATATCTGCCTCTCTATCCATCACCTTAATTTGAACAGGGCTAAAAACTCGTCGCTTTACTCTGCGATTCTCTGTCACAACGTCTCTGGTATGCGATTCATGCAGACCCAGCTTTTCGATGAGGTCAATGGGCATGCATAGCATGGCCGCACCCGTATCAACAAGAAAGTTTACGTCCATCCTGCGTATTTGCTCGGAACTTTTATATCCTTCCCTGTATGCCATTAAATCGGCAAGGTTCAGCAAATTGGCCTTTTGTACAATTTTACCCATGGCTATGTATATAAAGGAGAAAGCTTCCCGTCAAGCTTCTCTTGCCTTGTGATCGCGAAAGGGAGCCTTAATTTTTCAAAATTTTAAATTGAATTTCTTATATGCCGCGCGAAGAAAGCGAAAAAATAAATTTTAGGGTTTCCGAAAAATAATGACGAAAAAGGCTTCGCCAGGGACGGGAGCGCGACTTCCCGGGCTAGCCCAGGGACAAAAAAGGCCACCTCTCGGAAGCCTTTCTGTCGCGGAACATTCCAGCGATTAACGCTTGGAAAACTGTGTTGCGCGGCGCGCTTTGTGAAGACCGAATTTTTTTCTTTCGACCATTCTTGGATCGCGGGTCAGCAGGCCAGCTCTGCGAAGAACTGAATGCTTGTCTGACTCTACAGCATCGATGCCACGGGCAATTCCCAGAGAAATGGCACCGGCCTGAGCAGATTCGCCTCCGCCATATACGTTCACAATAAAATCGTAGCGCTCGGCAGTTTCTGTAAGAACCATTGGCTTGCGCACGACAAAGCGATGGTCCCTGCGGCCAAAGTATTGCTCTAACTCTTTGCTGTTGATGACAACCTTGCCGGTTCCCTTGACAATTTTTACACGGGCAACGGCAGTTTTGCGGCGCCCTGTAAAGAGGTCACCAAGCTTGCGCACGCGCTTTGGCTGAATATCCGGAGTGTAAACACTCTTTTTTTTGAGAGCGCGGGGAGCCTCTTCTGTTCCTGTTGCCTCTTGTGTTAATTTTTCCATTTCTGTCTGCATGTTATTTCCTCAGGAGAATTTACAGGTTCACTGTTTTGGGATTCTGGGCTTTTACGTTGTGCTCGGCCCCGGCAAAAAGACGAATGCGTCTCATGAGCTTGCGCCCATAGCTGTTTTTGGGAAGCATTCCTTTAAGAGTAATCATAAAAGCCTGCTCCGGGCTCAGATTCATCTGGGCACCCAGGGTTCTGGATTTGAGTCCACCAGGAAAACCAGTATACCAGCGAAACTGGCGCTGTTCTGCCTTTTTACCAGTAATTATTATTTTGGAGAGATTGACGATAGCGACGGCATCGCCCACGGTTGCGCCGGGAGTGAAGAGAGGCGAATGTTTGCCCTGCAGTCTCATGGCTACTTTGCTGGCAAGGCGTCCGAGTACCTGGTCGGTAGCGTCTACGACAATCCAGTTTTCCGATTTGTCTGCAAGTTTGGCATGCGTTGTTTTTTGACCGTATAGTGGATCCATTTCTATTCCTCTCTGATATTGCCTTGTGGCGTTTGATAGACAGATTTATTTATTGACATATCGTGTCAAACTTTTATTGCCTTGTATGCGCTTTAATACGTTGTCTCTGGGTATTTTGTTTCTTTTGGCCTTCTCGTTTGCTGCCTGCGGTCCAAAATCCACTGCTGTCTCAGAATCTATTCCAGCATCGGCCAAAGTACTGCAGGACGGCCTCAAAGTCCGGCTTTCTCCAAACACCATGGCCACCATTGTGGGCAGTGTCAGTCTGGGAGAAACCGTGGCAATTAAAGAAAGATCACCGGAGAAAAACAATGTAGGAAGCCTTTCTGCTCACTGGTTTCGCATTGAAACGCAAACCGGCTTGAATGGCTGGGTCTATGGAGCGTATCTGGACGCAGAGGCACCACCCGAAATCCTCAACGCATCAAGGAACAACGACAAGCTGGCCCAAATGGTTACAGGCCGCTGGTATGCCACGCGGCAGGATGGAACACTCACCCGTGCCTTTATTACTCTCTACGAAGACAAAACCCTCGAAATTGGCAATGACAGAACCGTAAGCTACAAGGGCACCTACACGGTAGAAATAACCGGAAATAAAGCTCTTATTGTTCCAACGCACGAAAACCCGGAGTCTACAGCAGTACCCGCCTTTACGGAGATCCGGGCGGAACTGCGCGGAGAGACATTACTCTTTACGGCTCTCTACAAAGAAGCCACGGTCCGCCTTGAAATAGCCGAAAAAAATCCGAAGCCGTTTGAACCGTGAGCGATCTGCGCATTGGCAGAGTTCTTTCGCGGCTAGGCTTGTGCTCGCGTCGCGATACAGCTGCTTTCCTGGAGACCCATTCTGTCGTATTCAACAATTCACCGATCACAGAATTGAATGCCCTGATCCCGGAAGAAGCACTGCGAAAAAAACCTCTTCTTGTAGATGGGCGCGATTACTTTCTTCGCAACGACCCTGTTCTACTGCTCCATAAACCGGTTGGATTTGTCTGCTCGCACAAGGCGCAAAAGGGACAAAAAACCATCTTTACTCTGCTACCGCCTGAGTACGAAAACTTTTATTTCGCGGGCCGGTTAGACGCCGACTCCGAAGGCCTTGTAGTCCTGAGCAGCGACGGCGATTTAATTTACGCCCTCACGCATCCATCGCAGCAGACCATTAAAAAATACAGAGTGACGCTGCAGCGACCCATACCTCCCACTGCCGAGCAGAGATCCTTGTCCGGAATTATCGACAGAGGAGAAAAACTAAAGTTTCACAAACTGCAAAAAATTTCTCCGATTCAATACGAGGTATACCTGACCGAAGGGAAAAAGCGGGAAATCCGCCGAGTATTTGCGAGAATCGGCAGCGAGGTGACCAGGCTCATTCGCGTAGAAATGGGCCCCTACTCTTTAGGCAGTATTCCAGAGGGACAGTACGTCACTGTCACACCGGAAGATCCGGGTAGCAGAGAAACAAAATCCCCGCAATAAAATTTTGCAGCATGTGTAGATAAATTGAAAGCCGAATATTTTTTTTCCATAAAGTCATCGCAGAAAAATAGAGCCCCAGAAATAAAATGGGAATCACGACAGTAAAATTCAGTTCGTTGCTGTCAAATATGTGCATCATTGCAAAGATGAGAGACGTGAACACGGCAGCATAAACGACGACCCCGCGTGCGCCATATCGTGAAACGGAATGGAGCAGAACTCCCCGGAAAACAAACTCTTCGTACAGAGGGGCCACCGCCACGACCGAAAGCAGAAAACAGTGGGGGCATTGCAGCAGGGTATCGCGATTTAAATCCTCGAACTGTTTCACCTCAACGCCGAGTGCCTTGAGAAGCATGGAACCGGCGAGATCCACTGCGAGCAAGCCCAAAAAGCCGAGTAGAATTTCCCGCTTGCGGATTTTTTCTCCCCCGAACAGCGGAAAGCTGCTGAACAAACCCGATTTGCCGAACAGTAGCAATGCCACCGCTGCCAACCCGGAAAACACGAGCGCCTGCAGAGACACGATGAGCAACATGTGTATAGAGTTCATGGAGCTCATATCCGTCGCTTCCGGTGGAATCCACTTTAACTGGAAGCCGGCTAGGAGAACCAGCTGTGAAAGCACAAACGCAATCACGACATAGAACAGCGCCGCTACCGATACAATGGCAACGCGTTTTGTTGATCTAGTTGCCACGTACGTATTCTCTCTCTACTACAGTTTTTATTCCGCCACGTATATTGTAATCGCCCTTGACTCGCAGTTTAACCGGATCTGCTGCCGCTACAATATCTTCGAGAACTTTGTTCACGACATTTTCATGGAAAATTCCTTTATCGCGGTAGAACATAAAATACTCTTTAAATGACTTTAATTCCAGGCAAAACTTATCCGGTATATATTCCACATAGATTGTGCCAAAGTCTGGAAGTCCTGTTTTGGGACAAATCGCCGTGAATTCTGGTATTTCCATTCGGATCCAGTACTCTCGCCCCGCGTACACGTTCTCGAATACTTCTATATCCGGCGTTTTCATTCCGGGGACATGGTGTTGTCTTCCTTCGTATGTTCCTGTAAAATGCGGCATGGTTGATATCCATGTTGCGCAATACAACCCGGCAAGTAAAATTCGGGGTAAGCCTTATGCAACCCAGAGGATATCTGACAGATTTTTAGGGAATCCGCGACAATGAGGACCATTTCCACGTCTATCTATCTACAATAGTAGAAATTTTTATCGGTCCTTAGAC
>DYKF01000137.1 GCA_020722745.1 Caldithrix sp.
GCAACTGGAAGAATGTCGCTATGTTGCCTATTCCTCGTCCCTTTCTCCTTGTTTTGGATTTTGCTCTTCAATATTAGGAAAGGGACTTTACTTTTCAAGCAAAATCCCCTAAAAATCCGTCAGATATCTTCTGGGTTGCATATTGACACACAGGAATATTGTTTACACTTAGTGACCGACTTTCAGTATAGCATCGGAGTATGTATTATGGATATAAAAATCAGAGATCTCGGCAAACACAAAATCCTGGAAGTAGAGGGAGATGTGGATCTGTATAATGTCGGAGAGCTCAAGCAGGCTATTTTTCGGATGATCGACGATGAAGATGCAGAATCTCTCATTATCGATATGAGTGAAATCAGCTATATGGACAGCTCCGGCGTTGGTGCTCTGGTTGCCGGCCAAAAGAAAATGCGCTCCATCAGCGGTAAATTTGCCCTGTTGCACATTAACGAAGACGTTTTGAACATTCTAAAACTCGCCACTCTGGATCAATTTTTCACGATTTACGAAGACGAATCCCAAATTGAAAAATAATATTCTTCTCATTTACGGCGGTCAGTCGGGAGAACACGATGTATCCCGGGTTTCGGCTGCCTTTGTAGAACAATCGCTCCAGGAAGCTGGCTTTGCTGTCTTTCCTCTTCTGGTAGACAGGCAGGGCAACTGGTATCGCAAAAGCCCCGGCAGCGAATCCCAGGAAAAGGCTACCTTCAAAATGGGGGACTCCCCCGTGCTGCACACGGGCACAGAATCCTTTACGCCAGAGTTTGCCTTCCCGCTCATCCACGGCACAACGGGAGAGGACGGTCTTCTCCAGGGCTTGCTGGAATCTCTGCGCCTGCCTTATGCGGGAACAGGGGTTGCCGGGTCCGCTCTGGGCATGGACAAAATCCTCTCCAAGATTCAATTCGAAAAAGCCGGGCTTCCGCAGCTACCCTGGGTATCGGTACATTCTTCTGAAACTTTTGAAACAATTGCAGCAGAAACAAAAAGTCTTTCTTTTCCCCTCTTTGTTAAACCAGCCAATATGGGAAGCTCTGTGGGAATCAGCAAAGTTGCCAGTATCCAGGATCTTAATAAATCTCTCGAAGCAGCTTTTTTGTGGGACGAATTCGTGGTGATAGAGCAGGGAGCAACCGTGCGCGAAATTGAATTTTCAATTCTTGGAAATTATCCGCACTACGAGGTCTCCGTTCCAGGTGAAATTGTCGTCTCCGCCGACTTTTATTCTTACGATGCAAAATACAAAGATGCCACTGCATCCCGGCCAGAAATTCCAGCCCATATTTCGCTCGACATGCTCCAGACAATGCAATCGCTTGCGAAAAGAGCATTTGCTGCAATCCGGGGCGATGGCTTTGCCCGCGTAGATTTTTTTCTCGACGAAGAAAACGACCAGATCTACATCAACGAAATCAACACTCTTCCGGGCTTTACCCCCATCAGCATGTTTCCACAGTTATGGAAGGCCTCTGGAATTTCTGCCCCGAATCTCATGCGTAAAATTGTAGAGCTTGGGCTTAAGCGACACGAGCGGCGCAACCTCCAGAAGAACGGCCAGTTCCATGCATGAAAAGACCACTCACCATCAGCCTTCACTTTTACGGAGCTCAGCATCCTGATAACCACTTTGATCTTTTTATTGTATCCCACGATAATTTATATCTGGAACACTATCCTCTGTCGAAAACGGATTTGCGGCAGCTGCTGTCCGGCAAACCCGTTGCAATCACCCCTGGACACAGCCATCGCCTTAAGTATCTAAATTACAGCGGGCTCGTGGGCGATAATCGCGGGCGGGTGCGGGTTTTGCTGCAGTCCTGCATAATTTCTGAGCACCCATTCAGCACCCAAAAAATTATTTGCCACAGAGATTCCGTCTGTTATACTACACTCAATGTTCAAGCAGACTGAATTCAGCGATCAGGCAGTTAAGAAAAACAGGAAACTTTACGAAGTTTCTCAACCCAAACAAACCTTTGAGGTTAACGAACAAGATGAGGAAAAAAACAGGCCCCAGGAAAAAATGATAGAAACAATCGAATCATTATCCAAAGAGAACGAGAATCTTCGCCAGAGAATATCAGAATTAAAATCTCAAATTTCCGTTCTCGAAAATATCCCTTTTAAGGAAGAGATAAGGCAAGTGCAAAATATATTTGTCGATGTAGAGGAGCACATTTTAAATCCCGACAGCACAGCCGGCAAATTGTACTCTCGGTAAGTCCGATTTTTGTTTGCCGCGCACTGCGTGCGCGAAGCTTAGCTTTGTTCCCGGAACAGGTTATCGATAGAGTGGCTACATATTTATGAATCTTTTACGGAGAATGCTTTCCACGTTATTATCTGGCTCCCCAAGCCCCTGCCGACACAACGGCTGCGCCCTTGAGAATCCCAATCCAGCACGTTCCTATCAAATCAACGCGCAAGCCACACACAAAAACAAGCTTGACCCATGCATTAAACTTCCAATAGACTTAACCTGACGTGAACAATAAAATTATCCGCTTAATTGTTTTTTTCAGCCTGATTTATAATCCTCTCTTTTCGTGCGAAGGTTATTTATCCTTGGGTACGGCTGCGGGAATATCGAGCGGAGACATTCCGTTCCGCACAGAAATTTTTCAGGAAGCTGCATCAGAAAATCTCGATATTGTGGCACGGTTTTCCTTTTTAAACCAGTACCATGAAATGGAAAAATACTACCGTACAAATCCGAAAAACAATAACGATATCGTCCGCTTTGGCAATTTTTCTGTGCAACAGTCAGCCTGGGAATACCGCTTCTTTCGTTTGTATGCAGGCATAGATGCAGGGCACTCTCTGTACGCGGCCCGGCATTCAGCCGAGATGGGTCTTTCTTCTCAGGGCATGCTTCTGCTCCACAAAACTCTGTACCTGCGGGTTTCTTTGCGGGCGGCGCTACCGATCCCCGTACACTATTCCCTTGCAGAGACAGAAAGCGGCCTGGAATGGACTCCGGGTACTTCTATCGTTAATCCTGTTCCAGGAAACTGGAAACTCTTCTTTTCTACTGGGATCAGTTTTCTGCAATCTGACACTCCGGCGCAACCTGTAACGGCCCGCCTGGGGCTTTCCTGGCTGTACTGAACCGCTGCACGTCCATTGAAATCTGGAGAACGTACATTATGAAATTTATTATTCAAAGAGTCAACGAAGCAAGAGTAGAAGTAAACGGAACCGTTACAGGCGAGATAGCTCGGGGGCTGCTCGTATTCGCGGGCTTTACCGATAGCGACACACCGGAACTTTGCGAAAAAATGCTGCAAAAAACCATTAAACTGCGCGTGTTCGAAACCGATGGCAAAATGAATTTGTCGTTGGCCGATATCCAGGGCTCTCTCTTGATTGTCCCGCAATTTACTCTATATGCAAATCTGTTCAAGGGAAACCGCCCTTCCTTTACCGACGCTCTCGAACCAGTAAGGGCAGCCAAACTTTTTTCCATCTGCAAAGAAATATCAGAACGGCTGATTCCTTCTGCCTTTGGAGCATTCGGAGCAGACATGAAAGTTCATCTGCTGAACGACGGGCCCGTGACTCTCCTTCTGGACTCCAGAGATTTTTAACCGTCTTCGCGAATATCCAATTCCTGATAAACAGATCGGACATTTTCTCCATCTTTAGACGTTTTGTCTTCAGACTCTAACACATACTTAAACTGCTCTTCTGCCCTGTGAATATGGTTCACATAAGTGTCCAGAGCTCTTCTTCCTGATTCTTCGCATCCTACAGACATGGCTTCCTTCACCATGCCCTCGTAGGAGTGATCCGGATCCACGTAAGCATGAACGATTACGCGGGCCTTAAAGTGGCCGCACGCCGAACACTGGAGATAGAGCCTGTCGTGGTGCTTCGCCCTGGCATAATGTATTATGCGAAAAGAATCTCCACCGCACTCTGTGCACAATTCGCGAAATGTTTTTTCTGTGGTTTCCATTATGCTCTCCTGAAGGGTACCTCTATTTATTAATAATTTTAAAAATCTTTATGTCTTCCTAAAATAATTTGAGAATGCGCAGCCACGGCAAAAAAATTACAAAAAAGATTGTGATAGAGATAAGTCCCATAATGCCACCTGTCAGGATCATGTACTTTAATGGAATTTTTCCCGAACTATATGCAAGCGCATTCGGGGGGGTAGAAATGGGCAACACCATGGCAGAAGATACAGCAATCACGGAAGACAACACCAGAGGAAGATATTCTACACCCTGAACCAGAAAAATAAGCGGAAGAATAATATTGGCAGAAACCGTGTGGCTCATCACATTCGCCATGGCCAATCCAATCAAGGCAAAAAGAAGCATGAGAAGGGGAAGCGAAATATTTCCCGTAGGTATGACAGAGGCAATTACATTCCCTAAACCACTCTGTGAAAGCGCAACCGAAAGCGACATACCACCCCCAACGAGAAACAGCACATCCCAGCTTATACCCTTAAAATCTTTTACATTGAGGAGTCCAAAGCCAAGAAAAATGATGGCAGGCACCAGGGCAACAATTCCATCTGGAATTTTATGCAATCCTGAAGTAAGCCAGAGTGTGGCAGTTAACAGAAACACAACCAGAACGACAATCCCAGAACGACTGATCGGCTCTGCTTTTCCGTCTCCCATTTCCAGTTTGCCTTCGGGAGCCTTAAAAAGGAGGATGAGCACAATCCATGTAATAAAGACGAGCAGAAGCGAAAACGGTCCGAGCGCTATCAGCCAGTCCACAAAGGAAATGTCCCCAACACCGGCCTTGTGCAAAAAGCCAAGACCAATCGCATTGGGCGGCGTTCCCACGGGAGTACCGATCCCGCCAAAATTGGCAGCAAACGGAATACCCAGATAGAACGCTGTTACAAAGCGCGAGTTTTCCGGCAGTTTACGCGTGAGCGAATGAACGAGAATAACGCCCAACGCCGTGGCCGCCGTGTTAGAAATCCACATGGAAATGAATCCAATTGTGAGCATGAGGGCAAGCAGCACCATGCGGGGCCGCCCACCGGCCAATTTTATAACCTGGCGGGTCAAAAGCGTATCGAGATTATAACGACTAATCCCTTCCGCGAGAATCATTCCCCCCAGAAACAGAGCAATAATGTCAGAAAAATACGGGCTAAAAAAAGCAGAGTCTTTAAAAGCCGGTTTGGCTTCCCGGATGATGGGAGAGAGCCAGACGACTTCAAGAACCAGAATTAAAAGGCCCGTTACATAGAGCGGAATGGCCTCGCTGACCCACAGCACGACAGACAAAACGAGAATGGCCGCAGCCACCCTGGCAGACAACTCCGGCGTCCAGGGGACAAGGGCCACCGCAACAGAAGCTAAAACACCGAGCAATATTGCAGCAACTTTTCCTGCTTTCACAGGACTATTGTCACTCCCGTCATGGAGATAGCAAGTTATTTTCTTCTTCGCTTAAGAGAAAATCATCGCTCTCTGTCTTCTGTTCCGCTGCTTCCTTTGTTAAAGCTGGTTCAGCAGTTTCCTTTTTGCTGGTTTTGTCTCCCTCTAAAATAGGTTCAATAATTTCTCCATCTAAACTATTAGAAGAACTTCCTGTAAGGCGTTTGCGGGTTTCCTCTTCCCAGTCCAATGCAATTTGCGCATAGGGACCTTTAGGGTATTTTTCGATGAGATACGCAAATATCTTTGCAGCGTTCGCATACTGACCACGATGAAAATACGCTTCTCCCTTCTTTAAATACGCGCCCTGATCGCGGGTTGAATTTTTATTACCAATCACTCGATTAAATGATTGAATCGCTTTTACATAGTCACTTTTGGCCATATAGCCATTACCCAGATAATATAGTCCTTCTTCGGCATCTGCAGTTCCAGGGGAAATCTCATCAATTTTTTCGAACAGAACAAAGGCTTCGTCAAAACGATTCTGATTAAAAAGAGAGATTCCTTTTGCGAGCAATTCTGAACTATTGTCTGGCTGGGTTTCTGTGACTTCAGTGGTTTCTGGGGTCGAAGCCTCATCTTTCTTTCCGTCTATTTTGCGCAGAGCTGCTGAATTGTCTGGATCTTCGCGCAGGGCCTGGAGATAATATTCACGTGACTTTTTCCAGTCGCCATTTTTTCCATACAGGTCTCCTAACTCCAGATAGATTTCGGAACGCAGTACTGCATCTTTGGTGCGCCCAAGAAGAGACAAAAGTCCGTTCACTCCTTCTTCTGGTCTATCGCGAAGGATTTTCAACTTACTGAGGCGAAAGTCGAGTTTGTCCTTTAAGGAGGGCGGAATGTTCTGCTTTGTTAAGCCAAGATATTTGGAATAGGCAATGTCATCCAGTCCGAGCTTTTCGTAACTCTGGGCCAGCATAAACAGCGACTCTCTGGCTTCTGCCGTCGCCGGAAAACGGGCGACCACGAGTGCATACCGCTCGACTGCTTTTCTCAAAGAGTCCTCTGTGTTTTGCTCCTGGTACAGATCTGCCTCGCGCTTTAACGACTGGGCTTCCTTTAACGGTGAAAGCATTTCGTTCTGGAGAAAGATAAATCCTATCCCGAGAAGGCCCACTGCAATCCCTAAAAAAATTATGTTTTTATTCATTCTCTATTCCCCTCTTGCCTTTTTGGCAAACCGATTACTTAAGTAACCTCTGAAAAAGTCCCTCCGTGGACTTTTTGCCTGCGGCTTGCTACGCATTCAGATCGCAAAACACGGGGGCGAAAACTACGACATCCATGTCGTTTTCGCCATTCGCGCATCCATGCGCAGCACTCGCCCGCTGTTTTTCCCAAGCAGAAAATCCAGGAAGGGATTTTC
>DYKF01000138.1 GCA_020722745.1 Caldithrix sp.
ACGCAGCAAGAACATTCCCCTTGACAGTTCCAGCGGTACCGACAAAATCTGCCATGCTCATACAGGAGCCCGCAAACAGCATTGATGCCTCCGCAATCGTAAATCTTCTTCTAAATGGAATTGCAGAATCCAAGTATCTGGAATACAAGGTCGCATTGCCAGGCAACGAGTACGAAGCACGAAAAGAATTTCTCGCTGATATAACTGCTTTTGCCAACGCAGAAGGCGGTGACATATTCTTTGGCATAGAAGCTAAAGAGGGCGTTCCCACTGCCATACCCGGCGTAGTAACAGAAGATCTCGATGCAGAAATTCTTCGATTGGAATCGATGGCGCGTGGGAGCATAGCTCCAAGAATTCCAGGCCTTATCATGCGGACTATTGATATTCACGACAAAACTATTGTCATCCACATTCGCATTCCACGAAGCTGGCTCGCTCCACACATGGTAAAACTGCAAAAGCACACCAGATTTTATCTGCGAAATTCTGCTGGAAAGGCTCCCATGGATTACCAGGAAATTCGAGACGCTTTTGCCGCAGCCAGCCAGATTCCAGAAAAGATTGAAAGCTTTCGGGAAAGCAGACTCAAGATAATCGATAAACGCCGCCTGCCCGTCATGTTTGAACACACACCCCGCCTGGTTCTGCATCTCGTTCCGCTGGCCAATTTTTCCAGGATGCAGAATCTCGATTTGTCCGGCCTGCCAGCGCTCGCTGCCTCTCGCATTCTGGAACCTTTGGAAGTGCTGTCTTCGATGAAGAGCCGATACAATATCGATGGATTTTTAACATACTCTCTTAATAAAGATTATATTCCACACTCGTATGTGCAGGTTTATCGGAATGGAATTTTTGAGATAGTTGATACCGGGTCGTATATGGACGAAGGATTAAAAACTGTTGCGGGTTACATGCTCGAACACCGTTTGATGCATTCTATTCCCCGCTATTTTTCTGCCTTCGATGAACTCAATATCAATCCCCCCGTATTTATTATGCTGACACTTTTACGCGTAAAACATTTTCATTTGCGTTCAGCCTTACATTATTCCGCCATCAATGCGGATCTCGTCTTTGATAGAAATTCTATTGTTATTCCAGGTTTTCTTCTGGAAAATTTTTCTTTAAAACCGGAGCAGTATCTTTCCGGCATTTTTGACATGATCTGGAATGCTGCCGGCTATCCCCGTTCACCCCATTTTGATTCCGATGGTTTATGGCGGCACGACCAGCACCGCCTTCTCGATCTCCCTTTGTTTGATGAATCTCCCGCCGAATAAAGTTGCCCGCTGGATTGCAAACGGCGGAATTGTCCATGAAGGGGAAAATTGATCTGCTGACAAACAAGGTCGCCACCTCCCTCGCGAGACTCGGATCACCCATGCTGATGGGCCTGTTATCCATGACTATATTTCAGATAACAGATCTGTACTTTCTATCGCAAATAAGTACAGTACATGCAGCAGCCATGACTTATATCTTCCCCGTAACGTTTCTTTTTGCCGCGTTTGCCATGGGTCTTTCTTCTGGAATCAGCGTATCTTTAGGACGTAACCTCGGCAGTGAAAATACGACACGTGCAAGAAAGCTCTCTGCAGCCGCTCTTTCCCTTGCCGTAATCATTGGCCTGCTGATGGGCATGGGCTCGCTCATTTTCTTTGACCCTCTGATACAATTATCCGGAGCTAAAAATAAAGAATATAAACTAATACATGAATATTTGTCTTTATGGCTTCCAGCACTGCCCTTTTTCTTTTTGCCCATGGCCATGAATTCCCTGTTTCGCGCCCACGGACATGCGCGGCTTTCCGGACTTCTCATGGCATCCTCTGCTCTATTAAATATTGCGCTCGACATTCTTCTTATTTTTGGTCCGGGGATATTCCCCCGATTGGAGATAGCTGGAGCAGCATGGGCCACCATATTGTCGCGATTCGCAATTTCAGGAATCATGCTGCTCCTGTTGTTCCGCAAAAAAATAACCTCCATGCTCCCCACATTGCGGGAAACAATAAAAGCCTATGGGGAAATCATGCATATTGGATTGCCAGCAACCATGTCTACCCTGTTAGCTCCTCTGACTTCTGCGTGGATGCTGCGCCTGCTAACCGTATATGGCACGGAGGCCGTTGCCGGAACAGGCATCGCGTGGCGCATTGAATCTTTCTGGATGATGCCACTCCTTGCGGCTTCGCAGTCGCTTACGCCATTCTTGAGCGTAAACCTTGCTGCCCAAAAAATGGAACGAGTTCAACTTGCAATTCGATACACCATCTGGTTTTCTATCGCGTATGGAATTGTCTTATATCTTCTACTGGTCTTTGGCGGAAAATTTATGGGTCTGTTTTTTTCCCACAGTGAAACCGCGCTGGAAACGCTGTCACTCTATTTTCTGGCAGCAGGAATTTCATATCCCTTATTTGGCATGCACATGTCGTACGCATTCACGCTCAATTCCCTGAAACGTTCTTTTGTTTCGTTTACGATTAATGCCGGCAGATTTGCCGTTTTTATTCCATTAAGCTACGCCCTTTCTTCCTGGTTTCGTTTACCCGGTTTATTTTTGTCTTCCGTCGTTTCTTGGCTGCTTTCTGTTCTGGTATCTTTTCTTGTTGTCCGCTATCTTCTGAAAGCAGTTGACAACACGCGCGCAGTTTGAACGAGTCTTTGCATGAGATTTTTCCTGATCGCCATTTTTTCCCTGCTAGTCCTCCATTGCAGCAAACCACTACCGGCGGCAAAAGTACAGACAGCGCTCCCCTATAACTACTCACCCGGCAAAATTTATTTTCCCGATAAAGAATGGAAAACTATATCGCCAGATCAGGCAGGATTCAACCCTGCTGGACTGGCTGAATTAAAAGAATATCTGTTCAAGAGAACAGGATCAGAAGAAGACAGAACAGGAATAAGAACTAATTCTATTGTCGTAATTAAGGACGGAAAGATTCTTCTTGAAGAATATGCGCGTGGCTTCACAAAAGAGCACAAACATATTACGTGGAGCGTAACAAAATCTTACATCAACGTTCTTGCCGGTATGCTCGTGCAGAAAGGCTTACTCGCTCCCGAAAAAAATGCCGGGGAGTATTATTCCCCCCTGAACCAGGGCCGCAAAAAAGAAATAACAGTGCGGCATCTTCTTGAAATGTCGTCCGGATTACACTGGAGCGAAGGCTACGAAAGCTCACCCGTTTTTTCTGACGTGATTGCCATGCTTTATACCATAGGACGAAAAGATATGGCTCTATACACGGCTAAAAGACCGCTTAAGTACAAACCCGGATCTCGCTGGTACTATTCCAGCGGAGAGACGAATCTTTTATCAAAAGTATTGATTAAATCTGCCGGGGGACTGCAAAGCTACGAGGCGCTGTTCGCTGAACTGGCCGACAGAATTGGAATGAAAGACTATACCCTGGAGCGCGATGGTTCCGGAAATTTTGTTGGATCTTCGTATCTGTATGCCACGCCGCGCGATATGGCAAGGCTGGGCCTGCTCTACTTGAATCTGGGAAAATGGAATCAAGATCAGATTGTAAGCCCGGACTGGGTTCGCTATTCCACGACAATGGCATCGGCCTATTATTTCACAAAACCAGACGCAAATACTCTTACGGATAATCCGGGAGCTCACTGGTGGCTCAACCACGGCGTACCCGAATGGGGTCAATCACCACCTCTGCCACATGCCCCCTCTGACACTTTCTGGGCCAGCGGCCACTGGGGGCAGAGAATTATCGTCATTCCATCCGAAGGACTCGTCATTGTGCGCACGGCAGATGACAGGGACGATTTTGGCAACGAAATTACGGATAACACGATACGGCGGTTACGGTACAGGGCTTTGGCGTAACCACCAGGGCCATGTACATTGGAGAACGAGAAGGCTGCCTTATCCTTGAATAGCGGAAAGCAGCTCTTCCATTTCTTCTATTTTTCGAGTGTAACCGGTAAGCTTTTCTTTTTCCTGCGCTATGAGATCTTCCGGAGCTCTTTCAAGAAATCCGGGGCTTTCCAGTTTGGCGGCTACAGCAGAAAGGCCTTTGCTCAAATGTTCTATTTCTTTACTGATTCTATCTTTTTCTTTGTCAACATCGACAAACTCTTTTACATCGAGATAAAGCGTACCAAAATCGAGAACGGCTTTTACACCATCTGCCTTTGCATCGGGAAATTGCAGCGTGAAAAGCTTGCCCAGAGTTTCCACATATGCGGCATGCCCTTTGAGTATTTCTCTAATTTCTTCTGATGGAATATAAGCAGACGCTCTAATCTTTTCTCCTACCGGAATCTGGAGCTCCGCACGCAGCCTGCGAATCTGGTAGACGATTTCTAACAGCATGGCCGTGTTTTCGCGGGCGCGCTCGTCCGAAACAGCAAAGGCAACCGGCCAATCCGATGTTATTATTTTTTTGTCTTCAGAATTCCAGAAGCTGTATAGTTCTTCCGTAATAAAAGGCATCACCGGATGAAGCATCTGCATGGTTTTTAAGAACACGCTGTTTAAAACAAAGCGCGTTCCATCCACAAGAGTTTCGTTCTTAAATTGAATTTTAGATAACTCTACATAATTGTCGCAAAACGATTTCCATAAAAAGTCGTACAAAGTTGCGGCGTAGTCAGAAAAGCGGTAAGCCGCAAGTGACTCTTCGGCGCGCTCTAAAGCATGGTTAAATTCTGTGAGAATCCATTTATCGGCATCCGTTAAATTCTGTGGTACCTGTTCTGGAATGACATAACTTTCTTCCTGGTTCAGCCAGATATAGCGCGCCGTATTCCAGATTTTGTTGGCAAAAGACTGGTAACCCTTAAGACGGCTCTCGTCAAAAATAATATCTTTTCCCTCTGGCAGAATGGACATGAGAAAAAAGCGGAATGCATCCGTTCCATACTCCTCCATTTTTTCCAGAGGGTTTACGACGTTCCCTTTGGACTTGCTCATTTTTTGCCGGTTGGCATCGCGAACGAGACCATGGATATACACGTCGCGAAAAGGAACCTCTTCCATAATATGCAGCGAGAACATGATCATTCTGGCAACCCAGAAAAAAATAATGTCAAAGCCGGTCACGAGAACAGAAGTGGGAAAAAATTTTCTGAGCAGTTCACTGTCTGGCTTTCCGCTACCCCACTGTGCATCGAGCTCCTTTGTGTCTCTGGACAGCAGAGTAGAGAAGGGCCACAGTCCAGACGAAAACCAGGTATCGAGAACGTCGGGGTCGGGCTGAATCCGGCTGGAACCGCATTTTTCGCATGCCAAAACTTCTGTCTCTGACACATGGACATGGCCGCAATCTTCGCAGTGCCAAGCGGGAATTCTGTGTCCCCACCAGAGCTGTCTCGAAATACACCAGTCCTGGATATTGTTCATCCACTCAAAGTATGTATTCTCCCAGCGTTTGGGAACAAAACGGATTTTTCCTGTTTCCACGGCGGCAATACTTTTTTCGGCCAGCGGCTTCACGTCCACAAACCACTGGAGCGAGGCGACAGGTTCCACGACAGTACCACAACGATAGCACTCGCCAACGGCATGTGTCATTTCTTTGACAGCGCTCAAAAGCCCCTGCTCTTCAAGATCCGCGACTACTTTTTTGCGCGCATCCTCGCGAGAAAGGCCGGCATACGAACCAGCCTTTTCGTTGAGTCTGGCATTGTCATCCATTACGCGCGTGACCGGAAGAGCATGGCGTGCACCCACTTCAAAGTCGTTGGGATCGTGCGCGGGAGTAATTTTAACAACGCCCGTGCCAAATTCTTTGTCTACGTAAGAATCGGCAATGACAGGGATTGGCCTGGCCAAAAGCGGCAGCAATACGTAGCGACCATGCAAAGAAAAATAGCGCTCGTCTTCAGGATGAACGGCAACAGCCTCATCTCCAAACAAAGTTTCCGGACGAGTAGTCGCCACAGTCAGTCTTTCCACTGTAATAAAATCGGCAGCCCTCAAAGAGTCGGTTTCATGATTGTAGTCAGCAGATAAAAGAGGATAATCTATACTGTATAATTTGCCGTGCCTGTCTTTGTATTCCACTTCAATGTTGGACAAGGCTGTCTCGTCGTGGGGACACCAGTTTATTATTCTCTCGCCCCGATAAATGAGGCCGTCGTTATACAGACGAACAAATACCTTTTTAACGACGTGCGAAAGTCCCTCGTCGAGAGTAAAGCGCTCGTGATCCCAGTCTACCGATTCTCCAAGTTCGCGCATCTGGTGCGTAATCATTCCGCCCGATTCCGCCTTCCACTGCCACACGCGCTGTTCAAAATCTTCCCGGGACATTTCCCATCTTTTTTTACCTTCTTTGGCCAGAAGGCGTTCCACGACGTTCTGTGTCGCAATCCCTGCATGATCCGTTCCCGGCACCCACAAGGTGGCATCCCCTTTCATACGGTGGTAGCGCGTTAAAATATCCTGAATAGTATGGTTGAGCGCGTGGCCCAGGTGCAGCGAACCCGTTACGTTGGGCGGAGGAATGACAATGGAGAACGAAGCCTGATTGCGCGGCGCTGCTTTTTTTTCGTGAGAAAAATAGCCTTCGTTTTCCCAAACAGGGTACCATTTTTTTTCAAGACCTTGTGGATTGTATCGCGGTGGGAGTTCTTTTGCCATGCGGTAAGGTCTTCTCTTCCGGACGCATTGTAAAGCGATGTATGCCCTACCCACCTCGGTATGCCTACGGCTACTCGTTATAAATTTCGTTTGTCCTGACAAGCCAGCCCTGAGCCCTTCGAAGGATGCCTTCGTCTCTGCTGCGCAGAACGAAGAGGGCA
>DYKF01000139.1 GCA_020722745.1 Caldithrix sp.
GACGCAGATGTGATTTTCAATACCGCGATGACCGGGGATGGGAAGAGCTTGGCGGCGTATTTGCCGGTGTTAGCGCAAGGCAAACATGCTTTTGGGATGTATCCGACCAACGAGCTTCTGAAAGATCAGAAAAAACAATTTAGTGACTACTGTAAAAGTTTTGAATATGCCGCTGACAATTTGCCAGCTTATCAACTTTATGGCGAATCACTTTCCGAATTTCAGGCAAAGTATGAATATCGGAAGCGCGGAGATGCGTTACACAATATTTTCAATAACCATAACATTATATTAACCAACCCGGATATCTTTAATCTAGTGATGAGTGACGGTTATTTTTCGCTAATGTACAACAAGCAAGAGTTACCTTACAACCTTTGTGTCAACTTCCAATACTTTATTTTTGACGAATTCCACATTTTTTCTACACCACAGATAGTTTCTGTTCTTTCGGCGATGATTTACATCCTAAACCAAACAAACATACCGCGCAAATTCCTATTTTCGTCTGCGACACCAGTCTCCACACTACGAATGATGGCAGGGCGAGGAAATCTGAATTTCAAAGAAATTAGTGGGGTATACAGCTCTGAACCCAACTCGAATTATCGCCAGGTGCTTTATCTCGCAGGCCTAAACATTCATCAATTGCCAAAGGATGCAAATGCCGAAACTTGGGTAATTGAGCACATAGGCGAGATCATCAACTTCTGGAAAACCTGTGATGGCAAGGCAAAAGGTGCAATTATTGTCAACAGCGTGGCATCTGCACGGCGGATTTCGCTCTGGCTGACAGAGAAACTAAAGCCGCACAACATCAGTGTCGGTGAAAATACAGGTATAACAGATCGGGAACGACGCAAAGATGCACTCGAAAATAAAGATATTGTGGTTGGAACATCTACAATTGATGTAGGTGTGGACTTTAATATCAATTTTCTCGTATTCGAGACCACAAATGCTGGCACATTCTTACAGCGATTGGGACGTCTGGGGCGAGTCAAAATGAATATTGAGCCATTTCCAAAATATGAAGCCCACGCTTTATTATCAGGAAAAGCTCCTTGGATTTACGAAAAATTGGTTGAAAACCTGGCTCTAAAAAATGTCAAGGATGGTGATTTTGTCGAACGCTCAGAAATATTGCGCGATGCAGTTGTGGGCGCTTTTCCATACGAAAATGAATTCGTAGGTTATACCAAACGATGGGGAATTATCCAACCGGCTAACGTGGTCAATGTGCTTACAGCAAAAGAAAATGGCAGGGCATATAATTCACTCGTAAAAGTATTAGACCAGCAATACAGCGCAGTATTTGACACTCCACTTTCCAAAGGCATATCCCGCTTTTGGGCTGTCAAAAAATTTGAAGAACGAGGCAAGAAGGTTCTAGCCGAAGTGCTTGCGTTTCGTGGCTCATCTCCTTTTCAGGTCGCCTGTATGGATGCCAGTATTCAGCCGCCCACATTTTTGACATATGATCTGTTTTCTTTGCTCCAGAGTACCGAGTATGAACCGCTTAGCAAAGGTGAATATGTCCAGACATTGGAAAGATATCTTGGCGAAAATGAGCGCTCAACCATCCTTTCCGGGTTGCAATATACACTGGGAGGTGAGAGCGAAACACCAATCATCATAAGAATCAGCCGTTTTAACAGCGAAAGAGAAAAACTTTTACTAAAATTGAATGACGAAGCCAAAAGATATTTGAACCGTGTCAGTGTCGTTAAGGGTTTTTCTGTTCAAGAGCCCCAAACGACCGCTGAAATTAACCGTCCGTTGGGAAAGCAGTCTTTCGTTTGTTATATTACTTCTGTGGACATGAAAGAGATTCGCTCAAAACTTCATTTGCCTGCGCTATTTCCACTCTATCGCCTGAAAGATATGCATGGCAATCGAGAGTACACAATTACGTTTGGGAAAAATGCGCTGCTACTCGAATCCGTGATGCTTTACTATCGGAGCAGAAGCAGTGTTGAAGACGAAGCCATTATCATCTAACCGACCGAGGAGTGATTTTTATGATTCATCAGACTTTGCTCAAACAGGCTGTTCAAGGCCGCGACCCGGTTCTTTTGGAATTTGTGGAGACATTGGCTCCAAAAGTGTTGGAATATTTTGCCGCCATCCCTGCGCTTGGTGGATCAGGCATGCCACGCTCTTTGCCGGGGGTTGAAATTCCGGAAGGTTTGCAAGCATATAGTCAGATTGAATTGGAAAGATTTGGCAAATCCAACCCGGACCAAAGCATGGCAACCCATTTGCTCAACGGTATTTTTGCCGCCATGCCACTGACAAACAAACTACCGCGTTCCAAGCAAATGAGCAACGACGAAAAACGTTTGTGGATTTTGGGTTACCTGATGCACGATTACACCAAAATTTATGGGTTGAAAGTCCCCGCCGGGAAATTGAACGAAATTCGCCAGTTGGTAACACAGCTGGGCGAAAAAATGGACTTTAGCTTATTCCTTCCCGCCTGGCGCGAATACTTGGATGATATTGTCTGGCTGGCACAAAACATCCAAACCAGGGAGGGCGCAAACCTTAATGAGCGTGATTATCACCTGAAAACTGACATCGGACGGCTATACAAAGTTCTACGAATGCTCGGTTCAATCGTGGATGTACTGGTACATGTCAAATCCCCGGCAGATGTGGTGCTGACGCCGCCCGACCATGCTACCGATAAAAATATCAAAGAGAAAATGAAAGACCTGTTTGGAGCAGAAAACGCCCCGCGCTTGACCTATCACAAATTGACCGAAGTGCGCGGGCTATTGAGCAATCTGATCAATAATGCAGTCATGGATATATTGGTGGAACAAGGTTGTGAGCCGTATTTGTTCTTTCCGCATGGGGTAGTGTATTTGACATCGCCAAGCACATATCCAAATATTGATAGTTCGTCTGTTTCTGAGCGTGTTTGGGAAAAAATAATCTCAATTGTAGGAGAAAGCGAATCGTTCGGTGTTCGCCGCTCCGGAACTGGTCTTATACCATCGTCGGCCTTATTGGAACTCACCGGAATTAGCGGACTACTTAATTCTGGTAAGCGAAAATCGATGAACATACAAGTTACCCACGCAGAATCTCGTCTGTATGGCTTTTATACTGGCAAGTCAGACAACGACTTACTGAAACAATTTGCTCAAGACAAAAAGCGCGTTGTAGAAGAGCAGGCAAAGTTCATCAAAACAAAAAACATGCCTTCGGATGCGCGTATCGATCAGATTGGCGAATATTTAACTTTTATATTTCGTACCATCTCGGATATTTATAAAAAATCCCCGAGCATAGCGCCATTTTTACTCGAATGTCTTAATTTGGACAGCATAATGACCGTAGAAGAAGCTACCCGACAAAAAGGTGGAACATATTTTGGTTGGTTTTACGCAGCTTCTTGTTATGTCAAGATGCATACAGGCTTGGATAGAAATGGCGTAGATCAAACCCTATCAGATGTAACGAACCAGGTTTTAGCATGGATTGAAAAGAATACCAAACCCCTAAATCAATCAGATGCAATCTCCAGAGATGTAAAAAACTATATCGAACACCAAATTGAATTTGATGGGAAACCGTTAGTGGGTGAAAAATTCTTGGCGGTGGAAGAGCTTAACCGTTATATCAATAGCAAGGCGACAAAGCAATCAATCTGTAGTGTTTGCTCATCCCCATACAAGAGTATTTTGCAGGAAACCACAGAGATTCCCTTTGTCAATCAACAATACAGCAATAAGAATCCATTATCACATACGACTGTTATTCGCGGTATCTGCCCTATATGCCGGATGGAGATGATTTTACGGCGCATTCAATATGAAAATTTTGGGCAAGACGAAAGCCCTGTGTTCTTGTGGCTTTATCCAACATACTTTTTTACACCTGAAACATCCTATGTTGTAAAGAAATTCAGCAATCGTTTTGATGACATTACGAATAATCCACAGCCCTTGCTGGATATTTTGCGAAAAGATGGTTTCAACCTTCATGCCTTGCTAAATTTTGAAGGCTTTCTGGTTGATAAAGAAGACCAGGACATGGGTGATATCGAAAGAAAATACTCCGAATATGATCAAACGGGCGTTTTCTTTATTCCTTTGAAACCACTTAAGCCAAAAGGTAGGAAAGTAACTGACACAGACCAGTGGGCAATGCCAGCGCTCTATTGTCTTGCGTTACCGCTGTTATTGGATGTTAAAGTAGTAGCTACTCCCTCATTTCTTCCAATTTTTACTTCCGGTGCAGAATTCAAGGAAACTGCGGTTTTAGATGCGCCGCATCAATTCACTCGTTACATCTTAGGTAAAGACCGCTTCCGAGTTGACGAAATCCCTGAAAACCTTATCAAACTTTTGAATGCCTATGACTTACACACAGATGTATTTGCAGAAAAATTTGACAAGCATTGGCCGCAGATAAACACCATCCTCGCGGATATTTTCACCGATCCGCTTTCTGTTTTTTCATACTTTGATCGTAAAAAACGCAGTGACAAATCTACCAAAGAGAAAGGCAAAAAAGGAGGCTCAAAAGACACTCAAGCCATTTCTGTTCAAGATATCAACCGGTATTATCAAATCTACCTAGCACTTGGAGGAGAAAACAATATGGGCGTTATCGGAAAACTTGTCGATGCCTACGCAACATTTTATCACACGCGAGGCTACAACCCGTCGGCGTACTCCATCGTCCGCCCACTGGGTACATTAATCGAGGCTACGCTTCAAAGCGACCCCAAAACAGAAAAAGATGATCTGTTCCTGCTTTTGGTCAGCCCTTTGGCTGATGTGATGGAGCGTGTTTGGGAAGATAGTGTCAAAGATGCTACCGACCCCATCATCTTTGAGAAAAACTCGCCGCGCAAGATGAACGAACGACAGCAACTTTCCCGCCAGAAGCAGGAGGAATTCGTTACATTGTTCCTGAACGAGCTGTTTGAAGGCGTTTGCCATGGGCGGCGTGCCACCTTGCAGGAACAATCTAACCGTTTCCGCTCGGCAGCGAAATTCTACTATCTGAAAAACTATTACTACGCCACTATTTCGGAGGCAAACAATGGCTGAAATCACCCTTACTACCTTGAAAGACAGTAAAGACTTGTTTTTGGGATCCATTCCGCGTGTTCCCCAAGGGCATTATGTCCATTTTGTGATGATGCGCGAGACGGAATCCTTTCCGCTGTTCCAAACAGACGGCGCGTTAAACACGATTAACGTGCGCGCTGGTTTATCCAATGCCAAAACCATCTCGCGGCTGGTCATGTTCAAACGCAAACAATCCACGCCAGAACGCTTGGCCGGGCGTGAATTGCTCCGTTCGCTTGGGGTAATTTCCGAAGATGTAAAAGGAACCAAGTGCGTTTATAACGCGCCAAAAGGCGGCGCATGCAAAACTTGCCCAGATTGCATTTACTATGGCTATGCCATTGGCGAAGGGGCAGAAAAATCCAAGGTTTATGTGGATTCAGCGTTTTCCATCAGTCCTTACGATATGTCACACCACACCTTTGCGTTCAATGCTCCCTGGGAAAGCGGTACAATGACCAATGACGAGGGCGTGACGAAAGTCAGCTTTGGCAGTCAAGACCATATTGTTCCGCAAGTCTTTTTCCCAGCAATCGTCACCCTTCGCGATCCAATTTATGAAGGGTTCCTGTACGTTATGGGAAATATCCTCCGCGCTGACCGTTACGGGGCGCAAGATACTCGCACGGGGAAGGTGCATAACCATCTGCTGGCAGTGGTTTTCTCAAACGGAGAAATTTTCTCCAACCTGCGCTTCACCCAGGCAATTTATGATGTTCTGCAAGAAAAACAGCAATGGAATGAGCCTCTTGACCGGGATAATGTTTTGAGCGTCGGGCAGGAAGTTTACCTGTCCTTAATGAAAGCCGAACCCGTAACCAAACAAAAAGAATGGGTAGGCGGTGATTTGCAACAAATGGTGAGCGAAGTCACAGCTTTGTATCAAGATGAGAAAAAGACTGCTGACTTGATTGCCAAACTCGACAAAGCAACCAAATCCTACGCTAACAGTTCTGCAAAAGCCAATGAGTAGCCAGCGGAGGTTATTATGCTGATTACCCGTTGTCGGCTCACTCTGCACGACACGGTCTTTTTCGCCACGCGCGAGATGGGCACGCTGTACGAAACCGAGCGTTTCTTTCACAACTACGCGCTCTCGTATGCACTGTTCAACGATAGCCTGCTCAAAGTCCCTTACTTTTGGGCCAGCTATCGCCCACGCTATGCTGAGGATATGGAAAAACTAAACCAACGCGGCATTTACGTTACTCCAGCTCGACCCATCCGATGGGATTACCTACTTATCACCTGGAAAATGGCACAAGTTTCCTACCATCGCCAATCAGCAAAATTTGGCGGACGTAATTACCCCGCCAACTATGGCCGCGCCAAAGAGATTGCTCCTGAGAGCGAATTTGAGTTCTTTGTCATTCACAAAGAGCCGGTCACACTTCCGCGCTGGATTCGACTCGGCAAGTGGGCCAGCAAAGCATTGGTGGAGCCGCAAAAAAGCGTGCAAATGGATGTTTCAAAGGGCGCTTTTGTCTCGGCCAGCCCGCTCAACCCGCTGGATTTGCCCAAGTCGCTTCCGCTCACGGTTTATGACCTAGTTTCCATGCCGCCGGTTTCGCTGGTGAACAACGCCCGTTTCGAGGGTGAACATTACGCGCTCGACGAAAAGACCAAACTCCCCGCCCACCTGCGCTACACCTTCCCGACCTGACCCTGCATCAGTCCCTACGGAATGCAC
>DYKF01000410.1 GCA_020722745.1 Caldithrix sp.
CAGGTTCGCAATGGCTTAGAAAACTTTGATAACCTAAACCTTTCTGCGGTGGGTTCCCAGACAACGGTGGAGTACGTGCACACGTACAAAAGTGGAGACGACGGCATTAAAGTAAACGGTGGCACCGTGAACTTGCGCTATATTGTAACTTCTGCAAACAAGGCAGACCAGATTGAGTTCAAAAATGGATACAAAGGGAAAGTGCAGCATTTAATTGCGTTTGTGAAAGCAGCAGACCCAGAATACGGCACCGCTTTTTCTGTCTCGGATTCTGCAAACGTGGAAATGTGGAATGTCACCCTTCTTGGCGACGGGGAAGAATACGACGAAATTGCCAAAATAAAACAGGACGCCATTGTCAAAATGAGCAATGTGTATGTGGCCAATTTTAAAGACAATACATTTGATCTATTGGGAGCGTCTGTGCTGGACTCGTTAGACAGCGGGGAAACATACCTCAAAGCCGCATTGCTCCAGGAAAACAAAGGAGATAAAAAATATCCCTATCTGCAAAAGGGACGGATCTATCTTCACGAGAAATTAGATGGGACAAATGATTCAAACGTTGGCAATAATCTAATTTGCGAAGAAACAGATACAACGGACATACAAACAAAAGTAAGAAAGGCTGTATACGACTCGGAAAAGTACCGCTGTTTCGCCATCTGCGACAATACCTTTGTCCAGGCCAATTTTACCCCGGCACAGAATTGCCCTGCAAATCCCACAGCAGCCTCGACGACACAAACAACCAACGTGACCGGCACATATACCTCCGGACAAAACTCAATAGAGGATAATGCAACTGGTTGGGCAAGTGGAGACTATCTGCCTGATTTTAATGGAGCAAATTTCAAACCAGGTACTCCCGAAACCGGCCTCACGCCATCGGGGAGTTTTTTTGACAGCTCTGCCAATTATGTCGGCGCGGTGGGCAACACAGACTGGACATCTGGCTGGATTAATACAGTCTATTAGGTTCACCTCTCGATACATTCTGGCACCGCAGTGCCAGAACACTCGAGGTAAACTCTCTCGATACATTCTGGCACCGCAGTGCCAGAACACTCGAGGTAAACT
>DYKF01000411.1 GCA_020722745.1 Caldithrix sp.
TCCGCATAGACGCTGCGCGAGGAGAACGCCAATACGATAACTGCAATAAAGAGCTGAGAAATTGCCGACCTGGGTTTAACCATGTCTAAAAATCCTTTTTGTCCAGCGAAAAGGTCAGAGATTCTGTATGTTTTTAACCCTCTAAAATAGCCCGGAAACCGATTTAACAAGGCCGCTGGTAAGTGGGGGCAACGCCTCCGCGAGTTTCAAATTGACTTTGTTGGCCGTAGAAACGATTCGGGTCTGATATTTCTTCCGGGATGAAGAAGCGGCGCTGGTTTGGACTGCGGAGGAACTTGCAGCCTGCTTCAACGTAGATTCAGTCTTCTGTTCAACGCGTTCAGCAGTCTTCGCGGAGACCATGACATCTGTAATGATAGTGTAGGTAACATCCTTTACAAGGGCGCCGGCAATTGTTTCTGCCGCTCCGCCGATAAGCCCGCCTATGGCCGCGCCATAACCTGCTCCTTTCCATGTATTTCGGGCCGCCCCTCCGATCATTCCGCCGGCGAGCGCACCAGTAAACGCGCCGCCATAGCCCGCTGCAAGAGCGCTCCTTGCAGCCGAAATATCCGTCGCTCCGATATAGAGGATATTTGCCTGAAGAACGTAGCTCGCCTGGGCTGCGCTGGGCAGTATCTTATAGCCCTTGTCTATCAGCGACTGCTTGACAAGAGATTCAATATCGAGATCCTGGCCGCTTGTGTTTTTGATATTGACGAAAATCGTCTTGTCGTTTTGGGCCATTTCGTCAGCGTCAAGAAAAATCGTGTCGGACATGCGCGTGTCAACCGCCAAGTCCTTTTTTTCCAACGCGACCTGCGTTGCCGCGCAACCGGATAACAAAACGATAAATGTAATTCCCAACCCCCAAAAAATAACTTTCCTGTCAATAAATGCTTTTCTCACTTTTACCTCCCTATCTTTCTATGTCTTTTGTTGGACCTCTTTTATTCTTCGGCGAACTGTCCTGCTACTTTAGATATTAAGGTGGACCCATTTGTCAAGTTGCTTTTTAAATTACCAAAATCCGCGATTGAATTTGACGGAGTAGTTTCTCTGGTCATAGCGGCTCAAA
>DYKF01000412.1 GCA_020722745.1 Caldithrix sp.
AGCCCAAGCACATAGAAACGTGTAGTGTTATCCAGCACTTTGAGCAGGGTATCCAGGTCTATGGGTTCTCCCTTTTGCACGTATCCGCCTATCTTACCCATTTGCTCTTCTTCTTCTTTAGCACGTTTGCGCTTCTCTTTATCATTGACTTCAACCGTCTGTTCTTCTTGAATTTGCTGGTATTCTGGATTTAGAAAAGCGTAAAAGGCGCTGGGGTAGCGTTTATCGGCGGTGTCTGCCCAATAAACCACGGTAGTATCGCCTAGAAATATTGGGCGATTCGGGTTCTGATTGGAAAGCAGGTAATTAAGCGCCACACCGTACCCCGATGCCACACGCTGACTGACGGGAGAGTTCAATCCCTGTCCCTTGACTCGGTTGTAAGATTCGTAAGCTCTTTCGTTGAAGCCAACCAATGATGCGCCGGTTGGGTTTGCGTCGCGCACACCCCGAATACTTGGATGTAGACGAGCAATTTGTTCAATTTCTCCTGTTACCAGACATTGCATTTTTGTCGCTACTTCGCCTGAAATATGTTCTTCCCACACTCGTCTGATGTCGGGATCATCAAGCACGTTCTTGCTCTGAACCTGAAAGATAAGATTGCCTCCTTCCAGTAATTCATCCAGATGTCGAGCTATCACAGGATCATTTAAGTTGTTTAATGGGTCGTGTTTTTTCAAAAAGGCGACGACTGGGCTGGCAAGGGGACTATTGGATTTGGAAAGAATTTCTATGTTGAGTTGCCGAAATGCCTCGAACCGCTTTTTTGCGTATGCTGGGTCTTTAGCATCTTTCCCTGTTATCCCAAGTACATAAGTGGCATTGTCACACAAGAAATTTGCCGCAACATTTACGCTCCGTTTGACTTGTTCTGGGACATTCATGAGGCGGGGTTTATCCACCATCTTCTTCCCTTGCTGAACGGGAACATACAGCGGGATGATGTCCAGCAGTTCTCCTTCTGGTGAAAGGTTAAGCGCAAAACTGATTTTTGCCGCGCTATACCCTGGTTCAGCAATCTCCACCTCGGGGTCTTCGCGCAAAATCTGGTAGTAGTTGTAGAGCGACT
>DYKF01000413.1 GCA_020722745.1 Caldithrix sp.
AAAAAGTCCACGGAGGGACTTTTTCAGAGGTTACTTAAGTAGAGAAAAGCATTTGCGGTCAAGCGTGAAAAGTGCGCGTTGTTCCCGTCAGATTTCCGAGATTATGCAGAGTGAAGTCATTTAAGTTGGTCATAGAGAAAGGACGAAACTAATACGATGCCATATCTCCGCATTACAATTTTCCTGGGGCTCAGCTCTCTGCTGTATGCCAATTATTATAATATTCGAAGCACGGAGTACAAGCCATCCAAATATCTGCTTGTAGATGTGGCGCGGTTTGGCTGGCACGAGGCGCGCGTACAGGCCATCCGGGAATGCGGGCTTGGTCACCACACGTTCTGCATGCGGGCACTCGGAGAAAACCTTCTGGACGAGAACCCGCAGATTCGGCAGGAAAGCGCGCGCAATCTTGGATTTCTGAAAGCACCAGAATGCCTGCCCTACGTAGAAAAGGCCATGCAGGTAGAAAAAGAGCAGACCATTCTCGCAGATTATATCTGGCTCGTTGGAGAGATAGGAGCAGAAGAAGGGAGACAGCTCATTCTTGGATATCTCTCTTCGGAGGATCCCTTCATTCGCAGAGCTGCGGCAGACTCACTTGCGCGCATAGGAAATCGGGAAGACTACAAAGCTCTTGCCCAGGCCTACCATGCAGAAAAAGAGGAGCGAGTAAAACTGAACCTGCTTGCGGCCATATTACGGCTGGAACCAAATTCCGTAAAACACAGGATTGATATCATCCGCCTGCTGTCATCCCCGGATAAAGAAGTGCGCTACTATACAGCAATTGAAATTAAAAACCTGAAAATGAAGGACGCCTACGCCGCCTTAGTCCGTGCCCGCGAAATTGAAACGGAAGAGGACGTGAACGTGAAGCTTGGCGAAGCGCTCAAGGCATCCAAATTTGCCCGTTGATGTCAGGAGGGCCCTTAAAGATGCCCTACCTACCACGGTATGCCTACGGCTACTCGGTATTAACTTCGTTTGTCCTGACAAGCATGCCCTGAGCCCGTCGAAGGATGCCTTCGTCTCTGCTGCGCAGAACGAAGAGGGCAGGGCTTTTTCGC
>DYKF01000414.1 GCA_020722745.1 Caldithrix sp.
GTAACTATTCAGCTGAATTTATTTTGTGTTTTTTAAAAATAGTTCTTGACATGGTTTTTGGTGAAATTTTCTAAAATCATCTCGATATCCAGCCTCGCGTATATAGCCATCCAGAACCCTGTAATCTGCCTTGCAGCAGCGTTTTCCGGAAGAGTAATATCCCGGGGAACACGCAAAATTTAAAAATGCCGTCATGAGCATCCTGGAGACAAAAAATCCGTTTTAAAAACCCGTGTTATAATGAGGTATCACCAAAGCACGGGGGAATAAATGACGGTTGATAATATTCATGTCGAAGCAACAGTAAAGCGGGTTACAGAACTGGTCGCAGCGGAGAAAAATCTTTCTCCTGCATTGAAGGCCAGTCTTGAAGTACTGTTGCTTCTTGTCTCCATTTTGGTGAATCGTTTAGGGCTCAATAGCCGGAACAGCAGCAAGCCGCCGGTGACAGATCCCTTTCGGAAAAAAGAACCGCAAAAATCGAGCGGGCGTAAACCCGGTGGCCAACAGGGGCATGTCGGCACAACCCTTAAACAGGTTGCCAACCCAGATATTATCGAGATCATCCAGGTCAACAGAAACCTTCTGCCACCTGGCCAGTACCGAGAGGCGGGGCACGAAGTCAGGCAGGTTATCGATCTGGATATCAGCACCGTTGTCACCGAATGGCGTGCCCAGATTCTGGAAGACCAGCATGGCAAACGCTATGTCGCCGCGTTTCCAGAAGGGGTCGCGCGGTCGGTACAATACGGCATCGGCGTCAAGGTCAATTCGGTCTATATGTCCCAGTACCAGATGATTCCTTATAATCGTATCGAGGAACACTTCCTGGACCAGATGCAGATGCCGGTTGCCGCCGGCTCAATCGTCAATTTTAACAAGGACGCGTTTGAGCGCCTTGAATGCTTCGACAACTGGGTAAAAAAACAGCTGTCGCTCTCAGCCTTGATGCATGTCGATGAAACCGGTATCAATATCAGCGGCACCCGCAACTGGCTGCATAATGCCTCAAACGACAGGTTCAGTTATTTTTATCCCCATGCCAATCGAGGCGGCAAGGC
>DYKF01000140.1 GCA_020722745.1 Caldithrix sp.
CCCTCTTATTGTTGCTACAGTTTACAGGGAAGGGACAAAGAGCAATAGAACGGCAGCCCCTTGTAACGATACGCGACCCGCAGGGTCTGCAAGCAAAATCTGCACGAAGTGCACCCTCCCCGCCATGTAGGCATATAGGATTGCATGCTCGTGTGGAAGGATTTATTGCACTCTGTACGCGACGCAAGCCAAAAGCAAACTTTTTTCAGTTCTTTGTTAATAACAGTCGAGTTTACATGGATTTTAGCTGTAAAGTTGTTGCCAGCTTCTCTCAGGGCTGTGTTATGTCACATTTTAGAATGAGGGGAAGTTTGACCTGCATGGGGGCCTGGCAAAAAAAAATTGGGTGGATTTTTCCACCCCTGAAATCTGTTTTCTCCCCCTCGATTGGGTTATATTTTGCGGCGGAAGATGAAGGCCGCACAGAAGAACCTACAGAAAGAAGGCGCGAAAAAGAACGGGAAAAAGGCCGCGTTCCTAAAAGCCCAGAAATTCCATCTTCCCTGGTTGCTCTCGGCGGGCTTGTCGTGCTTTTTCTGGCGGGTGGATTTATGCTGTCTGGAATGATCGGAATGATCCGCCGGTTTGTTGGAAATTTCTCTGTTCTGTCCACTCTTGGCGAAGCCGAAATGATTCCTCTTTTAATATCCGTTTCTGCTCAAACAGCTCTTCTCATGCTTCCATTGCTTCTCGTGGTTACTATTATGGGTATTGTTGGCAACGTTGTGCAGACAGGCCTCATGTTTACATTGAAACCCTTAGAGCCGGACTTTAATCGCATTGCGCTTACATGGGACAATATGATGAAGCGCGTTTTCTTTTCCCGCCAGGTAGCGGTGAACCTTGTAAAAACAATTTTGAAACTTGCGCTGTTAGGCTGGGTCAGTTATATTATTATCATGCAGGATTATTTGAACGTGATGAAAACGGGCGAGATGGGTGTAGGAGAATCTTTGCGACTCATTTCTTTTTTGTCGTTCAAGCTTGCGCTCATTCTCACGCTGGTCTTATTCCTTTTGTCGCTTCCGGATTATCTGTACCAGCGGTACGAATTTACAGAGTCGATAAAAATGACCAAGCAGGATATTAAACAGGAATACCGCGAGTCAGAAGGGGATCCACTGGTGAAGCAAAGACAGCGTCGCATGGCTCATGATCTTTTGCGTCGCAACATGATACAAAAAGTTCCGGAAGCCAACGTTGTCATTACAAACCCGACGCACTTTGCCGTGGCGGTCCGGTACATCCAGGGAGTGGACAATGCTCCTGTCGTTGTAGCCAAAGGAGAAGATAATGTTGCGCTAATGATCCGCACCATTGCCAAACGTAACGAAATTCCGATTATTGAAAACAAACCCCTTGCCCGCGAGCTGTATGCCAAGGTGGACGTGAATCAGGCTATTCCGGAAGAATTTTTTACCGCAATGGCCGCCATATTTAGTCAGCTTATGGGGGCACCCGCATGAACAGGAAATGGTACGAAAAGCCCGATTTAATGGTTGGCGTTGGCGTTGTTGCCGTTGTCGCCATGATGATCATCCCCATTCCAACTTTTCTACTCGATTCTTTGCTGGGAGTTTCCATTATGATTGGTCTTTTGACCATGCTGACCGCGATGTTTTCTAAAAAAACATCCGATTTTTCAGTATTTCCCACGCTGCTTCTCGTGACTACCGTGTTTCGGCTTGCACTCAACATTTCCTCCACGCGCCTTATTCTGCTGCAGGGCCCGTCGTTTGATGGGAAACTGATTCGCGCTTTTGGTGAGTTTGTGGTAGGTGGAAATTACTTTATTGGAATCATCATTTTCTTGATACTCGTGCTCGTTCAGATGATGGTAATCACGAAAGGTGCTACGCGGATTGGTGAGGTTTCTGCCCGCTTTGCTTTAGATGCTTTGCCCGGAAAACAAATGTCCATCGATTCAGATTTGTCGTCGGGTTTAATTTCTGAAGAGGAAGCTAAAAAGCGCAGAAAAAGTCTTGAAAGGGAAGTAGATTTTTTTGGACAAATGGATGGAGCTACAAAGTTTGTTCAGGGGGACGTCAGGGTTGGTCTAATAATTACTGCGGTAAATATTATCGGTGGAATTGCGATAGGTGTGTTTACAAGAGGTGAAGGTATTGCAGAAGCCATGGAAGTGTATACGCTTCTCACCATTGGTGACGGCCTGGTCGCACAAATTCCTTCGCTTCTTATAACAACGGCAACGGGTCTGGTTGTAACGCGATCTGGCGCAACCGATGAATTCAGTGCAGAAATGGGAAACCAGCTCTTCGGCAATGCAAGAGTATTGTGGATGGTGGCCGGAGCCTTGATTGTTGCTTCTCTGCTGCCCGGCTTTCCTAAATTATCTCTCTGGTTTGTGGGCGGCTTTCTGGGCTTCCTGGCCTATTCTATTCCGCGCAAAGAACAGCAGGCAGAACTGGACAAAAAGAAAACGCAGGAAACAGAAAAAGCAAAGGCTGCGTCTGCTCCCGGGAACTTTGTCGAAGAAATTCAGTTCGATACAGTGCGTCTGGAGATTGGTTACAACCTGCTCACGCTGGTGGATGCCAGCAGGGGAGGTGTGCTTGTCGATAGAATAACCAAACTTCGCAAAAATCTTGCTCTTGGCATGGGACTCATTGTACCCTCTGTTCATATTAAAGACAATATGACAGATCTTGAGCCAAACGAATATAGTGTTCTGATTCGTGGCGTAGAAGTTGCGCGGGCAACTGTGTTTCCTGACAGACTTGCAGCGTTAGACAGCGGAAACGTCAAAGAAAAAATGACCGGGGAGGCGTACCGGGATCCTACTTATAAGCTTGTCGGCGTTCTTATTGCACCCGACCAGAAGAAAGATGCTGAGTCCAAAGGATATCTCGTCATCGATGCTACTAATATCATCATCACGCATCTGACCGATATTATACGCTCTAACGCTACACAGATAATGGGCAGAGAGGAAATTAAATTGTTTCTCAATAGAATACAGCAGCAGTTTCCAAGTCTGGGCGAAGAAGTTCAAAACAAAAAAATCCCGCCAGGATTTATTCAATCGGTTCTGCACAATCTGCTTAAGGAAGGGGTGCCGATTCTCAATATGGTCACCATCCTTGAGGTTCTTGTCGATCATTTTGATTCAGTGAAAGATCCTGTTCGCATGACGGAGCTTGTTCGCCTTAAGCTGTCGCGCCAGATTGTAGGGCAGTATGCGCAGAATGGCAGTGTAAAAGCTGTTCATTTAGATCCACAGATTGAAAGTCTCATTCGGGAGAATCAGATCTATGATCCACATGAAGGAAGAGTGACTACACTTTCTCCCGGACAGTATGGAGAAATTCGCGACGCTCTCATGAGAACATTTAATGAAGTACAGGCAAACCGGGAGTTTCCCGTCTTTATTGCGAGTGCAGACGTTAGATCGTTTTTATTCATGATTTTGGAAAGGGAAACGAGTCCGCGCAATTTTGCCGTGCTGGCTTATGAAGAGCTGCCGTCGGACACCAGAATTATTAAGGTTGGCGATGTGGTATTGAATGAAGGAGTAAGAAGATAATGCATTACGTAGAAGTCATTGGCGAAACACATGCCGAAGCGTTAGACAGGCTCCGCAAAGAGCATGGACCGAACACATTAATTGTAGAGGAATATTCCAAACCAGCAGAAGGATTTTTTTCGAGAATGCGAGGTAGTAAGCAGTTTGTAATTAAGGCGATGATTCGGGAAAAGGAAATGCCAGTAAAAGAGATCCGCGCAGAAACAAGGCGGCCAGCCCAGCCGGTTCGCACGCCCGCCAAAAGCCGGGACGATATTTCTGAATTTCTGAGAAAACTTGAGTCACTTGATATCGTTCCTACTGAGCCTAAATCGGCGCGCATGGTGCCGGGAAAATTTCTGCGGGAAGAGCCTGCACAGGGTATGGAAAAGCTCGCCAAAGACATTGAGCTCATTAAAGAGACAATAGTATCAGGAGCGATATCTCCAAGACATAATGAATCGGACTTTGCAAGACTGGAACGGAAACTTGTTGAACAGGATTTTAGTCCGGAGTGGGTGCAGGATTTTATCACGGAACTCAAAAATTTGATTCCACGCAATGAATGGAGTAATCCACCCAGAATTTATGTTCATGCCCGCGAGTTATTGTCCACGAAAATTCGCACGAACAGTGTTCTTGGGGCGCGACGCATTATAGCACTCGTTGGTCCAACCGGTGTTGGCAAGACGACAACGCTGGCAAAAATCGCGGCGCGATTAACATTCCGTGAACATCGCAGAATTTCTCTGATGACTCTGGACAATTTTCGCATTGCAGCAACGGAACAGCTAAAGATTTACGGTGAAATAATGAATATCCCTGTGCATGTCGCGCACGACGAAGAAGAGTTCAATGCGAAAGTAAAATCTGAACGGGCAGAGATCATTTTGGTAGATAATACAGGATTGAGCCAGAACAACGATTCCGCCATGGAAACGCAAAAAGACTATTTTAGAGAGCTTGGGCCCGATATGGAAAAATATCTCACTGTGTCTGCCACGTCCAAAGCACGTGATCTCAAAAGTATTTTCAACCGCTTTGCCGGTTACGGGATAGATAGAGTCATCATCACTAAAACCGATGAAACCATGACGCTGGGAGCTCCGGTGGAGCTTGCCATGCGATACAATCTACCCATTGTCTTTTTGACCAATGGACAGAATGTGCCCGATAATATTCGCGAGGCAGATAGAAAGGAGATTGCTACCCAGCTGTTGTCGACCTATTCTACGGAGCGGAGTGAATAAAGGTACTTTTTCCGGGCTTGCTTAAAAAACACTAAACGAGGTGATTAAACAGAACGATAAAGAAACATAATCCCGGATTCCCGGGTAAAAGAACAGGGGTTATTATGGTAGCAGATCAGGCAACCGGATTGCGCGAAATGGCAGAAAAAAATAAAGTAACGAGCAGAGCCCGCGTGCTTACCATAACGAGTGGAAAGGGAGGGGTGGGAAAATCATCGCTTTCCGTAAATCTTGGACTTGCGCTCGTCAAGGCGGGAAAAAAAGTATTGCTTTTCGATGCCGATCTCGGCATGGCGAATGTTAACGTTCTCCTTGGCATTATTCCCAAATTTAATTTGTACCATGTAATTAAAGGTCACAAAACTCTGCGGGAAATCATTATATCTACTCCAGACGGTCTCGACATGATTGCGGGAGCTTCTGGATATTCATCTCTCGCAGATCTGCCCGAAGAGGCGCGCCATTCTCTGATTGAATCGTTTGACGAAATTTCTCCGGAATACGATTTTATGATTATCGATACGGGAGCAGGCGTGGGGGCCAACGTAGTCGGTTTTGCCTCTCCTGCAGATGAAGTCATTGTTGTGACCACTCCCGAACCAACCGCCATCACGGACGCCTATGGTGTAATCAAGTCTATTGTAATGTCCTCACCAGGCAAGCCGCTGCGCCTGATAGTAAACCGAACCACTTCATCTTTAGAAGGGAAAAAAGTAGCAGAGCGCGTTATCAATATTACGCGCCAGTTCTTAAGTGCAGAAGTGGAAAGTATCGGATTTATTTACGAAGATGAAAATGTTCCTCGTTCAGTGCGAAAACAGCAGCCGTATTATAGTCTGTATCCCAAAAGTAAGGCGAGCAGTTGTCTCAATGCGGTGAGCGCCAGGCTGTTGAACATTCCTGAGGATTCTTTTCAAACAAACGAAAGCATAGGACATTTTTTTAGAAGACTGTTAGGGGCATAAATTTTTGGAATTCCTGAAGGACAAAGCTCTGATAAAAATGGTTTCCGCTCTTGCGGCGGTAGGCTTCATTATTTCGCTCATGGCTTCTCTTATTGCCGGAGTTTCTTTTCTTACGCTTTTTTTTCGCGCCATTTTGTTTACTGTTTTGATGGGCGCACTCGGAGCCGTAATCTTCTTTGTGTTCTCGAGCTTTATACCAGAGATAAACGAAACACTGCGGGGAGATTCCTCCTTTCCAGAGGATCCAGAGTATTCTCCGGAAGGGGAAGATGGCACCACAGAGCCTCCGGACTATGAGCCATTGCCGCCGGATGAAACAGCAGATATGAACAGGTCAGAGAGCGATTTATCTGGAATGGATTCTGGTTCAAAAGAGGCAAATTATTCAGCGACGAGAAAAAAGCAGGAAGCTAAGGAGGGCCATATTATGGTAGAGGGTTATTCTATCAAAAATGAACCTGCCGTTATGGCCGATGCTATTCGCCATTTGCTGGAGCAGGATAAGGATTAGCGCACCTCGGCTACTGCGTCCACTTCGTGTCGATACTCTTCGTTCTGCGAAACAGCGCCGAAGGTACAAGCTCAAACTTGCCTTCGGCCTACAACTTCGTCCACTTCGTGTCGATACTCTTCGTTCTGCGAAACAGCGCCGAAGGTACAAGCTCAAACTTGCCTTCGGCCTACAACTTCGTCCACTTCATCTCGATACAAATCCGTCTGCGAAGGATTCACTCGATGTAAACAATGACGGTGTAAACTCTGTCAGGGGAAGCTGCCCTGTAAACTGAGGCCAGAAAATGCTGTATTATGTCTCATTAGAGCGATGAGACATAATATGGGAATTTTTGTTATCTACCCAAAGTTTGGTATGAGACATA
>DYKF01000415.1 GCA_020722745.1 Caldithrix sp.
CAACTGGCTCCACCTGGGAAAAGTCCGGGGCTTGCGGCCGGTCCCATGCTCGGCTTCCAGCTTGGCAAAATGATGTCTCGGAATCAGTTTAAGCATCTGATGAAAGATTGTGTTACAATGGGCCATGGTCCGGAATCTCCTTTCTGTTTAGTGAGTTGCAACTAACCCATTTTAACAGATTCACAGGAGATTTCGGACTTTTTTTAATCCGTTAACCGGACAGAACTGAAACTGAATATATTTTATTAATAATCACCTATGGCCGCAACAATTTTGTACCTGAATTGAGCGATTCCACCCGGACAGTAAAAAATTGATACTTTCGGGCGTCAAAGAAGATCAATTGTTAGTAGAAAACCCTCGAAACTGCCCCTTTGAGGTTGAGCTGGGGGTTAAAAAAGGCAATAATTATCGCCCACGGGAGACTCCTAATAAAAAGGGAGATTTGCCCTTGGTCAAGAAAAACTTTCGCTTTTAAGTTGGATTGACAGTCTGATGTCCCTGTTGGCCCAAGGTCTAAAGGGGTCAATTGTCTTAAAGTGTGGGCTCACCTCCTTTGGCTAGTCGCTAATTTTCTGGGCGAAAGTTCTTCCTGAAGCAAGCCTTGGCTTTTCTAAAGTATCCCGCCCTTTCACTATATGCAAATAACCGGCCAAAATGGCCGAGGGGGGTAAATTTTTTTGGGGGTTAGGCCGGCCTGTCCAAGCCGCTCCGCACGGCACCTGGGTTTCCGAAGATTCTTCCCTGGCCCCTTTTTTTCTGCGGTAATGGAAGCAAGGGAGACGGGGCGGAGTAGCAGGACGGAGACAAGGCCGGGATTTTGGAGGCAGGGTGTGTCCAAGTATTTTTGTTTAAATATCTGAACATAAATAGGAAAGATGGAAAATATATATGTTTTTTCAGTTAATTACAAATGTTCAGATTCTGAAACGTATGATTAAAAAATTGAACATGAAATGAGGAGGAATAAAGGAAGTTAACTTGATACTGAGGGCAGCATGGAAATGCCGCTTTTCTGGCGCCCCATCAGCCAGATCATCCAGAACCATTTGTGCAAC
>DYKF01000141.1 GCA_020722745.1 Caldithrix sp.
GTAGTCGAAGGACGGCACCGTGCCCTCCGTGGCAAATGGCCGCTCACGGCCCTCCATGGCCGAAGTTTATCCTGACACGTAGTGGACAAAGTTGCGTGTGCAGAAGGACGGCACCGTGCCCTCCGGAGATACTCAAAAATCTGTGATTATGTCGCATTGAAAGGTGGAGACATAATATGGCGATTTTGAGTAGATACTCACAACTCGCGATGTGACATAATACAGAGAGGGATAAAATGGGATACAATGAGAACTGCAAGCATAACGTGGCGACTGATTTCATAGAATCGGTAGCCGCTCTGGCGAAAAACTAATTTCTGTCGGCAAACAAATCCCCAGCGCTTTAGCGCCCCCCTCTTTTCCCAGATGGGAACCTCAAAACCAACAAGAAAAGAAAATAAAATTTTTTCAAAAATTTTGAATACATAAGGGTTGCCAGACATAAAAGAAAATACTTGCCGCCCAAACCGAAAGATAAACGTCTACATTATAATGAAGAAAACCATTGCTCTGATTCTGCTCGCGTCTTCCCTTTTTGCATCTGAAAGCGGGTTGTATTTTAACCAGGGAATTTCTGCCTACTATTCCAAAGATTACCCGAAAGCAGAGGCCCTGTTTAATCAATATCTCGAAACCGAAGGCGAAAACCACGTGGCTCTGCGCTATCTCGCGCTGATAGCACTGGAAAATAACGCCCTGCCACAGGCAGAAAAATATTTACAGCGCGCTATTGCGGCTAAACCGGATTCTATTGACAACCGGCTTTTGCTTGCCGACATTTATGGCCGCAGCGGTGCTCTGTCCAAAGCCGAGCGCGAACTTCTCGCCGTTCTCGACTACGATCCACTGAACGAGCAGACTATGGCCATGCTCGCCTTTATTGCCGTACACGACAAGGATTACCGCAAGGCATCTGGCTGGTACAAGCGCCTTTTGATTGCCACTCTGCGCGGGAGTACCAGTCCCGTGTATCTGGAGCGCGCCTATACTTTTTTAGGAAATTATTATTATCATCAGGAAGATTATCCAACCGCTGTCAATTATTACGCTAAGCTGGTGGAGCTAACTCCATCGAATCTTCAGAATCTTCTGATTTTAGGAGAGCTCTACAAAGTCACTGGCCAGTTTTCCAAATCCATTGATACTCTCGAAAAATTATTGTCGCAAAAAAGCGATTATGCGCCAGCCTGGGAATCTATTGCGGAGTCTCTGTTTATAGTAGACCGTCCTAGCTATGCGCAGGCAGCGGGCAAAGCCACGTCTTTGTTAAAAGAGCCCAACCAGCTTATGAATGCGTTTATATTCTTCCATTCTGGAAACAGCGAGGAAGCGTCCGAGGCGTTTGGAACCATGCTGCGCGAGAATAACAGCCGCCTGTCTGCTCATATTGGCATGTACCGCATTTATGCGAACAGCGGAGAGCGACGCAACGCCCGGAACGAAGCCTTTACCGTAATGCTTTTATCTCAACGAATTTCTGCCAATGAGTTGGCCCATGAGTATGCTCATAAAGTGCTCCGCGAGCTGGATCGCGAAAACAACGAACTCAACCAGCCAGCATCTCAGGAAACATCCTCTCTGAATCCAGACCAGATTCAATACATGCTGGACCAGACCGAGTTTTCGCTCTCCTACGCCGGATTGTGCGAAAATCTCGAAAATAATCATGCCGCTCTCGTGTATTACCGCAATGCCCGGGAACATATCCTTCCTTTGGTGGATGCCCAGGGCTTTAGCGAAAAAAGCGGAGAATTTGTGAAGAGCAAGCAGGATGCTCTGCGCGAAAAACAATACCGCTCGCTAACATCCGAAGCATGGCTATTGCACCGGATAAACACAGCCAATGACAGCAGAAGTCTGGCCCTTTTATCAGAAGCTCAAAAACTCGCTCCAGAAGACTCCACTGCTCTCTTCATTAGCGGGATTGTCGAAATGGAAACAAATCCAGAAAGCTCTATGGAAAAACTGACCCATGCCGTTCGCCTCGCGGAAATGCATTCAGAAAATTCTATGGCTCCTGCGAATTACTATTTTTATGCCGGCCTTGTCGAAGAAAAAATCAGCGGATTTGCAAAAGCAGAACCTCGCTTTTTAAAGGCTCTGGAGCTCGAACCATATAATCCCACCTACCTGAACTATCTGGGATATATGTATTCTTTGAACGATACCAAATTAAACAAGGCTTACGATCTTCTACTTCGCGCTCTCGAAGACGATCCAGACAATGCTGCCTATCTCGACTCTTTTGGCTGGACCCTCTATAAAATGGGCAAATACGAACTCGCTCTGCGGCAGCTCATGGGAGCGCATGACAAGGCAGACAGGGAAAAAAATCCTGATGCCGTGATTTTTTACCACCTTGCCGAAACCTACTTTGCGCTCTCCCTCTATGAGCAGGCGAGTTTCTTTTATGGGCGGGCGGTAGACGAAATTGCTACAGCTTCAGAAAAACTTGATTTAGATTATCTTAAAAAAAGACATAGTGAATCACTGGAGAAAATTAAACGATGAGCTCTTTCAATTCTGCCGATTATTTCCTGGGCAAATGGTCCCATGCCTGGAAGGCAGCATTTCTGATGACATTTCTGGTATCCTGCGCAACCGGAAAAGAGAGCGTGCTCACACCCAAAGAGTCTGTTGTCACTTCTGCCGAAAAAAATCTTGTGCTGAATTCGCTGCGCGAGAACTACCGCCCCTACCAGTCCCTTTCTGCCACGTTTTCACTGAAGGGCAAAGTGGCAGGGGGGGAACTGGCCTACACCGGAAATCTTTCTTCGACTCCCGAAAAATTTTATGTTCTGCTGAAAGACCTCATCTTTTTGTCTCCTTTCTTCTCGCTCACGGTTACGGGAACAGAAGTAACGCAAAAGGATTTTTTGCAGGACAAAACAGAAATCATTCCGCTCAACGACTATCGCTGGGTTCAGGTACTCGGAAAGAATTTTCCTTTCATGTTTTTTTTACCAATGCTGCAGGGATACCCACCCGAAGAATTTTTTCTCACGGCCACAGAGTTTCGCAGCGAGAGCGAAAACAGCGGCTCGTTTCGCTATAAGTCAGCCTGGTTTGCCGCTATTGCCACTGTAAAAAACGGCATCGTCGAAAAAATTCAATACCGCGATGAAACGACTGGAGAAATAACCGTGTTCAGTTTTTCTGGCAATGCTGGCAAAAACGGCCGCTATTTCCCCGCCCGCATAGTCATACAAAAACCGGACGCCTCTGAGTTTATAGATATTCGCTTTACTTCCACCAGAATTCTATTGCCGACACTATGAGCAAAGATCTAAAACTCGATACTCTTAGAGAAGAAGCTTCTGACTGCCAGGCCTGCAAACTTGCAACAACCCGCAACAGAGTAGTCTTTGGCGAAGGAAACCCTGACGCAAAAATTTTCTTTATTGGAGAAGGACCGGGCAGACAGGAAGACGACACGGGCCGTCCTTTTATTGGCAGAGCCGGTGAACTGCTTACGCGGATCATTGAAAACGGAATTGGAATTCCGAGATCCCAGGTTTATATTGCCAACATTGTCAAATGCAGGCCAACGGTAGATATGAAAATGGAAAAGGACAGAGCCCCTGATAAAGAAGAGGTCGCTGCCTGTACTCATTTTCTGGAATCACAGATTGATATCATTAAGCCAAAAGTAATTGTAACTCTGGGTGGGCCATCAACAAAGTTTGTATTACGCACAGAAGAAGGCATCACAAAAATTCGCGGGAAGCAGGGAGAGTATCGCGGCATTCCCGTCATCCCAACGCTTCATCCAAGCTACGTTTTGCGCAATGGCGGGGATAAATCCCCTCTCAAGCGCGACGTCTGGGAAGATATTAAAAAGGCGATGGCCATTGCTGGAATTCCGATCCCGTGAAGGCCCAACAGAGAATTGACGCACGGAAAAGTTTTCGGACGACTCTATCGTGACTGCCAATGCGCTACTACAAGAACTCCACGAAGCGATAGAAAACAGGAACGATGGGGACCTTTTAGGTGCCGCGCTTTTATCTATAAAAACTACCCGATCATCTATCGAAAAGAAACCAATGCAATTGTAATATTACAATTCTGGAAGACATAACCCCAAAAATCCGGATACTTGACATCAACCCACTGTTCTCTCTATATAGTACTCTACCGCAGCTTTCTTAAAAGAATCAAACGATTGGTAAGAAGAAACCGTGCGAATGTATTTGTCCCAGTCTTCCGCAGAGATACGGGCAAGATCTTCTTGCGTCTGGAGAACAAAGCCACTTCCAAATAAAAAATCAGCGAGATCTTTTTTATCGGTATGGCTGCGGACAAAATCGTCGGGGAAAATATCCCGAAAAGATAACTGCTTCTTCTGAAGATTCTGGAGAATTTCGTTTGGTTCTTTCACCATGCGGAAATGGCGAAAGAATGAAACACTCTGTCAAGAACAGAACTGGATCTTTAGGGAGATTCTAATTTTTCAAAATTTTGAAAAAATTGAGCTTTCCTTGAGGAGCAAGAGAACGATACAACGCGACACCCGGTTATCGCAGCGGTTGCCTTGTACAGGTGCCATGCTTTTCAGCCAAACCAGAGAGCAGGGCAGCCCTCTGGCAATTATTTCAGCTCCGCGCAGCGGCCCTGTTCATGGCGCAAAACAACGCTTCAATTCCGGCCCGCGAAGTATTGGGACTTATCCCAACGCCATACCAGTTTTCTCCATTGGCTTCAATCTGGATATAAGCTACAGCTTTGGCGTCCGAACCGGTGCCTATGGAATGCTCCGAAAAATTCTTTATTTTGAATTCGCCGTGCCCCGCAGACATGAGCGCTTTTTTGACAGCATCGATGGGACCATTGCCCTGCCCCTTGAGAACAAGTTCTTCTCCATTGTAGTGAAAAATTAGTTCGCAGCGGGACTGGTCGCCTGTAAGGTCATTGTCCTCGCTGCGCAAAGAGACAAGTTGATACGGCGTTTTTGGTTTCAAATATTCCTGCTCAAATTCTTCCCAGATATCCGACGGTTTAACCTCTCCGCCCTGCTTCTCTGCCCGCTTTTGTATTATGGCCGCAAATTCCGGCTGCATGGTTTTGGGTAGAAGGCAGCCATACTCTTCTGCCATTACATACGCAACGCCGCCTTTTCCAGACTGGCTGTTAATGCGGATAATGCTGTCATACGTGCGGCCAATATCCGAGGGATCAATCGGCAAATAGGGAACCTCCCAATACTGCCGCTCGCCGGCGCGATACGCGGCAATGCCCTTGTTGATGGCATCCTGGTGCGAACCAGAGAACGCCGTAAAGACGAGCTCGCCTGCATAAGGATGGCGCGGATGAACTTTCATGCGCGTCGTTCTTTCGTATACTTCTACAATGCGGTTGACATCAGAAAAGTCTAATTCCGGGTCAATTCCCTGGGTGGCCATATTGAGCGCAAGAGTAAGCAAATCGACGTTACCCGTTCTCTCGCCGTTGCCCATAAGGGTTCCCTCTACTCTGTCTGCGCCCGCTAACAGACCAAGCTCACTGGCTGCAACTGCGGTACCGCGATCGTTGTGCGTGTGCAAAGAAATCACGACATCGCCACGATTCCTGATTTTGCGGGAGAAATATTCCACCTGGTCGGCATAAAGGTTGGGCGTCGTCATTTCTACCGTTGCAGGAAGATTGAGAATCACGGGGGTTCTACCCCACTCGTTCATGACAGCGTCGCAAACATCGACCGCAAAGTCGAGCTCCGTACCCGTAAACGACTCCGGAGAATATTGGAGAAAAATTTCGGAGTCAGTGTCCTGCATTCTCTCTTTGATCATTTTGACGCCCTGCACGGCAAGCTCAAGAATTTCCTGCTTGCCCTTGCGAAACACTACCTCGCGCTGCAACGTAGACGTAGAATTGTACAAATGCACAATAGATTTTTTTACGCCGCGAAGAGATTCCATCGTCTTGTCAATGAGGTGCTCCCTTGCCTGCGTTAAAACCTGTATAGAAACCGAATCGGGAACTATGCGGTTATCGACAAGATAGCGGAGAAAATTATATTCAATCTCAGAAGCAGCCGGAAAGCCAACTTCGATTTCACGGAATCCTATGTCTAAAAGCAACTGAAACATTTCTGTCTTTTCTGCAATGTTCATGGGATACACGAGAGCCTGGTTGCCATCGCGCAAATCGACAGACGCCCAGCGCGGAGCCTTCTCAATTTTTTTATTGGGCCATGTTCGCTCCGGAAATTCCACCGGATGATACGCCCTGTATTTTTTTAACGATTCTTTTTTCATACATTCCTCGCAAATGCGGTTCCGACAAAAGCCGGCAAATTATATAAGCACAGGTGAACAATAAAACCGCTAGAGGTTTATAGAGAGAGAAGAAAGAGAGAAAAGCTATTGAAGCGGACACTGTCCATGCGACCAATATACTAAAATGCGATGAGGCGTCAATTTTTTTGGGGGTGCCTTTCAGGCAGATATTTTTCGCCAGAGAGAAAATATTTTTTGCCGGAACCCACTGCTGCAAATTTGTTCGTTTTTGTCGGGAAAAAAAGGACTGGCTTCTAACACATAATTTTGATAAGTCAACGGGTGGCTGAAGCAGAGGC
>DYKF01000416.1 GCA_020722745.1 Caldithrix sp.
AGTTTGAGTTCAAGGGTAGCATTTTCACCTTCATATTTATAGTTTCCATTGAACTGTTGACTATACACACTTATAGTAAACGCTAAAAACAAAAAAGTAACAATTTTTTTCATGGTGTCACCTTATTTATTCTAAATTCATTTATTATTGACTGTCTTATTTCAGTTTGATTTTGTTGATCCATGACTTATTCCAATGAATGCTAACAGCTGTGTATAGTTATTGTTCTTACCTCCTTCGATTTGGCGGCATAAGAACAATCGTTTATATTTCCTCTTTATTATCATTTTCCTGCTCCTTCTAATCAAAAAAACTCATCAATTAGATTCTTGATCTTACCAATAGCTTTTTTATAGACATGAATATATATCTTTGTAGTCTTAGAGCTTTCATGCCCCAATAATTCTTAAATGTATCTTAAATCAGTGCCATGCCCAAGTAAATATGGATTAGTCAAGCTCTTTTCTGTAAATTTACGAAAGGGTCTGTTCAGCCGGTAGATACCGTTTGCCGTCGAGCCATTGCTCCGAAGTTTCCATGAGTATCGCCGCGACCAGTCGCAAAGCAGATTCCGGGTTCGGGAATATACTTGCGATCTTGGCCCTTTTCTTGATTTCCCTGTTCAATCGCTCGACCATGTTTGTTGTCCGGAGCATGCGCCTGTGAGCGGCGGGTGCCTGGAAAACCGTCAAGGATTGCGGGACATTTTCTTCGAGCCAGGTCGCCAGATCAGGCGCACTGCTCCGATACTTCTCGATACGAATTTTTAGTAACCTGTCAGCCTCCTGTCTGTCTGGAGCGTTCAGCACCGACCGTATATCGTCCGCCACCTCGGCGCGCATGGACACTTTGGGTATATGGCTCATTGCGTTCTGTTGCAGGTGGAACTGGCACCGCTGCCATGGTGTTCCCGGAAAACACGTCTCCAGTGCCTTGCGCAAGCCGGTATGGGCATCGGAGATGACCATGGTCAGACGTGCTTGCCACGTTCCATGAGCGACTACAGGAACAGTCGCCAGTGCCCCTCGGTGGTAGTTTTAGTGCCCGTTCGCTAC
>DYKF01000417.1 GCA_020722745.1 Caldithrix sp.
TAATGTACTTTGCTAATATACATTGACGATGCTACCGGGCAGCTCCTAGAATTGTGGTTTTACACCCAATTTAACGGTTTGTTGATGGGTTTCTAGACATTATCCTCCTGAGAAAGCCCAAAAGAGCTCCGATTAAGAGAGGAATGGAAGTGGCGGGTACGATAGCTTTTTACTGGTGAGCCATCCAATTTTTTTACCATGATTCTTAATGTTCCAGCTTTAGCATCATCGGAAATTCCACCATATCCTGTTTATCGGTTGTAAGGCCAGCACTGCTGCTCGAGGCACATCCCCCCGCATTGGTACACTTGCGCAGGATTACATTATCCACCACCGCCCCATACGGATATGTTGTTAAGTTGTCGCTGAAAAAATACAACAATATCCACACATTGCTTCGTCCCCGCAGATCTCCCAGCGAATAAACATTCGAAAGATCAAGAGTTTGCTCCACCCAGCCCGCTGAATATCCAGAAGAACACATCCCATAAAATGCATCCCCATCAATGGAAGCCATCCGGCAAAGAAAGTCATAGCTTTTTTCACTGTTCAACCAGAGCATATAGCGCAATTCAGCTTGTTGGGCATCAGCCAAGCTGAAAGGACCGTATTCCAGCCACGATTTTGCGTAGTTGGGGTAAGACGCCTCACAAGACAGAGCGCTGCCATTCGTCCCTCCACCCACCGCCCAGGCACTGTAACTCCCCTGATACGCCATACAATTCTTTTTCGCCCAATAATATGTGCCGTTGGTCGAACCGTCGTTGTCGAAAACCGACCAGGTATTGGGAAAACTGCCTTCAAAGGTTTCACTTTTAATGATCGTCCAAGGGGGTAGCGTCTCTTGCTTAAGAACATTTGGAAGGAAAATCTGATAACTGCCAGTAAATGGTATTGCGTTAAACACCGCACCGGCAGCGTTGACAATTCCACTGCCGCAGGTGGACGTGCTGCAAGTGCTTCCGCTGGGAAATGGTTTTGCTGTATTTTGGAGAATGGTTAACACTTGCGCTGGGGTAAGAGAGGGGTTACGGGAAAACATTAAAGATACCA
>DYKF01000418.1 GCA_020722745.1 Caldithrix sp.
GGTGCCAGAGTAAAAAATTTCAAAAAATTAAAAAAAATTGCTCTGGCACCAAAAAAATTTTTATCTTACGGCAATTTCACTCGTATTAATAGATGAAGGGGAACACATCTTACTACCTTTGGAGGAAATCACCATGGGCCGTCCAAACCGTATTCAAAATCCAAATCTCACTTATCATGTAGGGTCACGCTGTATTAACCGCGATCCGCGTATGCGGCCGAAAGTGTTCAAAGAAGGATTTCTGGCAGTGTTGCGCAACGCGATGGAAAAATACGACTTTAAGCTCATAAGCTACTGCATTATGGACAATCACATTCACCTTATCATCCACACGGTTGAAGGTGGCGCATCTATTTCGCGCATCATGCAGTATATCAAATCACGCTTTGCCCGCTGGTACAATACCATGATGAACCGAATTGGCCCTTTCTGGAACGAGCGTTTTTCGGACACCATCATCCAGCATGCGAAGGATGCAGTGCACTATCTCCTTTGGCTTCTGTGGTATTTAGGGTTTAATCCAGTGCGGGCAGGAAAATGCGAAAATCCAAGGAAATATAAATTCAGCAGTATCAATGCCTATTTGGAGGAACAGTTTCAGCCGGAGGTGAAGATTACCTACCACGAGTACTTTATACAGCTCGGCGCTACTTTTAAAGAGCGGGTGAAGAAATTTCTCATCTATGAGGAGCTGTACCGGAAAAGGCATCCCGTCTTTGAGTGGGTATAAGCAAAACTTCTCGAGGGAGACACCACCCCCTGGCGCATGAGCGGCGGCCTTCTTGGGCACCTTTATTGGCCTCACAATAACGTCGCATGAGTGAAATCGGGCATATCTGGTATGCATCGCAGTTGATGCCAGAACAGGCGCCTGTGCTGGTGCTTTCGCAAAAAATTAAAATCAGTGCCAGAGTAAAAATAGCACACCGCCTATCAATTCAGTAACGCTATCACACCCACCTGCTTTTGTGCCGCAGATACATTAGCGAGCCATCGATGAGGCAGATGCGTCTCTGGTGTCGAATTCAAGCAGGTGCAAGAAGGGTTTTA
>DYKF01000142.1 GCA_020722745.1 Caldithrix sp.
TCGTAGTTTTTGCCCAGGGTTTGCGCCCGCAGGGTAAATGCGTAAGCCGCAGGCATTGCAATGCGCTATTTTGCGATTTGCCCTGCGCGGGTAGCGCTACCGTCATACCCAAAACACAGCGGTGAAAAAAATTTCGCCCGAAAATGCAGCATTGGAAGTGACAAGAATTTCCGAAGAAAAGCGAAGACCCGTGGTAGAAATTGCAATATATTCTCCACGCGTTATTTTAGTCTGCGCAGAGAAGGAGCAGTTCCACTGCTGCATGCTTTCGGAAAGACTTTTCACGAAGTGCTGCAATAGGGAATGTATGGGATAATGGTAAATGTCTTCGCGCGCCGGAATGTAGTTGCCAGATTCTTTTAAGCGTTCGAGAAGATGAGCGTTGCTTCCTTTTTCAAAACCAATATACAATGTAGATTGAAAGTCAGATTCAATTTCAAGAATGCCCATAACGTCGTGACAAATTCCTGTTTTGTCAAAAGAGCCACTGTGGTGGATAACGGCCCGCCCCTTGAATATCTCTTCTATCGATTCGAGCAGTTTTACTTCTGCGAGTTCCAGAAATGTGTTGATGGGGTCTTTTTTCATTCCATGCCGATTGCTTTTCGGATTTCTATAAACTGCGCGCGCGAAGTTGCCGGCTCCGGGTTCTCTCCGGATGCTGTGGAGAGGCATAGGACGGATGTCTGTGTGGCAATACAGGATTTGTCGCTCAGCAATGCTGCGTCAAAAGAATTCTGTTCACCGGTAAACACGGTCCATTCGGCTCCGGGTTGTTTCATCAGGTTGTTAAAATCGGAGAGAACTTTTTCGTAAGTGGCAGAGTAGCCGAACGAGAGCCTGAGAGAAATTCCGTCGCTGGTTTTCCATGCTATCGAGTAAGGACAGCACGCTGAATCTGTATACTCTGCTGAAAATGGTGAAGATTCTTCGCGAAAGGTGAGCAAAAAGAGCGAAGGATATGCGTCTCCGCGCTGCCACGAAGCAGTAAGCTCTTCTGCAAATATTTTCCATTGATCGCGGGTGAGCGGGATAGTGCTGCGCATGGAAATAATTTTGTCGTCGTGCCAACCGAACAGAATTGTTCTATCGGGAGAAAGGGAAATGCGTCGGATTTTTTTGAGAGAATAGGTCTGCCAGTTTTCGGGGTTTGATTGTGCCTCGAAGACCTGTAAATAATTTCCGAGGGCCCTCTGTCGGCTTTCGTAGCGCGCAATCTGCACGAGTATTTCTGCTCCGTTGGCCTTATAGATGCGGGCCATGGTTTCCTGCATTTTTTCTGGCTGTGGAAAATTTTCGGAAAACGAAGTTTTAACCGCTTTGGCTTCTCCTGTCTTTTCGGGTAGAGTCCCGCAGGAAAGCAGCAGCAGTAAAATATATCCAAAGACAAAATATTTAAGGTTAAATTTTATCATGATTATGTACGTAAAACGCCGGTTAGTCCAAAAGCTGCAATGCGCGGAAATTCCATTTTGGATTTAGCAAGCAGCATTTCGTGGTCTATGGCGGAAAGATATGTGTTGAGGGAGCGAAAATCAGAGAGGCCAGAAACGACGACGCCAAAAAGGCGCGAAGAAACGGATTTAGCAGCATTTCGGATCACTCCCGTGTTGTGGGTAAGATGAATATCTCTGGCTGGAGAATTGGCTATCAAAAATGCAAAGCGGTTGTCAGAAAGTCTTGCCGCCAGGGTTCCTTCTGACAAATCTAATCGAAGTCTTTTGCCCCATAGTATTTTATTCTCTTTAGAGACTTTTTCAAAATCTGGGAATTCAGTAATAAAAAGAGTAAAATCCGCGCGGGTGAGAAGTTTTTCCTTGAGCGAAAAGAAAAAGGCAGGACCAGACAACAGTCCGGTCTCTGCGTCCTGCGTAGCCTGGTCAAACTTTTCCTCCTTAGTAAATTGAAGCCCTGTTTTGCGGGCAAATTCTGCTATGGAGGCGCGCGTATTTTCGTCGGGGGTTTCTGTAAATTCTATACGGAAAAGTCCGGTCAGAATATTGGAATCGTGGACAGGTATGTATAGAATAGATTCGTCGGCGTAGGGCAGAGATTCGCCGGGATTGGCCGTACCAGCCAGAGAATTAACGAGTGGTGGCAGCGGTTTAATGGCGTCTCCTTTAATAAACATTTTTCCGCGCATTTCAATGACAGCATCGAGCACTCCGTTTTTTGGCATGAAGTATGCGGCGCGCTTGACCGAGTAAGCAGAAAACACGCGCGACAATAGTTCTTTCGCCTGGCTGTAACTGATTTCGGGAATATGTATTACAGCGTGAGAGCGAACGGGAGATTTTTCCAGAGCAGGGCGGGGTGCTGGTTTTGCCTGGCGGGGAGCCGCCGCTTTCTCGGGACGCGCAAGATCAGTCTCTGGCTTTTTGCCGAACAGCAGAAATAGAAGGATAATTCCGGCAAGAAAATATACGGTGAGAGCAATTGGCATCGATTTATTTTCGCGGCGAATGACAAACCAGTTATCCTGCCAGGGAATGCGGTTGCGCAGCAGCACAGTGAGCTCAAAGCCGTTGCCCAGAGATAGCCGCGATACATGCATTCCTGAGGGAACGGGATGCTGGAAGCTGCCATCTATCCAGCCGGAAAGAAAATTCTGGTACTCTTCTGCGGCAAGCCTCCGCTTTTCATAAATGCTTCCCGAAAGAAGATTTCCGTTGGTAACATAAGCGGCAGACAGGGCTGGCAGCTTCGTGAACAGCCCCGGAAGGGCGTCGAGAATTTCGCCAGATGTTTTTCCCGTGCTGGTAGAAAGAATATGTTTGCGGATACTGTCTTCCTGTGGTTTCGAGAGCACGGCGAGATAGCTCGCAACCAGAAACAGCGGCAGAGAAAACCAGACGGCAGAAAAAAATAATGCGGTGCGCGGCTTATGCATCGTTCTTTTTTCGGTTGTTTTCTTTTATTCTTTTAGCAGAAAAGAGGTTCGATTATTTGCGCTGTTCTCAAGCATAATAAACTTCCGTAGTTTGCTTGACGTCTTGTGTTATAATAGCGTTTGGTATTATGTCACATGAAGGGGTCCGTTCAACAGGTTCTTTTTTATCAGCCTTCGCGCTCTGAGGCAGCCGTTGTTGAGTCCCTGCGCCATATTGGTTCGCAGGAACAACCCGGCATCGCATGGCAGATTGTTCAAAAAGAATCCAATCTTCTGTCATTCTCAGATTCCTCTACTCTGGTAGTGTCTGGCCTGCCTTCGGCCTCGCGTCTCGGTGAAATTTTGTATTCATCTGGCACTACGTATTTTCTCCCGCTGCAAAGATTTTTTCAGGCATCTCCCTTTCTATACCAGAAATTTGTTCCTGCCATTGCGGGGAGCGTTGTGCTTGCGTATTTGCCGCCTGCATTGCGCAACATCCTTCGAGGGATTTTTCGGTTGTACGGGTATCTCGTCCATGAGGTGGATTCTGTTACTGATCTGGAAAAGGAAATTGCAGAAGGAGCGCGACTTGTTGTTTTAAGTCTCGATTTGCATTGCGACAGGGGAAACTGTGAAAACCGGGAAAAAATAATAACGTATCTGAAAAAGGAAAAAAAGCAGAAAGAAGATTTTTCTGTCAATGTAATCAAGGACTTTGATCAGGGTTCTCTTTTTAACGATATTAATTCCTCTGTAAAAGACCTCACGAATACTCTTTTATCACCTGAAGAATATATTGGATTTATCATTCGATATTTATATCTATTTTCTATTGAAAAGGTAGAAAGGAAATATGCAGAAAGTTTTCCGCCGGTGCCCATCTTTCATCCGTCCAAAAAAAAACAGCCGCTTTCATTTGCAGGAAGCATGCGCGATATGAGATCTGCGTTTGAACAAATGCGGGGGACGGAAGATCTCGTGAGAGGCCGACACAATTCTTCCGCAGAGCTTCAGAATGTGGAGGTAAAAGCAATGATGCTCGAATGGCTTCCTGCTTATCTGGAGTTTCGGGCTGACAGAGACCATCGCGGGATTTTTACTTTTATGTCCGACCGGGAAGAAAGTACCAAATCAGCTCTTCCCTCATTGCCATCGCCAGGAATTTTTGAGGGTTCACCAGTGCAATTTCGTTGATTTTTTTGCGGCTGCTTCCAATTAAGGGTATGCCAGAAAACAGAGCTCCCCGCGTTCAGGAATTTGCTTTTCAAAATGCCCTCTTTTCTATCGAGCACAGGGAATTTCCCGTACTCAATCTTTCCGCAACGGGCTTAGGAATTGCTTTGCCCATTACAGAAAATATTCCCGAGAAATAAATGCGCAGCAAATGGTTCATCTGGACCCATCGACTTTGCAGCAGTAGGACGGCCAGCCTCACTGGTTTTTGACGGTCACAAGTCACAGTTATATTTTATCGAAAGCAATGGGATTGCCGGTCGTTTTAAGATAAGCTGGCAGGAGCATATTTTTTCGAGAGATATCCATGTGCGCGTTCACTATGAAAAAAATGGAAAACCTGGAAAAGTATCGGGCGAAGATATTTCTGCGATTATCCGGTTTCTCGGACACATAGAAAATCTGGATAATTCGTTCCGCGAGCAGATTGCATCGTCTCTTCGAAAGGCTGTCTGATCGGTAAACAGATTGACGCAGCATGACTTCATAAAAGACCTGAACAATGATCGATAAAGAAAGACTGCAACTGTTGCGACACGATTACAGAGGCGCACCTCTGCAAAGAGAGATGCTTTCGGACAATCCATTGGAGCAGTTCCATGTCTGGTTCGAGGAGGCCCTGAAAGCAGATGTAGACGAACCCAACTCCATGACGCTCTCGACAGTAGATTCTTCTGGCAGTCCTTCTGCCCGCGTCGTTTTACTGAAGGAAGTATCACATAATGGATTTGTCTTTTTTACAAACTACGGCTCGCGCAAGGGCCGCGATCTCGTTCACAATCCCAACGCATCGCTGCTGTTCTTTTGGCACGAATTATTTCGTCAGGTAATTATTAAAGGGCGTGCAGAAAAAATCAGTCGCGAGGAATCCGAAGCCTATTTTAGAACCCGCCCGCAGGAGGCCTGCATAGGAGCCTGGGCATCGCAGCAGAGCGAGAAAATTGAAAACAGGGAAGAGCTTCTTTCGCGCTATAAAATGTACCAGGAAAAATTTGCCGGGGGTCCCGTGCCTCTGCCCGATACCTGGGGCGGCTTTCGCGTCTATCCCGATTCCATGGAATTCTGGCAGGGCAGGGAGTCTCGCCTGCACGATCGCTTTATTTACGAGCGGGAAGGGGATAGCTGGAAGATCAGCATGCTGAGTCCGTGATCAGTAGTCTGCTTTCCAGACCGAGGCAGCGATTTTTGCGAGGCTGTTCTGCCTTGATCGCAAATTATCGATATTCCAATCTGCAATTTTGGAAAGATCTTTTGTGATTCCGAACTGGCTTTGGGCGTAGAATTTTTTTTCTCGGAGAATGGTTTGTTACCTGCGTCTTTCGCGTTCAGTGAATCTTCTAACAGTGTCAGATTTCCCAAACGGTTTATCATCTGCTTTTACAATTTTTAAAACTTTTGTAAATTGAGAGGTTTCCAGATAAAAGTAAGCCGCCATGACAAGAGACTTGTGCTGTTCCGCATTAAAGAGTTTAATTTCTTGAATCAGTGTTTTTATATCTTTGTTTGTTTTCCATAAGTCGCTTTCCGGGTCAGATAATGCTGAGAAGAGATCGGCATATTCCTCCATATTTTGGAGCAGCGGAAAAACCTGCTCCTGGCCAGCAATTTGATTTTTTATTTCTTTGAATAAGCGGTCCGTGCGGATCAATGGTTGTTTTGAGTTGAGGTAATATCGTAGAAAACGAGGAAGCTTATCCACTCCGACAGTATTGACAATGGATTCCCACTGCCTGTTAAGGTTTTCAATATCGGTAGAGCTCTTTACAAGAGAGAAAAGATAATTTTTCAGCAAATCTGTAGCGGTCAGTTCCAGCCCGCGCGCATTCAGGGTTTCAAAAACCGTGTAGGCGGAGATTTCATCGTCGACCGCAATCTGGATGAAAAGAATTCTGTCACCTAAAGTGGATTCAATAAAGCGCGACAGATTTTCACCTGAGTTTAAATCGGAAGATTTCTTGATGGCTTCATAGTAATACTGAAACGCCTGGAGCATAAGCTTGTTAGAATCATTTATTTTGGAAGATGTGCGTGGAATGTTCAGTTGCAGCAACTTACTCTGGTAAAAATCGTTATTGTGACTGTTCAAGGCGAGCTTGCTGGCATACGTTAAAGAGACGGCATCTTTATTCCCAAGGAATGTATCCATGAGAATTTTTTTGCGGTCTGTGTTTCTCAATGCCTCGTCCGAAGATGGATTTTCCTGAATTAAATCCTCGATTCTTTGAATTGCCGCAAGTATGATTATGCTGATTGTGATAAACCGCTGCTGTCCATCGATGATCGTGTATGATTTGTCTCCGTCTCCTTTCAGCACGACCGAACCCATGTAATGGACTTCATTGTTCTCTGCTGTATTCTCTCTAAGTAAGCTCTGAAAAAGTTTTGCCTTCGGCTCGCTTCGCGTTCAGAGCTTA
>DYKF01000419.1 GCA_020722745.1 Caldithrix sp.
GCTCTGACCCCATAAATAACGGCTGAAAACCATGGAGGAACTGTGAGGAAACTGGTATCCAATTCCCTTCAGACGTAGTCGCGCCTTTGTTGGTGGATTATTCGATGGCTCTGTGTGATAATAAAGAGATTATGCGAACCTGAAATCTGCGGTATCGATTACATAAAACAATAGTATCGCGCTTGTCCGCATATGACGAACAAGTCGTGGGAATGCCAGGCGGAAATTCTTTTATTCTGAGTGTCTCTATTCGCTATCTTTATATCCACTCGAAGATTGCATACCGCTTCCGGTATATCTCCTCGTAGCGTACAAAGTGTTTCACTCGTTCCGTAAACGTATTTCCAAGCTGCAGGAAAAAGTCGTGATGGTCGATAGGGACGCCACAATCCGCATGTTCTTCCAGATATACCCGTATACTGCTGTAGCGATACTGTAAAGGATTTGCACACATCCGTTTTCTCACCGGATTAAATGCCAGATACCACAAAAGCCAGAGTAAATAGTGACAGGCGTCCTTTGCGCACTGCACGATGGAATCTTTATATCGGCCATTCCAAAAGGGACCACTCCTTTTGAGCGTTCTATTGTATAGTTCAGCAAACCGCGCCTTAATATACTGGACTATTCTGGAAATCGAGGCGCCATTTTGCGTGGTGTGAATCACCAGATGAATGTGATTGGGCATGATGCAGTAGGAAATGAGCCTGTAGTCGTATTTTTCTTTGCTTTTACGCAGCACGTCCAGAAAGCATTCTTTAAAGTGCTCTTCCTCGATCATATCGCGCCACTCGAGGCACTGCGAAACGACGTGGTAGGTTAAGTTTGGGTTTTGGATGCGGGTTTTTCGCGGCATGGAATCCTCCTCCTTATGTTAAAGAAAATAGTACCCTTCATCTATTAATACGAATGAGATGGCGAAAACATAAAAATTTTTTTATTTTTTTTAAGGGGTCAGAGCTTTTTTTAAAGTTTTGAGAGATTTTGGGTTCAGAGCCTCATTTCAGCGGGTCAAATTTTGCAATTGTGGGGTCAGAGCCTATCAAT
>DYKF01000420.1 GCA_020722745.1 Caldithrix sp.
TATAACCATACATTATGAAAGACATTGACTTATTTAAAGCGGCTTTAGGCCTCAGCGCCGAGTGGTTTGTAGAAAAGACAGAATTTAACCCCACAGAAAAACGGCTTGATATTTATCTCGATTTCAAGCCCGGCTCGCAATTTGCGTGCCCGGTGTGCCAGACGCTCTGCGGAGCCTACGACACAAAGGAGCACGTATGGCAACATCTCAACTTTTTCCAATACAAGACCTACTTGCATGCCTTTGTTCCGCGGGTATCGTGCAAAGAACACGGGATAAAACTAATCAACATTCCCTGGGCCAGAGAGCGATCGGGTTTTACGCTTTTGTTTGAAGCGATGATTATGGCCCTGGTTGATGAAATGCCGGTCAAAGATATAGCGGATATGGTCGGGGTTGCGGATACCCGTTTATGGCGCGTCATAGAATATTATGTAAACAAGGATGTGGAGCAAGCGGACTTATCGAAAGTACGACGGGTGGGCGTTGACGAGACCTCAAGCCAAAAGGGGCACAAATATGTGAGCCTCTTTGTGGATCTTGATACGAAAAAGGTCATATTCGTGACGAAAGGGAAGGATTCTTCTACGGTACAAGCATTTAAGGATCATTTAATTGCTCATGGAGGAGCGCCCAAAAAGATTACCGACTTTTCATGCGATTTGTCCCCGGCCTTTATTTCGGGCATACAAACCCATTTTTCCAAGGCCCATATTACCTTTGACAAGTTTCATGTTATTAAATTATTAAACGCCGCCGTAGACCAGACTCGCCGAAGCGAGCAAGCAGAAGAGAAGAATTTAAAATCGACTCGGTATATCTGGCTTAAGAATCCTGAGAATCTCACCAAAAAACAGAGAGAGAAATTAGAATCGCTTTCGTCGTTACAATTGAAAACGGGACGAGCCTATAGGATGAAGCTTGTTTTTCAACAGATATTCAGTACAGATACGGTTACGTTTAATCGAATCGATGCATTGAAAAAATGGTATCGATGGGCGATTCGTTCCCGTATACAGCCTATGATTGAATTCGCTAAAACTCT
>DYKF01000421.1 GCA_020722745.1 Caldithrix sp.
ATCAAGCCTTATAGCTGGCTTTTCGAGGCATTAGATAGAGTGGATTTGAGACATGCTTCGGTCTGCCAAGGCCGACCTGGTGGCCTGCGCGAAGTGGGCCGGGTATGGGGAAGCTTATCTTTTCAGATTCTATTTGTGAATGAGGACTTGGCTTCAGGCCAATTCTGCCAGGCCCATTTTGGATTTTGATATGTCATTTTCAGTTTTAATGTTTGATATTTGCATGAAGGCTACTCGGACACCGAGAGAAAGTGAATAGCAGGTACGCATTTTCCGGAAGAGCCAAGAGGAAGATTGGAAGGATGCAAGGGAGTAAGCAGTTGGGAGTAGGGAGTAAGGGGAAAACAGCGCAAATTTTGTCAGCGATGCTGGCGGTCAGTTGTAGATGCTGGATGAAAGAAGCTTGATCGAATTCTTAAAAACATTCAGGAATTGGAGGTTTTCATGGATGCAATTTCTATAAGCCGTAGTGAACTTAGGGAAATAATACGGGAAACGTTTGTAGAAGTGTTGAGCGAGAGAAAGGACCTAATAGGTGATGCTGTATTGGAAGCCCTCGAGGATTTAGGGCTTGCCAGGGCGATTGAAGAAGGAAAAACGGGCGAATTTGAGGATGTGGGAGCGTTCAAGAAGAGACTGGATGCCAGGCTTGCAGGGGCGAGTTGAACGTTAAGATAGAGGTAACAGTTCAGGTCCGTTGTCATTTCGAGCGGAGCGAGAAATCTGTATAGCGAAATATCTGCTAAATGTCCAAGTTCCCGCTGTAAAAGATTCCTCCCTTCGGTCGGAATGACATTCATTCTTGACAGGGGCTGAACTGTTACCTCTTTTCTTTTTTCGTAACAGTTCAGGTCCGTTGTCATTTCGAGCGGAGCGAGAAATCTGTATAGCGAAATATCTGCTAAATGTCCAAGTTCCCGCTGTAAAAGATTCCTCCCTTCGGTCGGAATGACATTCATTCTTGACAGGGGCTGAACTGTTACCTCTTTTCAAAAGCCAGTTCTTTATGTTCTACCTAAATTTCTAAAATGAATCTGAGCA
>DYKF01000422.1 GCA_020722745.1 Caldithrix sp.
GGCGCACCGAGCATATATGGGAAGACGGCCGCTGCGCCTTTTGTGGCGCCAGCCAGCAAAACTACGACCGCGGCGCGGAACTGGAAACCCACGCCTATGAGTTTATCCACACGGAAAACCCGGAGGAGATTTTTAACATGAAATTCGACGTCATCATCGGCAATCCGCCGTATCAGTTAAAGGACAGTGGTGCAAAAGCTAGCGCGATTCCGCTGTATCACCGGTTTGTTCAGCAGGCAAAAAAACTGAACCCTCGGTTCCTAACCATGATCATTCCCTCGCGTTGGTTCTCGGGGGGGAAAGGCCTTGATGATTTCCGTGATGAAATGCTAAGTGATAATCGTGTACGGAAAATTGTTGATTACCCCGATTCAACGGAGTGTTTCCCCGGAGTTGATATTAGCGGCGGCGTATGTTACTTCCTATGGGAACGAGATAGTCGAGGGGATTGTGAAGTAACAACTATTATCGGTGGTAAGCCTTCCAGAATGGAACGACCTTTGCGCGAGATGGGGGGAGATACATTCATAAGATATAACGAGGCAGTTTCTATCCTTCGCAAAGTTGCGAGATTCCGAGAACAAAGTTTTAGTAAGTTCGTGAGTGCTCGTAAACCATTTGGTTTTGCAACGAACTTCAAAGACTATAAAAAGAAAGAATTTCCGGGGGCCGTTAAGTTCTACACCTATGGCCACATCGGATATGTTACGCGCTCGCAAATCCTCCAAAATCAAGATTGGGTAGATAAGTTTAAGATTTTTATCTCCAGGGCATACGGAGAACGAATCGCTTTATCTTACTGGGTATTAGGCAAGCCGTTTTTAGGCCCGCCTGGCACTGCTTGCTCAGAAACTTATCTTGTCATTGGTCCCTTCGAATCAAAACAGATCTGCGAAAATGTGATGAGTTATATCCGCACACGCTTTTTCCGATTTCTCGTGTTATTGAGCAAGCCAACGCAAGACGCAACAAGCAAGGTTTACACGCTTGTCCCCATGCAAGACTTCTCCAAGCCCTGGACCGATGACGAACTCTACAAAA
>DYKF01000423.1 GCA_020722745.1 Caldithrix sp.
TAGCGCCCTCCATGCCCCGCCAAAGCAAATTGCCCGCGTAGAAATTGAACATTGCACCGCTTGCGGTTTGTGTGTATCTGTTTGTCCGTTTAATGCGCTTGAATTGCGCCAGCGTGAAAATACTGTGTAAAAAAATTTACTGTTTGAGAATACAATGCACATCTCCGACATATTGAAAGAAAATAGAGTTCACTTTAGTTTTGAATTTTTCCCGCCGAAAACCGAAGAAGCATCCCGTGCTTTGTTTGAGACAATTGGCGAGTTATCGCCAATTAAACCGTCTTTTGTTAGCGTCACGTATGGCGCGGGTGGCACCACAAAAGAATTGACGCAGAATCTGGTCATACGCCTAAAACAAGAAACTCCGTTGAATGTCGTTGCACACCTGACCGCCATAGGCGCGAGTCGTGAAGAAATAAAATCACAACTGGAAAAGTATTCGGCGGCCGGGATTAGAAATGTGCTTGCCTTACGCGGCGACCCACCCAAAGGAAACCCATCTTTTACGCCCGCCCCCGATGGTTTTCGTTATGCAGCCGAAATGGTTGCGTTCATCAAAAAATATTTTCCGCACTTTGGCGTAAGCGTGGCAGGCTTTCCAGAAGGACACCCCGAAACGCCTAACCGTTTACAAGAGATGGACTATTTGAAAGCAAAGGTGGATGCGGGCGCAGATTGTATTTGTACCCAACTCTTTTTCGACAACCGCGATTTTTACGACTTCTGCGAGCGTTGCGAAATTGCAGGAATCAGAGTTCCCATCATAGCAGGCATTATGCCCGTCACATCTTTGCAAAACTTAAAGCGTATGTCTGAATTAGCGTTAGGCACGCGCATACCCGCAAAACTGTTACGCGCTGTCTTACGCGCTCAAAGCGATGACGCGGTTGAAAAAATCGGTGTCCATTGGGCAACGGAACAAGTCTTTGATTTATACGACCACAATGTTTCAGGTATTCATTTTTACACGCTGAATCATTCCAGAGCAACCTTGAAAATCTATAAAACGCTAGGAATGAGTCTGGGCGAGACTTGGCATAT
>DYKF01000424.1 GCA_020722745.1 Caldithrix sp.
AATTTACACCTTAAACCGACCCCTTTTTTTGTCTAAAATCAGTTTACCACTTCAGGTTGACCAATTCCACCAACGGTAAGCATTAGTGGCAAAAGCGGGTATTGGCGGGAAAAACCAAAAAGGCGAAAATGCCAAAGGCGCTGATTCCCTAAAAGCGGAGACTCACCCCGCTTTTGTCCGCCTGCACGCGATGTTGGCCTGCTGCTGATTTTAAAAACTACCATGGACAAGACTCAGCCATCCTTGCATATCAGAGTTACGTCAATGTAATTGTCAATTCCCAATTTTATATCCAAGTTTTCCAAGACTGCATAAAATTCGTAAGTTTTTGAGTCAGACGAATTATCCTTTTCTGCCTGTAGAAATGCTTCTCGGTAACTTCTGTTTGTATCAGTGAATGTTTCATTTCCTTCCAGAATCCTCCCCAGTTTCCACATTTTGTTTGGGAGACCAATATCGTAGCATTTCTTAAATGACAATGTTTCTGGTGGAATCAATACCCATAGTTGGTAAGTACCTGGTTCTATATTCTCAAAAATGAATTGTTGAGGCCGATTCTCATCAGGATATTCAGCGACCTTGCTGATATTTTCTTGACGAAGTTCAACATGGTATGCAAATGGCCATCCGCCTAATTCGGCCTCGTCGGTTAGGAAAACGATTCCTGAAAGCGTTGCCTGCTGTGGGGCGATTGTAGCAGGCTGAGTTGATACTTGTAGAGGCAATATAGATGGCGTGTTCGTTTTAGCAGCCATTTGTGTTAAAGGCGGCGTATCCGTTGGTTGCTGTATCTGAGTTTTTGTTATATCTACCGTCATTACGGGTGTTAAATTAATCATGGATGTTTGATCTGCAATACATCCTGCGGTGACAACTATCGAGAAGAGACCTAAAACGATGAATTGGGTTTTGGGTAGATACTTTGCCATGATCTTATGAATAGCAAGGGGCAGGCTAACTCAAAATCGTTTTGTCATGCTCTGACCGTTTGTTTTGTCGGATTGGTTGTCTTTCGGGTTGTCTTTTACTCATCCCCAA
>DYKF01000143.1 GCA_020722745.1 Caldithrix sp.
GGGGCGAGCTTTTGAAAACCTCGTAAAGTGGCGGCTGCAAGCAGCCGGCAAAGTTAACGAGGGAAATTGAGCTGGGAAATTCTTATATCTTGCCTAAAAAAATTCACATTATGTCTCATTCCAAGCGTTAAGTAGATAACAAAAGACAGCGCATTATGTCTCATTATCTGATGCGACATAATACGGAAACACAATGCGCAAAAGGCACGCTGCAAAAACCTTGATACGCTTACACTACTCGGCAAAGGCTATTTTCTCAGCGTTTTACAGAAAAATTTAACTCGACCAACTCTCTTTGGTGCGGCTTTGCAGAAAGAAGTATACGTACACCAGTAGTAAGATATTCAAAGAAAGCGGTGCAGCAATCTGAAACTATCCTGCCCCAAGAGCCATGCTGATGCTGTAGTGTACCCTGGGGAATTGCGGGGAAGGCAAACTTTTTCTGACTAACCTCAAGATATTTCCTGAAAAACCATTGAATAACGAAATAATAATGGTGTACAGTTTCAGGAGAAAAAGTTTATTGTACTCTCACAGGGTATGGTGTGAAGGAGTTCGCACAGAAAATTCCAGGGATGAAGGATGCGTGAATAATATTATGAAAATATTACATACCATTAGTGGCGATTTTCTTGCTGGTTCAGAGACATATGCCATTACATTGGCAGAATGGCAGAATAGTAAGGGGCACTATACAGCTATTTGCGGTTTGGCTTTGCATAAACCAACAGAAGTGGCGTTTTTTTCGGTGCCAATACACGATAGAACCTTTTTAACTAGAATTATAAATGTCATTAAAGTCTTACACTTAATTAAGAAACATAAATTTGATATGGTGCATAGCCATTCTCGTGCGGCGAGTTGGATATCTCACTTTGCCTGTAAATTATCCGGTCGGCCGCATATAGCAACTCTCCATGGAAGGCTGCATATCCATCCTTCCAGTCGCCATAAAAATATATACGGCAGTTTAGCTATTGCTGTATGTGAAAACATTGCAGAGCATGCCCAAAGGGAAACCAGATATTTTTCTGAAGAAAACCTGATTGTTATAAGAAACCCGGTATGAAAATAATTTCTATCATTGGTCGATTAAATGGGCCTAAAGGGGTGACAGCCAGTAGCATTATTGAAAAAGTAATACCAATAATCGTACGGAAATATCCAGACGTAAAATTTCATTTTGTTGGTGGTCCTGTAGATTCTAACGTGGAGAAAGCATATAAAACGAGTGCTGCCAGGGATGCGATTACTCTAACGGGTGTTCTCGATTCTCTGGATTTTTATTTTCAAAAATCAGATATTATCGTAGGAGCAGGGCGAGTAGCGATTGAGGCCATTAAAAATGGCAAGCGTCTTTTGGCTGTAGGAGAGAAGCGGTATATAGGGCAAATCTCTCCTAATACTTTATATGACGCTCTAAGATCAAATTTTGGTGATTGTGCTGACGATGATAGATTTGACTGGCAAACTATGATTTCAGATTTAGATTTTTATCTTGGTCAAAATAAGGAATCTTTAGAGGCAATCGAGAGGTATAACAAATCTATTTACGAAGAATATTTTCAAAAAACTAAATTGCTAACCCAGATAGGTGATGTTTATTCTTCTGTTATGTTAAAACACAATCTCTTGGAATTTAGTGAAATTCCGGTTTTAATGTATCACCGAGTTGTAAAAAGTCCCGTTGTCGGTTCTGTTCACAATACTTATATTACAACAGGTCTGTTGGAAAAGCACTTTCGTTTTCTGGTAAAGAATGGCTTTCAAACAATTACTTTTGCAGATTTATATGAATTAAGAATTGAGAAAAAACCAGTTATCATTACGTTTGATGACGGCTTTCAGGATAATTATGAGAATCTGTTGCCTTTGCTAAAAAAATACAATTTGAAAGCAGTGCTTTATGTGCTAGTGCCGTTAGTAAAAAAATTTAATGATTGGGATGAAAAAGACGGCGAGCCACAGGCTCCGTTGATGGATGCCACTGAAATAAAATCTATGTCAGACTCGGGACTTGTCGAGATTGGTTCGCACGGTTTTTCCCATAAAAATTTTTGTAAACTATCCGACGACGAGCTAAAGCACGAATTAGTAGCTTCAAAATTAGAATTGGAAAAGATAACAAATAAGAAAGTGATTTCTTTGGCATATCCGTTTGGAATTTATAATCATAAAGTGAAACAAGCGACAATAGAAGCGGGCTATGAATTTTCGGTTGCTACAGACTCTGGTCCAGTCCGGTTTAGCGAAGATCTTTTTGCGATAAGGAGGATACAAATTTTTCCTCATACATCTGTAGCACAAATTAGCCGCAAAACCAACGGGTATTATCTACGATACCAGGAATGGAAAAAAAAGATAAGGAGTTGGATAGGAATAAGACAATAGAACGTAAAATTAATTTTTTGCTTTTCTCGAAGACTCACTTGCTTTGCAGAGTTGATCATAGAATCTCCCTTGTTTCCCCTCAAGAGAATATGCGCGCTACCAAGTTTCAATTTTTAGCGGGTTGTTGTTTTTTAACAGCCTGTTAGAGCTGGCATTTCGCTGCTAAATAAGAACAAAAAGAGCACAGCACAGAAGTGTTGAATAGAGCGGTGTCCGCTTTGGCGACATTTTTTGCCGGCAAAAGTTCCCTGCGCGGGTAGCGCTTCCGTGCCTGTCCCTGCGCGCAGCGCCACCCTTTTCCTCTTGACAATAGGACATTTCCTCTCACAAATAAATGGTGAGACGAATCTTCCTCCTCGTGGCTGTTTATCTTTTTTGTCTGGTTCCCTCCACCCTATTTGGCGGAGACTTTCCCCGAAATATTCGATGGTATTCCCTCAAGGGAAAAGATTTCACTGTGATCTATCCGGAAACGGCAGAAGAACAGGCGCGCTATACGTATGGGCTACTCACGCATACGGTGGGCGAAGTGACGGCAGACATGTCGGGCAAACTTCCCCATTACCCCCTGGTGCTGTCGGGTTCTGGAATTATATCAAATGGATTTGTCACTACTGCGCCACGACACAGCCGTTTTTATTTAACGCACCCGCAGGAAAATTTTGCAGGCAGCGGCGACTGGCTCACTCTTCTTGCCTCCCATGAAATGCGGCACATGTCACAGTTCCGCGCGTCACGCCATGGCATGAATGGATTTTTTTCTGCCGTGTTTGGACAGTACACGGAAGGCACTCTGTCCATGCTTGCCGTTCCGCTGTGGTTATGGGAGGGAGATGCCGTCTGGAGTGAAAGCAGGCTGACTTCCGGAGGAAGGGCCCGCGTTCCCGAATTCACCGAAGCTCTCCGGGGAAGAATTCTCTCTGGAACAGCCCCAGATTTTGATAAAGCCTGGCTGCGTCAGCTCAATAAACCGTGGATAAACCATTATACTCTGGGGTATCTCATGCATGGATATTTTGTCTATAAATACGGCGAATCTTTTACAGCATCGCTGTACCGGGATGCATCGTGGTACTCTGGATATCCCTGGGCTCTGGAAAGAGTTCTCAAAAACAGAACGGGCCTTTCGCTCGAAGACGCCTATTGGAAGGCAATGCGCCACTATTCGCTGCTGCTCAAGAATAACAAAACCGAGCCCACCACGGCTGAATATTTTACGGCAAAACGCCATCGCTTTGAATACCATTACCCGCGCGCAGATGGAAAACACGTCATTGCGCTAAGAACATCTCCGGATACGCTTCCAGCGATCGTGCGGATTTTTTACAATAAAAAGCGGGGAGAACAAACAATCGCTGAAATCGGTTCTCTGTTTCAGTATCGCTTTGCCCATGCACAAAATCAATTTGCATGGATTGAATATAACCCAGATGCCCGCTACGGCGAATCTTCCCGCAGCAATGTAATTCTGTATTCAGAAAAAACGCGCAAGCGAAGCATGTTGCTGCGCAATACAAGAATAACCAGCATCGATCTTTCTGCCGATGGAAATCAACTGCTCGCAGTTCAAAGTTCCGAAAACGGACGCGAATCGCTGGCTATGTATGACATACAATCGAGCCCGCCAAAAAAGTTGTTCACCAGAGAATATGCATTTCTGGAGCATCCCAGAGATCCCGTATTCTCCTCTGACAGGAATAGTATTTTCACCATCGTAAATTCACCTGAGGGCAATCGCATAGATCGCATAGTCATTGAAACGGGCGTTTCTGAAAATCTGCTTCCGGTTACCCATACTCTGTTGTCATCTCCCCGCGAAGCAGAAGGCAAACTGTATTTTTCTGCGGGAGCCCGCGCGATAGACGAAATTTATTCCCTCCATTTAGAGAGCCGCGAAATATTTCTCGAGGCCTCGCGCCCGGTTGCAGCCAAGCAACCTTTTTACGATGCTGCCTCTCAGAAGCTGTTCTTTATTGATACGCGCGAAGATCTTCAGCATATTTCCATGTCTCGTCCCGCCGGAATCCCCGCAGACATTCCGATGCATCCCAAAACAGATCCTCTGTTCATTAAAGAAGAAAAGCGAAATTTTTATGAAACGTATTACGAAAAATTTAGAAATGGTGAAACGAAGACTCCGCAGCCAGAGCGATATCATCCCCTTTTGCATTCGATGAACTTTCACTCTCGTTCTTTCTTTTACGATCCCATCAACCAGGAGCTCAGCGGAGGCGTCTACTCCAGCGATCTATTCGGAAACCTGGACCAGGAAATTCTCTACACGCATCGATACCCGGATAAGACAGACGCTATTTCTGGAACAATTACATTCAGCGCTTTCTACCCTGTAATTTCTGTCTCTGGTTTGTATGGAACGGGTTCTGTCTCTACAGACGAAGAGACAATTATTCGGTATGACAGAGGAAGTGCCACGGCCACACTGTCTGTTCCCTTTTCCGGTGCGGCTGGCCGCTGGCATTATTTTGCAGCCGCGCAAACAGATGTGGCCCGCCACTCTTTCTGGAACAGTGCACTGCCTAACAGCTCTCTCGATACCAGCAGGGTCGCCATACAGGGAGCCTTCTATAAGCAAATGGCAGCGCTCGACTTTGTTCCCCGCATGGGAACCGCCTTGTACGCCTCCCGATCCTATGATTTTTCTGGTTCTCCCCTGCTGACAGACGGATCCGCTACGATGTATCTACCCGGATTGTTTAGAACGCAGGGACTCTATGGCGGAGTCTCGTATGCAGAACACGAAACAGATTTTCTTACTTCCACGGTGGCCCCCGCACGCGGCTATCTTTTTGCAGGAGACTTTTCCCATTTTAGCATAAATGCCAACTATGTTCTGCCTCTGGGGTATCCCTCGACAGATATCTGGGACTGGTTGTATTTAAGACGGATTCTGCTCCTCGGATTCGCAGACAGAAGTGTGAGTATGGAAAGCGGATCCATATATTCTTCCACAGGCTTTGATCTAATTTTTGATTTCAAAATTTTTTCCACGCCCATTTTTCTACAACCGGCCCTGCGCTACGCCCACCGCTTTGCAGACAAACTGGACGAATATGCTATCGTGATTTACGGCGCTGGCTTTTCTTTTTAGGGATCCTCTATTTTTTCAAAATTTGAAAAAATTTTAATTTTACTTCCCTATATGCTGCGCAGGGAAAGCCTTGAAACTAATTTTTAGAGGTTCCCTTTAGAGAATGGTGGGTTTGGGGGCAACGCCCCCAAAAGTTTAATTTTACAAATCGTCGTTTTCTTCTACTACAGGCGGTTCAACATCAAGAAAGAAAGAAGACAATTCGTTTGCCTTCCAGATTCCCCTGTTATTGCGAACCATTTTCATGGGGCGTGGCGAAAAACCATAAACAGACACAAATACTTTCAGCTCGCCAGATGCTTCATCGCCACTATATTTAGTACGGCTGATGTTGAAACGAACCGGTTCAGAATACTCGTATCCATTTTGTGGAGTGGTTCCCTGGATATACGCTTTGGGCCAGTATTTTCTTTGGCGAAACCGATCGAGATGATAGTCGAGATGGCCTGCCGGTTTGTAGCCCTTGTACACATCTCCTTCTGATAGATTGGCTCTGTCCAGAGCAACTGTCATGCACTTAAGCCCTTCAGTTTCGTCCTCGGCAAACACCAGCATGGCGAGAACCATCATGGCTGCGCCACCCTCTGGCGTCGTAGCAATCCTGTCGCGAATTTTCTCAAACTGTTCTACTGTTTTGGGTATATTCTGTATTTCGATGGTTTTAGCCTGTGCAAAAATTCCCGTTGCTGTGGCTGCGAGCAACAGCATGCTAACTATTTTTTTCATTGTTTCTCCTTGCGGGATACCCACGAAGTCCATTTGCCTGTTGCAGCATAAACAGACAAGCCCATTTTTGGGCCTGCCTTGCGGGTTCGTTTATTGCAATGCAGCAGGAATATTTTGCGAATCACCTGTCTGAGAACATGCATTGATATCTGTAACAACTCCATTCTGGACTGCACCCCTAAAACTGGAATACAAATTCAGTGTAAAAGGAAAGGTA
>DYKF01000425.1 GCA_020722745.1 Caldithrix sp.
TCAATAGCTATTACAGTAAGATATATAGCCTATTCAATCCCAGTACCGCCTACCATTAAAATCGAGGGGTTACGAGTTTAAATCGTAGCCCTTTCTTTTTCTGTGGCGGCCTCTTGTGGCGGCTTTGATAATTTCAATGTAAATTCCCCCTCAACTTTGGTCATGGACAACCGCTGTCATTCGACGATTGAGTGCAGATATATTTCCCATGGAGCCAGTTGCAAAACCAGCTTATTTAAGTCGCCCCGGCGGAAGCCGGAATCCATAGGGAAGTAAAAAACAATGTAATTCAAGGAAATAATATCCACCCCCTGTGTCAAGTGTGTACAAAGACCAGTGCCCCCGCCGATAAAAAATGAACCCATAGGAACTTTTCAGATGAACCCGGCCAAAGTTGCCGATTTTGGGTATTTGGGTTAGACACCGCCGATCTTCAGGGTTCAACAGCAGGGAGGAAAGGTAGGGCGAGGACGAAGGAGATACTATGCAAAGGTATGGGGATAGATGGTTGTTTTACGAAGCCCTCCGCCATTCTTGGATGCTTTTCAGATGGGATAGCGGAGGGAGAGTCAGTTGAGAGATACAGGACGGTTAATCTCTGGCGTTGAGCTGTTTTGACTCGTGGAGACGCCAGGATGGGCCCTCTATATTAATGATGATGGAGTGGTGGATCATACGGTCCACAGTCGCGGCGGTAATGACAGGGTCTCCGAGGTAGTCGCCGAGTTCTTTGTCGATCAGCAGGATTTCTGGGGAGAGGAAGAATTTGAGTTTTTGTTCGAGTGTGTTGTCGGCGATTCCGGAAAAGAGTTCGCGGAGCATCGCGGTTGCGGTTACATAGCGGCAGCGGAAGTTTTTCTGACAGCCGATGAGCAAAAGGGCTTTTGCCAGGTGGCTTTTCCCAGTTCCTGAATTTCCAGCAACTATTATTCCTTCCTTTCTTGTTGCAAAATCAAGCGTGGCGAGTTCCATGATCTGCCCAGGGTGTTTTCATTCTTTACAAAATAATCAATTCAATTAAATATATACAGAAAT
>DYKF01000426.1 GCA_020722745.1 Caldithrix sp.
TATCAGAGACGGCCCCATCCGGACATTTTTGAGGTAAGCCTTTGCATATTTGTATGCCAACTCCGCCGGCGTTATACCCGGATTTCTTTTTAACTGCCGCTCGCCCCATGACAGCATTTCAGGGTCTGGATACAGGAAGTTTGCTATCCTGGCCTGTAAGGCTATGACCGATTCCTTCCCCTTCTTCTTGAACTTTACCATCAGGATGTGCTCTATCAGCCGCGCCGTGTCCTCGTCGGGGAGGTCTGCCATCTCTCCCGCCGCCTCCCAGTGACGTCTGGTTATTGCCGTGTCGATAAACTCGACGTTTTTCTCGATCAGCAGTTTTTTTTGTTTTTTTACGTCCCTTTTCGGGCTGTCTTCTTTCAAAAAACACCTCCCTAGATTTAGTCCCACCTACTTGGGAAATTTTTGGTCCTTCCCGAACTCCGGGCGCAGAAATGGCATCCCGCTTTTTCCACTCCTTTTCGACGCCTTTTTGGGGCATCTGCGGCGGCAGCCTACCTACAACTACCGCCTGGGTTTGTGAAGTGCGGGCCGACAACATGTAGGCCCTGGTGAACCATAGTCCGGTTGTGGCCCCTTTCGGGGCAAGGTATCAAGACAGAGTGTGCCCGGCATATGGTTTTGGTGACGTCTCTGCTGCGGCCTTTATAGGGCCTGGCGAAACGGCGCACTACTAGAAATCACTCCTATATATATATTACTTCCACCGCTGGCTGGACTTCCTACTTTTTTTCATCCTCACTGCTACGAGGGAGTAGTCTCTTCTACTAAACGGTAGAGCACGCGCTGAGCCCTACCAAAAATCATTCTCTCAATTCTTTCTTAGTATTACTTCCGGCCGGATTGTTTTTTTAACCGCTTCTGAAGGGAAGAGGGACGGAACGTATATGGTCTTTGAAAGTAGCAAGACAAGTCGAGAGCGTGTAAGCGCAATTGTTCACCAAACACGTCCTCGTTGTGGTGGTCGGAACAGGCTGTGGAAGTAATATATATGACGGAAGGGATATTTTTGAAGCGCCCAAAAA
>DYKF01000427.1 GCA_020722745.1 Caldithrix sp.
TCATATACAGGGGACTTACACCCCATTAGTTCACGCCCATGCCGGGCGTACACAACCGCATCAACTCGGACTGGTAAATCCGCTGCGCTCCTTTACCAGCCGGTTATGCGGAACGTTAGCCAAAAAAACAATATTTCCAATATGTATATGGCGTACTATATTTCTTTAAAATGAATGAAAGGAGGCATGAATGTTAGAACATAGAGAAGAGATTCTTGCAAAGGCTTTAGAATTACCGCCTATGGAACGAGCAGAGTTAATCGAGAACCTACTTTCCAGTTTTGAATTTTCATCGCGGAAAGACAGGGACGCTTTGTGGGCTCAAAAAGCAGAAAGCCGAATTGATGCATTTGAGCGGTGTGACATAGCAGCAATTCCTGCAAAGAATGTTTTTGAAGAAATCGAGAAACAAAAAAAATAATGAAAATTGATTTTCTGGCTCCTGCTACGGCTGAATTCAAAGATGCTATTGCCTATTATAATTTGCAAAGCGAAGGGCTCGGTTTTGAGTTTGCGGCAGAAGTAAAGAAAACATTAGAGCGAATTGTTCAATATCCAGAAGCATGGTCTCCTCTATCGAAGCGAACTCGCCGTTGTAGAACAAATAGATTTCCTTATGGAGTTATTTATCAGATTAGAGGAGAAATAATTCTTGTTGTAGCGATAATGCATCTCAGTAGAGACCCCCGAATGTGGGAATCCCGTCAAAAAAACGAAGAACAGTAGAAAAATAGGCTAATCGGGTAGCCGGGGGTTTTCCTCCCCCCGCCCCCACACCACCCGGCGTGCGGGTCCGCACCGGGCGGTTCAAAGAGATTACCGGGCCGTAGCCGGGTAGTGAATTTGGGTTGGGCTGGCCTATGCAGTCGCAGCATTTACCGTACCCCCCGAATCCAGGGCTTTGTCATGTTGTGCTGACTTACCCAGAGGCTCGGCCTTATATGCCATTTCTGTTCGTCGATTCATAGCTTTACACTCCGGCTTCCTCCAGACCTTTCCTCACGAAAACGCCCTTGCTTTCGGTTAGTAT
>DYKF01000144.1 GCA_020722745.1 Caldithrix sp.
AAGCCTGTATTGAGCTTGTCGAAATAGATGTCGTAGTTTTCGCCCCAGGGTTTTGTACCCGTAGGGTAAATGCGTAGCAAGCCGCAGGCAAAAAGTCCACGGAGGGACTTTTTCAGAGGATACTTAAATAAAAGATCCGGTAAAAAAAATGGCAGCGAAACCGCTGCCAAAGAAAGGTGCAGAGAGAGATTAAGCATTGTTTCCAATGCGTGGATACAATACTCTGCCGCATTACCGCGTCAATCATTTATTTCGGTATTTTGCGAATTAACAGCAAATAAAGATTAAACAGGGAAACTTTGCATTTCGCCGGAACAGGATAAGGAATTGCCAAAGCGGCCTCTGATCTATTATTCTTTATCGTCGGAGTATTTCTACTCCTCTTATGTCCATTGCTACCCGGCTTTGTCCCCGTAGAAATAGTCTATTGCGGGAGCCAAGTGACCCTTCGTTCTGTTCCAGGGAGGGTTTGGGAGGGAACGTCCCAATACAATCAGTATACAAATCAAATTAATGTCACGGTTTAATAATTACAAAAAACCCACCGCAGATGAATGCACAAAAGAACGGTTGCCACTCTGGCGACAAAATACTTCGTTCCGGCCATACGTAACCTTAACATGAAACACTTTACAGCAAATCTCCATCAGCAAAAACAAATCATGAGGCTCCGCTATATCTTCCTTCTTTCGCTTGTGGCTGTTGCCTGTGGCACAGAAAAGAAAAGCAGGGAACCGCTCGTTCCGCAAAAGGAATACACGCGGGAAAACCCTGCCGAGTGGAGCCAGTTGACAAAAAGTCATCTTCCCGTCGTCATTCTGCACCCGGAACAAAAAACCAATAACGTGGAAATAGTCGTCCCCATACAATCAAAGTCTCTGGATCATTATGTGGAAGTGGTCGGCATTCTCGATTCCCAGAATCACGAAATCGCATCGCAAAAGATATCCCATGAACGGCTTCAAAACGTTGTCCGCGTATATTTTACCGCCGATCCTTCCCTGCCCGGTCTTAAAGCATTTGCCCGCTGTTCGCAGCACGATCTCTGGACAACACCCTTTCCTTAGGAAAACCTCTAAGTAACCTCTCAAAAAGTCCCTCCGTGGACTTTTCTGGCCTTTTCTGCTATTATTTTACGGTAGAAGCCGTAGGCCTCGAAATAAAAAATCCCTGCACAAAATTTATTCCCAGGTCTTTAGCTTTATTGAACAGCTCCAGCGAATCGATATATTCAGCAACCGTTGCAATGCCCGCTTTTTTAGCAAAGGCAACAATCGTTTCTACGAGAGCAAGAGAGCCTTTATCTTTCAGGATGCTCTGGATAAGCGAACCGTCAATTTTAAGAAAGTCTACCCGCAGGTTTAGAATGTGCTGAAAGTTGGAATAGCCGCTGCCAAAATCGTCTATGGCAATGCGGGCACCAAAGGCCTTCACCGTGCGAATAAATTCGTCTACTTCCTCATACTTTTTTATTTCTTCTGATTCGGTTAGCTCAAAAATAATTTTGTCTGCAATGCCACTGTCGCGCACTTTCCGAATAATCATATCGCGCACGCGGTGGTTAAAAATGTCTTCACCAGAAATATTGATAGTGAAAGATCCCGGCTGGTTACGAAAATAATTGATACTCGCGGTAAGTACTATTTCCGTGATGCGATCATAAATATGAATTCGTTTGGCAACTTCCAAAAATTCATCCGGACCAATAATATCGCCGTTTTCTGCGACTAATCTTACGAGGACTTCGTGCTTAATGGCGTCTGGATTGTCGAGAGAGACAATCGGCTGAAAATACAAAATGATTCTGTTTTCCTCAATAGCCTTTTTCAGCTGGTGCGTAAGCTCAATATTCTGCTGGTATCTTTCGATGGACTTTTGGCTTTCATCATAAACGCGGAAACTGCTGTGGTATTCTCTCGCCAGTTTTAACGCAATGTCTGCATGGGTAAACAAATCATGCGCATTATTCTCTAGGGAACCACCCGCACTCAAGCTCATTCGGATTTCGTTCCCGGCTGCATTGTAAACCTGCTCGTTCATGAATTCCGAAACAGTAGCCAAAGCATCGTTGAGTCCACTCAGTTCTTTTATTTCTGAAAAGTGAACCGCATATTCATCGGATGAGAGCTTATAGAGTTTTGCACCGGGAACCTTTGTCAAATGTTGACCCACGCGTTCGCCTAAATCACGCAATAATTTATCGCCTATTTTTGTTCCAAAAAAATCGTTAATTTCCTGAAACGAATCTATATTGAGAATAGCCAGAGCCGAACGCTCCATATTTTCGAGTTCTTTCAGCAAAGCGAGCCTGTTGGGCAGTCCCGTTAGAGAATCTGTATATAACTGATGAACAAGATTGTCCCGGCTTTCTTCCAATTTGCGGCGGTATTCCTCTAATTCCGTAATATCTGTCAGTGTGACCACGTTAAGAAAATCTTCTGCATCGGAATACAGATAATTGGCTACGACATTAAAAGTATAAGTTTTGTCACCTCGTTTAATAATCGCTTTTTTGGGATGAAGAGATTTTGCCGTTATTTCTATCCAGTTTTCCTGTTCTTTTTTATAAACGTATTCCGGATCGTCTACCCTTTCAAAATAATCACAAATGCACGAATGCCTGCGCTTGAAATCTTCGAGACTGGAAAATTCGTGGAAGAAACGGAAAAAGGCCTGGTTGGCATGCAGTATTTCGGAACCGGTAGAGAGTATGACAATGGAACTCTGGGTGTCCATAATTTCCTGCACTTTCTGTTTTTCGGACAGGATCTGCTTTTCGCGGCTTTCTATGACCTGGCTCATGTGGTTGATACCCGCTGCGAGTCTGCCAAATTCACGCGATGAATCCAGGGAAATATAATCATACTGTTCACGCTCAATTTTTTTTAGATTTTCGAGCAGCGTTTTTATGGGGGACTTTACGACTCTTTGAAGAATCCAGGTAAGAAAAAAAGTGATTCCGGCAAGGAGCAGAAAAATAATCCCGCCCACTGTGACTGCATTCTTATGAATCACTGCATTTGAACTTGTATTATCATGAAAAACGAGTATATCCCAATCCCAGGGATAAAAATGGTAATGATACACAAAGTAATTTTGAAAAATAAAAACGGACTCTTTGTTTTTGCGGGCTTTCTCCAAAAGGGCACCCGGAATCTCCGTATTCGAGTATAGTATTCTGTCTCCCTGCAAAACAGAACCTTTATATTTTGTTGAATTTATTTTAGTGCCAAAATTGGCCAGAGCTTCGGATTTTTCCGCCCTGCTTGCAGAATCAAATCGTTTTAGATCGGTTCCCGTGTGCAAAAAAAGAGTTCGGTAATCCGATACAATCTGGTATTTCAATTCGCTCCCAAAATTTTCCAGAACGGTAAGAAAATTTTCATGAATCTGTTTCTCTAATGCAGACTGAACCGTTTTGATGCCCACTGCAAAAACGAGCATCCCGAGCATAATAACGGGAACCAGAATTTGCGTCAGTAAAGGAACGCCAATATAAAAACGACGCAGGCCTTTCATTCAATTTCTCCAAGTGCCAGCACAGCTGCCTCCATGGGTGTATAATCTTCCGGATTCGCGCGAATGGCTCCATACCGTAATTCCGGACTCCACGATGCCATGAGCTTTTTATCCCGCAAATTTGTTCTGGGATTTAACACGGTCAACGCGCGGATAATTTTATCTTTTTGGGTTTCCAGAAGGCCATGCTCCAGAGATGCCAGGACAAAGCCGGGATACGGTTTGGACTCTGCCAGCGGAACCAAGCCGTGGTGGATGTATTGCCGAAAAATAGAGGTTTTAACAACGCCTGCTTCACTTTCTGCAAGCAGGACGGATAATATCACATTGGAATGGGAACCCGCATAAAAAAAACGATTTTGTTTTATAGACAGAGAATACGAACGTAAAATTCCTTCTGCGGCAAAATATCCGCAGGTAGACATTTTTTGCGGAAGGGATATATTCAGATCTTTAAATGAACTTATTTCCCGGATACTCGATTCCCGCCGCACAAACAGAGTGCACGTATAGAATTCCTCGCCGTTTGATTCCAGAAAGCGAACGAGAGGAGTAATTGCTCTCTGCTCCCGCCGCGCCATCGCATAGGGGAGCGGACCTAACACGGCAAGTTGAACATCTCCGTCTCGCAGGGCAGTTACCACCTGACGATAATCTGCGTAATACGCAATTTCTATTCTTTCCCCAATGGCAGAAGACAAATACCGCGCCATGGGTTCATACTCTTTTAAAATGGATTGAGAATTTACAGTTGGCAATGGCGCAAGTCGAATCACGGAAAATACTGGCTGCACAGCTGAATAAAGCAGTCCTGTAAGGATGGCTGTAATAAATGTACGCATTCTTCGCAAGAATGGAAATCTGCCTCTCAAGCAGTCAAGAAAAGTTTGTTCCGGAACCGACGATTCTGCTTTTCACCAGAGGGGCCATTCAATGAAAGTTCCCGGAATGCCGCATAAGACCGCCTCAACTCTTTCTTTTTACGCCAGAAGAGCGTTCGTCTTGTTAGCCATTCTTCTGTCTGGTCTTAGTCCCATCTATTTTCTGCACTACTCCGTGGCTCTGCGATCTGAATACAGAGTAGAATCGGTTTCCTGGGAGAGATCCATTTTTACCGAAAAGTATATCAAAGATGAGTCAACTTCTTCGCTTTCGGATATTGAGGGGCCCGTCCAGATTCTGGAAGAAAAAATGACCCGCAATGGAATAGAAGTTCGGTATCTGGAATATCTCTGGAAACCGCATAGACAATTTGTACAAAGCGGTAACAATAATGCTCCCGTCTGGCCCATTGTGGAAATTGGGAAAGGAGAAAAAAACCGCGAGGATAGAATTTACAGGCGTACGGAAGACTACATTCTCCGATTGCGAAAAATCACTGGCAGTGAAAAGCTTCCCGACACCTGGCTTCTTAAAACCAGCGAAAAATTTTTTAGAATGGATTATGTTCCTGGAAGAATCATTCCGTTCCGCGCCAACCGAAACGGAAAATTTTTTCTCCGCAAAGGAGAAAACCGTCTCGATACATTGGCAGCTGGAATCAGTCCCTATCATCAATCTTTAAGGGCAAATTTGTTTTGACAAATTGCTGCACAATTTCCGAGAATGGCCATGTACAGACGACAGATCGTCATTACGCACTACCGAAAAAAGTGTATAGGCTGCGGGGTTTGCGCGAGCATTGCTCCCCATACATGGGAAATGGACGACGAGGACGGCAAAGCCAATCTTTTTGAAGGAATTCCTAATCGGGAGGTTGTCAATGCCCGCATTACTGCCGATGTATTAAAAGACAATACAGAAGCTGCCGATCAGTGCCCCGAAGGGATAATCCAGATAAGCCAATAAGCCTTGGTATCTGCCCGAATCGTAAAAAAAAAATTAGTTTTAATGATATATTTTATATACATTGTCAGTGTATGGAACTTGGGGAAATTACGCAATCACTCTATAAACATTTTACGAATCGTCTCGAAAGCAACCGCCGGGAAACCAAAGCTGGCAAAAATTTTGAGACTCTGACTCCAAAACAGTTCAACTACCTTCTCGCCGTAGCAGAGCTGGAAACCCCTACTTTTCGAGATCTTTCCAAACGGTTCGCCGTTACGCCACCTTCTGTGACAATAGCAGTACAAAAACTCATCGATATGGGATTTCTCGAAAAAACGCAGAATAAGGAGGACAGGCGGAGCTTTCTAATTTTCCTGAGTCGGGATGGCAAAGGAATCATTAAAGCGAACGAAGCCGCCCACAAAAAACTTGCTAAAGAGCTCGAAAAATGGCTCACAGCAGAAGAAATCTCCCAGTTCGAAAAACTGACCGCTAAAATCCAATCCGGCATTGAAAAGGAATAATGGCATATACCTGCTATAATTGCGGAAGTACTCGTCTTACTCGCGTATCGCCGAACATTTTTGAATGCCGGGGTTGCGGCCAAAAGATTTTTTTAAGAGAAGACGCTGCGGAACAGTCGTCTTTTATTAAACAAATCAACGAGGAAAGGCAAAAACGGCAACAAAAAGACCAATCTTCCTTTGAACCTTACCAGCGCTCGGAAACAGAAACAGGGACTAAGCCCAGCGTCGTCTGGGGCACTGGAAATTCTCTCAAAATTCCAGAAAAGCTGCCGTTTGGCCTTACTCCTGCCATGCTGATCATAGGTCTGCTGTTCTTTCTCTTTTTGCCGTTTTCTATTCTCGCCATTCCCATCATCTGGAATGTATACAAGAAAAGACGAAAAAGTAATACTTAAGTAACCTCTGAAAAAGTCCCTCCGTGGACTTTTTGCCTGCGGCTTGCTACGCATTTACCCTACGGGTACAAAACACGGGGGCGAAAACTACGACATCCATGTCGTTTTCGCCATTCGCGCATC
>DYKF01000145.1 GCA_020722745.1 Caldithrix sp.
CTACATAGGGCTTCATCCTAACACAGAATATTTGAAAGGTCAAGTGGCTCTAAACCGATGGGGGTATATCATCACCGATCAAAAGATGCAGACTTCGATTGCAGGAGTATTTGCTGCTGGAGACGTTCGCGATACGGAAATGCGACAGGTGGCTACCGCCATCGGCGATGGTGCTGTGGCAGTTAGCTCCGCACAGCATTTTATTGAAAAGTCATAACATCAAAAGGAGGATGCCATGCTAAGAACCTATGGTCTGGATTTAGAGGTCGTGGAAAGCAAATTCTACGCACTAAAGAACGACATCAAACTTGTCTTCTTTATGAGGGAGACCGGCTGTGCGCACTGTGCCGAAACCCGCAAGCTGTTGGAAGAGCTTGCTTCCGTAACCCACAAGATCGACGTTGATTTCTACAACTTTGCTATCGATCAGGAAAAAGATCGAGAGTATCATGTTTTTGCCATTCCTGCACTTGCGATCATCGGTGAGAAGGATTATGGCATCCGCTATTACGGTTATCCGCATGGCACAGAAGTGAACGATTTTCTCGATGACATTATCTACGTTTCAAAGGGGGAAAGCACGTTAAGTCCGGAAGCAAGAAAGAATCTAAGCCAGCTAACAAAGCCAACCCAATTGAAACTGTTTGTATCTCCTGATTGCCCGTATTCCTTGCCGGTTGCCAAGTTGTCGATAAAACTCGCTATCGCCAGCGATATGATTGCTGTGGACATTATTCACGCAGATGAATTCTTGCAACTGGCAGAGACATACAACGTGCGTGGCATTCCGGTGACCGTGGTAAATGACAAAAATAGCTTTTACGGGGCTTTGGATGAGATGGAGTACGTTCATCGCATCATTGAGTTGTCTTAAGATGAAAGTATCATACCTGGTCGATAATAGCAGAAATAGAGCAAGCTTGGAGTTGATTCGATAAAAACCTGAAATAAGCTCATTCGCAAAAGAGCGGAAAATCGATTTATCAATCAGGCAACAATAATGGATGACAAAGTTTTTGTAAAAGAATTTTCCAAAGCTGAGCTACCTTTGCTCGATATTTTGATAAAGCGTCATTTCCTGGATATTGAAGGACAGATTTGTTCCGCAACATCTTGCAAAGAAGCGGAAATAATTGCCGGAGATGCATTCCAAGGCTTTAGGCAGGAGTGCATGAGCGAAATTATTAATTTGTTTTCCCAAAACATATCCATGTCTTATTGGAACAATGCCGGTCCAACCGGTGATGACAAATTAGAATATCTGTACCAAAAAGTCGAACCACAATTCATTTAGTAGGAAATAAATGCATGTATCGCACCCTTTTTGGCCCGGTGCCTTCGCGCAGATTGGGAATGTCCCTGGGTATAGACCTGATACCCATGAAAACCTGTACCTTGAACTGCATCTATTGCGAATGCGGACGGACGACACATCTGACCGTTGATCGCCGGGAGTATGTCCCGTACGATTTGGTTTGCGAGGAACTGACCAAATTTCTATCAACCCATGCTCAGCCTGATTATCTGACCTTTTCCGGCTCCGGAGAGCCGTTGCTGAACAGCCGCATCGGAGATGTATTGGCTTTTGCCAAAAGAGAATTCCCCTCAATTCCGGTTGCGGTGTTGACAAACGGTACGCTCTTTAGTAACTCACAAGTCCGGCAAGCGATCCGCACTGCCGATGTTGTTCTGCCGTCTCTGGATGCAGCTACAAAAGCGATTTTTAGACGGATAAATCGACCTCATCCCGCTCTGCAAATCGGTACGATCATTGAGGGATTGGTCGATTTGCGGAAGGAGTATCCCGGCCAGATCTGGCTAGAGGTTTTCATCGTGCCAGGCATAAACGATTCGCTGTCCGAGCTCTCGGCTTTGAAACAGGCAATTCATGACATTCGTCCCGACCGCATTCAGTTGAACACTTTGGATCGACCAGGTACGGTCGCCTCCCTGAAATCCGCCACACAAGAAGAGCTGCAACGCGTTATGGAGATATGGCGATTACCGAATGTCGAAATTATCGCCAAGCCTGAAACTCGCAAAACGGCTGCTTCTTATCGTTCGGACATCGAATCGGCTATTATGGAAACGATAACCCGGAGGCCGTGTACACTTGAAGATTTGTCCAGCATTTTAGCTCTGCATTCAAATGAAATCAACAAGTATCTGAACGTGTTGGAAGCGGATGGGAAAATCAAGAATAAGAGGCAACAAAGAGGCATCTTTTATTATAGATGCCTTTGATGATCGCATTTGAAACTTAACAATGCCTATAGAGCTTTTTCTTTCAATCATTGCACTTGGGGGACTGGTCCTCTTTAAGCACCGAAAGAATCAAGGAATCTGTTTCTGAAATCCGGAATTCATTTCCGGGAAGAGTTGAATGATCAAAGTAGAACACCCAGAAATTTCGCTCTAATGAACGTTTTGTTGTAAAAGAAGGTGCACCGTGAGTAGTATTTCGGAAGAAGAAATTCAGAAAGCATTGACCCAAATCAAGCATCCTGTGATAGAATGCGACATTGTTAAATTGGGTATCATCAAACGAATATCCATCGAAGGTATTACGGCCTCCATTACTATGGCTTTCCCTTTTACAGGTGCTCCGGCTAATGATATTTCTGTTAGAAAAGAAATTATCAATGAGGTGAAAAAATCGATCGAGACTCTGGGATTGCAATTAAACTTAAAGCAGATTGAAATGACGCCAGAAGAATTCAAAGCCTTTCTTGCCATTGAAAAGGAGACATGGAAGCATATATAAATTGCTTGGTGAAAGTGAAGGGTAAGAATCAAATCGCAGAAAGAATCATGATGTCGGCTGCCATAATCAACGAAATCCTAATGCTTCTAAAAAAGCGTAACGCCGTTCTTTAGGCGCACAATTACCAGCGTCCGGAAATTCAGGACCTCGCCGACTTTACAGGGGATTCCCTCGAATTGAGCATGCGGGCTGCGAAAACATCTGCGGACGTTATCGTTTTTTGTGGCGTTCTTTTTATGGCCGAAACAGCCGCCATTGTATCTCCTGACAAGAAAGTTATTCTGCCGCGCCTTGACGCCGGATGTCCGCTGGCCGATATGGTTACTCCGGAAGCCCTTGTCGCCAAACGCAAGTCGCTGAATGAAATTCCTGTTGTCACTTATGTCAATTCGCCGGCTGCCGTCAAAGCGCTGTCAACGGTTTGTTGTACTTCGGCTAATTCCGTAGCAGTGGTCAATCGATTAGGAGCGCAAGAAGTGTTAATGGTACCCGACCGTAATCTGGCCCAATACACCGCAGCGCAGACGGGCAAGACGATACATTACTGGAATGGCTATTGCCCGGTTCATGAACATCTGACTGCCGAACAGGTTTTGTCCGTTAAGGAAAAGCATCCGAATGCGATATTTATGGCTCATCCGGAATGCCGGCCCGAGGTCCTCTCATTGGCTGATCAGGTATTAAGCACCTCGGGAATGCTCAGATTTGCCAAAGAATCTAAAAACACGACCTTTGTTGTGGGAACAGAAGAAGGAATTTTGCATCCCTTACAGCGCGAAAATCCCCATAAGACCTTCTATGAAGCGTCTGAAACCATGATCTGTCAGGATATGAAACGCATTAGCTTGACGGATGTGCTCCATGCTCTGGAAAAGCTTGAGCCGGAAATTAAAATTCCCAAAGAGGTGCGAGAGCCGGCTTTCCATGCCGTTCAAAAAATGTTAGATATTTCACGTAGCAATTTGTTATCAAGTACATTGGAGCGTTCATAAGGCATGCAAAACGGAAGATAAGATGTCAAGTGTGGCTATAGTAATATTCTTCATTTTTATTATCGCTGTAACCATGACTATGGTGGGCAGAGGCGGTGGCAATTTTTACGTTCTGATTTTAGCTTTGGCCAGTGTGCCTATGCACCAGGCAGCCACAACGGCTCAGTTTATTCTTTTCACTGCGGCCATCACCGCCGCACTGATTTTTCATAAAAACAAGGTGGTTGCCTGGCCACTGGCGGCTTTTATTGGAATACTGGTGGCGATCTCTGCGTTTGCCGGAGGCTATTTTTCCCACTTGTTCAGCGGATTCTCTTTGAAAATCATTTTTTCCGGTCTGCTCGCCATTTCAGGGGCCATGATGCTTTTACCCGCACCTAACGATATGTCCGGAGTAGGTAATCCCGGGAGCAGATACTGGTATTTCAAATCAGCCGATAGAATCCATGCTGTAGATCTCTGGATTGCAGTGCCAGTTACGCTCCTGGCAGGCTTTAGCTCAGGGATGGTTGGTGTTTCAGGGGGCTCTTTTTTGGTCCCGCTTATGGTACTTGCATGTGGGGTGCCCATGCACGTCGCTGTGGGTACGGCTTCCTTGCTTGTCGCCGTTTCCGCCGCCATGGGTTTTGCCGGTCACGCCGTTCAAGGAGATTTTAGCCCGGCCTTGGCTATTCTATTGTCTATCATCACGGTTCTGGGTGCGCTTATCGGCAGCAAGTTTGCGATGAAAACCAAACCTGCATACCTCAAGAACCTGTTTGCTTACACCAATTGGGCGGCTGCTATTTTTATGCTTGCCAATGCGTTAAACGGCCGATAGAGGAGATTGTTTAAAAATGAAAGAGAAGCACAAAGCCCAAAAGCCAAAAACTGCACCCTTTGAACAATTTCCGTACCGCTATGAGGTATGGTTTGAAGAGAACAACTATGTCTATGAATCTGAGCTGCGAGCGGTAAGACAGTTGCTGCCAAAAGACGGAAAAGGCCTGGAGATCGGCGTCGGCAGCGGCCGATTTGCAGCGCCATTGGGTATCAAAGTGGGAATCGATCCCTCCGCGAAAATGCGAAGTATTGCTCAATCGAGAGGTATTCAGACCTTTGACGGGGTTGCCGAATCCCTGCCCTTTAAAGACGCCGAATTCGATTTCGCGCTTATGGTAACCACCGTTTGCTTCTTAGATGACATCGATACGGCTTTTGCAGAGGCATTTCGCGTCATAAAACCCGGCGGATATTTTGTAATCGGCTTTATCGATAAGGATAGCCCGATTGGCAAAATCTATCAAATACACAAGGATGAAAATCCATTTTATCGTGTCGCTGATTTTTATTCGGTGAAAGAAGTAACGGATCACCTCAAGCAAACCGGTTTTTATAATTTTAGCTACAGACAGACGGTTTTTCGCAAGCTGTCGGAGGTCAAAAAAGTCGAGCCGATTAGAGAAGGTTATGGAGAAGGCTCTTTTGTTGTCATCAAGGGCAAAAGATGAATCTTGATAAGCTCACCGCTTTCTCACGGCAGATTTAAGGAGATGATAAATTGATAACAGCCATGATAGGTGTCTTTAACCATGCGCTCATGATAACAGGTTTCGTTTTCGTGATGATGCTGGTCATAGAATACGTCAACGTGCTCACCAGCGGCGCTTGGCAGCAGCGGTTGGCGTCTTCGCTCTGGGGTCAATATCTCTTCGCGGCGCTGATGGGTGCACTTCCCGGCTGTCTGGGTTCCTTTGTTGTGGTGGCAATGTACAGCCACCGCATGCTGACACTGGGAGCTGTGGTAGCGAACATGATTGCGACCAGCGGGGATGAGGCGTTTGTGATGCTGGCGATGTTTCCCGAACAGGCGCTTGTGCTCACTGCCTTGCTGGCCATCATAGGAATTGGAGCAGGCACCGCCACCGATGTCGTCTCCGGCCATTACAAGAGCCGTTGGCAGGAGAAGTGTCATGGATTTGAGTTGCACACAATTGAGAGCTGTCGTTGCTATCCTTCCGGGCAAATAGTTGCTCAATGGAAACAACTCTCTCCATTTCGCACCATTCTGGTTCTGGTTTTGGCATTGTTCGCTATTGTCGTCGCAACAGGACAAGTCGGTCCGCAAGAATGGAACTGGATCCGCATTTCAATTTTGGTCGTCAGCGGATTCTCATTATTCATTGTTGTGACGGTGCCCGATCATTTCTTGCAGGAGCATTTGTGGGATCATGTGGCTATAAAACACGTTCCCCGAATATTTTTGTGGACCTTTGGAACGTTGCTTGTCACCCATTTGATGACAGAACAATTGCATCTTGAGGGATTGATCCGTGAAAATCAATGGGTCATGTTGGTCATTGCATCGTTAGTTGGTATTATCCCCGAATCGGGACCGCATCTGATTTTTGTCACGCTGTTTGCTAAAGGAGCCATTCCCTTCAGCATCCTGCTGGCAAGCTCGATTGTGCAGGATGGTCATGGCATGCTGCCGATGTTGGCCCATTCCCGCAAGTCCTTTCTTATAGTAAAAGCGATTAATTTGCTGGTCGGTTTTGCTATCGGCGCTGCGGCTTTGGCTATGGGATTCTGATTAAAAAGAACTGTAGTTTGGCAAAAATCTGACATTTGCTGTAAAACCATTGCATTGGAAACC
>DYKF01000428.1 GCA_020722745.1 Caldithrix sp.
CTTGTCCGAAGGACAAAGCCCTCTATCTTCGGTTGACGATTTAGTTCCGATCATTTTTGGCGCTATTTTTCTATCCGCCTAAGGCGAATTATTCGGGTGAGCTGTTACGCACTCTTTTAAGGATGGCTGCTTCTGAGCCAACCTCCCCGCTGTGTTAGAAAAATAACGGCCTTTATCACTTAATCATCAATTAGGAACCTTAGATAAGAGTCTGGGCTGTTTCCCTTTAGCCAGTACCTGCTTATCCAGGCATGACTGACTGCCTCAAAATTAAAGTTTGTATTCGGAGTTTAGTTGATCGGGATTGCTTAACGCTCTCCAGACCATCTAGTCGCTCTAACCCAAACTTTTTATTGAGACGCTATACCTAAATATATTTCGGGGAGAACCAGCTATCTCCAGGTTCGATTGGCATATTACCCCTAACCACAAATCCTCCCAAGTCATTTCACCGACAACGGGTGCGGACCTCCCCCCGATTTTCATCGGGGTTCATCCTGTTCATGGTTAGCTCACCTGGTTTCGGGTCATCCTGAAAGTGCTCAATCGCCCTATTAAGACTCGCTTTCGCTCTGCCTCCTCTCTATTTTAATGAGATTAGACATAACGCACTATTCAGAATACTCGCTGGATCATTCTTCAATAGGCACGACATTATCAGGTACCAGACGGTACCTGACTCTGTCTGTTTGTTAGCTAATGGTTTCAGGTTCTATTTCACGCCCCTCACCGGGGGACTTTTCACCTTTCCTTCACAGTACTAGTTCACTATCGGTCAGTTTGAGTATTTAGCCTTGGATCATGACCGACCCAGTTTCCCACAAGGTTTGCCGTGACTCGTGGTACTTGGGAAATCCACCGAGGTAATTTTTAGTTTTAAATACGGGACTTTCACCTTCTATGGTTAACTTTTCCAAATTATTCTTTTACTAAAAATTACTCTCTTCTGTGGACCCGCAACTTCCTGTGCCGTATGGTACAGGATTTAGGCTCTTCCGCTTTCGCTCGCCGCTACTAACGGAATCTCAT
>DYKF01000146.1 GCA_020722745.1 Caldithrix sp.
CTTTGTCTTTCGGCAATCCATATCCGCCCGAAGGGCTCCTTGTCTGCCTGACGACTTTCGCACTTTAAAACGTTTTCTGCCGCACAGCCCCTTAATTCCGCCGGTTGCATATACAAGTTTCCGGATTATTATTGACGTGGAGCAAGCTATATTGCACAGGTTTTGGGATGGCAAGCATGAATATTGGAATTATCCGCGAACATGAGAATTATCCGGGCATCCCCGAAAGGCGCGTAGGCATTACTCCCAAATCTGTCCGTCGGCTTGTTGCTGCCGGTGCAAACGTATATATTGAACCGGGGGCAGGTTTCCCTGCAGGCTACCCCGATGCACTCTACGAAAAGGCGGGGGCTACTCTCGTCTGGAACGAAAACGAAGCCATTCTGCGGTCAGATCTTCTGCTTAAGGTTACACCGCCTTCCCGCAAAGAAATAGAGCTCCTTCGCGAGGGAGGCATGATCTGGTCTTTTGCCAATCTTACCCTGGCCCACGACGATGTTCTGCAATTAATTCAGGAAAAAGAAATCACTGTTCTCGGTTATGAGAACATTGAAACAGCCTCTGGCACTCGCCCCATTTTGCGGATTATGAGTGAGATTGCCGGGCGGCTTGCTCCCCATCTGGCTCACTACATGATGCAGTCAGAGAAAGGCCAGCATATTCTGCTCGGCGGTATTCCCGGACTGCCTTCTGCCGATGTCGTCATTATTGGCGCTGGCGTACTGGGAACCTATGCGGCAGACAGCTTCTCTACTACCGGTGCTACAGTTCACGTTCTCGATATCAATCGCGACAGGCTGGAATCCCTTTCGCGTTTTACATCGCACCCTGTACACACAGCCATGGCAACAGAAGAAAATATTGTCCAATATGCCTCTTTTGCCAATGTTCTCATTATTAGTGTTCTTTCTCCGGGAAAAATTCCTTCCGTGGTTGTAAGCCGCGATACTCTGCTTTCCATGAAGCCCGGGTCTGCCATTATTGACTTCAGTATTGATCAGGGCGGTGCTACATCAGCCACCCGCAATCGCGGCCCCAAAGCGGATATATGGGATCAGGATGGATTGTTGTTTTTGTCTCTGCCCAATGCACCTTCTCGCGCGGCCCGCACGGCAAGCATAGGACTCAGCCAGATTGTCCTGCCGTATATTATGGAAATGCTGTCCGGAGGATTTAATCATGTTTTGAGAATGTTTCCGGAACTGGTTCACGGTTTGTATTTTTACAAAGGGAAGGCTGTCGGGCGTTCGCTCGGAGCACGCATGCCGCTGCACAATATAGAAAAAAATCTTTTGGAGGATTAAAATGAGCCGACTGTTAGATGCCTACAATGCCAAAAAAATGACCGCCCGCGATGCTGTGGCAAAAATTAAAAGCGGCGATAAAGTGTATCTCTCTGGAAACGCCGCTGTTCCGACAGAGCTCATTGCTGCTCTCGCAGAACGCAAAAATGAATTATCCGATATTGAGCTGCTGCACGTACTTTTGTTGGGCAATGACCCTCTTTCTATGCCAGACATGGTAGGACACTTTTTTCACAATGCCATGTTTGTAGGCCCTGGAGACAGAGAAGCCGTCAACTCGGGTCGCGCAGGCTACATTCCGTCTCATTTGCACGAAATGCCAAAAATTGTAAAAGATGGCATCATAAAACTGAATGCTGCCTTTGTGCAGACATCTCCGCCCGATGAGCACGGATTTGTCTCTCTGGGAGTAGAGGTACTCATGTCCAAGGCCGCAGTAGAAGCTGCCGACTATGTAGTAGCGCAGGTGAATCCGCTCATGCCACGAACGCTGGGAAATTCCTTTATTCATATTTCTCAGATAGACGCATTTGTCGAGTCGTCTCTTGCTTTGCCGCAACTCAGCAAAAAACCATTTTCCGAGACGGAATATAAAATTGGCGAACATATTGCGAATCTCATCGAAGACGGATCTACACTGCAGCTTGGCATTGGTGGAATTCCAGACGCCGTATTGTCTCTTATAGAGGGCAAACGCGATCTGGGCATACACACAGAAATGATTTCAGATGGAATTGTAGAAGCCGTTGACAAGGGTATTATTACCGGGGCGCGCAAAACTTTGCATCCAGGAAAAGTCATTGCTACTTTTATTCTGGGTTCCGAAAAACTGTACGAGTATGTAAACGATAACCCTCTTTTTGAACTGCACCCGGCCGATTATACAAACGATCCGTTTATTGTGGCGCAGAATCACAAAATGGTGGCGATCAATTCTGCTCTTCAGGTTGACTTGACGGGCCAGGTTTCCTCGGATTCCATTGGCACGCGGATTTACTCCGGTTTTGGCGGCCAGCTCGATTTTATTCGCGGGGCTTCGCATTCACCCGGTGGTAAACCAATTATCGCGATTTCTTCTACAGCGCAGGACGGCAAAGTATCGCGCATTGTCCCGGAATTGTTACCGGGCGCCGGTGTTGTGACAACGCGGGCCGATGTTCATTATGTCGTTACCGAATTTGGAGTTGCCAATTTATATGGCCGCAATCTGCAGGAGAGAGCCAAAGCTCTGATTGCCATTGCGCATCCCGATTTTCGAGAAGAACTCACTGAAAAAGCACGTGAAAGGAATCTGATCTAAGGACAATATGAAAAAAATAACTGGAGACAATTTTCCCTTCGATACCAGCCTCAGAAAAAAATTTTCTGATGAATATGAGCTCAAAAAAATTCTTCTGAAGATGGAAGAATTGCAGGGCGCGCCAACCATTACGCGGTTGCGCCTGTTCAGCAGCCATATCAATGCCCGGAAAAAACAAAAGAAGGCGAAGGAATTTTATTCTCCGGCAGAGCTCCATTCGATTGGTCTTATCCAGGAAATTTACCGTTACATTAGTTCTGAGTACGAAAAAAATGAAGAGCACGATTTCTGGAAAAAATTCACATCTCAATACAATGCAGATCGCAGGTCTGCAATTTTTTCCTCTTACATTGAACAGTATCCTCCTTTGCCGGTCTACGAGGGGATAATTGCAGAACATGAGTATAAAAAAGCGACAAAAGACGGCGAGACAATTTCTGACCTCATTACGGAAGATCTTCTCCTTCTTACCGTGAATTCGGACAATCCTGCCCTGAAACCGTACCGCGAAATTTTTGACGATACGGAATTGCAGTCCTGCTGTCGGTACCGTCAGTATGTCCAGGGCCTTACAGACTATCTCAAAGAGCTTAAGCCCATTGGACCAAACGAATCGGATCTCTATTCTCTATTTTTGGAACCCATCCAGGATTCTCCCTATTCCATTTTGGGGCAGTTAGAATACATTCTAAAACACTGGTCTAAAATTTTACCCGAGCATCTATTGCGCAAACTTCTGAAAACATTTGATATTCTGCGCGAAGAATTTCTGGAAAGGGGGGGGCCGGGAGGAGAAAGAGCAACGTTCTCACCCGACTATTCCGATGCCGATTTATATCCCGAATACGAGGCCTTCAGTGAAGATAAAGACTGGATGCCGCGCGTCGTTATGCTGGCCAAAAGTACGTATGTATGGCTATTCCAGCTGTCCGCAAAATACGGTCGCGAAATCACGCGCCTGGACCAAATTCCGGACGAAGAACTTGATCGCATTTCGCGCTGGGGTTTTACGGGACTCTGGCTGATTGGTCTCTGGGAGCGTTCGGACGCGTCCCGCCGCATCAAGAATATTAACGGAAATTCCGATGCCATGGCATCTGCCTATTCTCTGTACGATTACACGATTGCGGGAAGACTTGGCGGAGAGGAAGCTTTGCAGTCGCTAAAGCTGAGATGTGCTTCGCGCGGGATTCGTCTGGCTGCCGACATGGTCCCAAATCATTTTGGCATTTATTCCCGCTGGGTGATTGAGCACCCGGATCGCTTTTTATCGCTCGATTATTCTCCGTATCCCCATTACCGTTTTCATGGGGAGAATCTTTCTCATGATCCCCGCGTTGGTCTTTATCTGGAAGACGGTTATTACGATAAAACCGATGCGGCTGTCGTTTTTAAGCGGGTAGATTTTCATACGGGATCAGAGAAGTATATTTATCACGGAAATGACGGAACGACCATGCCGTGGAACGATACAGCCCAGATCAATTATCTCAATCCGGATGCGCGCGAGGCGATTATCCGCATTATTATTGAGGTTGCTAAACGTTTTCCCATTATTCGCTTTGATGCAGCGATGACACTGGCCAACAAGCATATCCAGCGGCTCTGGTTTCCGGCTCCGGGTACGGGTGGGGCCATTCCTTCGCGTGCCGAGCAAGGCATGACTCCTGATGAATTTAAGAAGCACATGCCCGTGGAGTTCTGGCGCGAAGTTGTAGACAGAGTAGCAAAAGAAGCGCCCGATACACTTCTTCTCGCAGAGGCCTTCTGGCTTATGGAGGGTTACTTTGTAAGAACTCTCGGCATGCACCGAGTGTATAATTCTGCCTTCATGAACATGCTGATGAAAGAGGAAAACCAGAAATACCGTTACCTCATTAAAGAGACGATGGAGTTTAATCCGCAGATTTTAAAGCGCTATGTCAATTTTATGAGCAATCCCGACGAAGAAACTGCCGTGCATCAGTTTTCCAAGGGAGACAAATATTTTGGCGTTACTCTTTTAATGGTTACCTTACCTGGTCTTCCCATGTTTGCGCACGGGCAGATAGAAGGCTTTTCTGAAAAATATGGGATGGAATATTACCGCCCCTATTTTGAAGAGTCTCCGGACCAGTGGTTGGTTGAGCGCCACGAAAAGGAGATATTCCCTCTGATCCGTAAACGCTACCTTTTTAGCGGCGTTTCTCATTTTACCTTTTACGACTTTTTTACTCTCGATGGCTGGGTAGACGAGAACGTTTTTGTCTATTCCAATATATCGGGCGGTGAGAGGGCACTCATTATTTACAATAACCGGTATGGCGACACGCATGGATACGTGTACGCCTCAACGGGAATTAATACGGGCAATACTGACAATCCCAAAATTGTGCAGCGCACGTTGTTTGAGGGATTGGAGCTTTTGGGGAACCCGCTGGTATACAGTATATTCCAGGACCAGCGCAGCGGCCTGCAGTACATTCGCAGCAACCAGGAAATAAAAGAGAAGGGGTTGTTTGTTATTCTGGGCGCATACCAGGCCCATTCGTTCATTAATTTTCGCGAGGTGACCGACGAGAACGGAGACTATGCCCGTTTAGCCGCCCGCTTAAATGGAAATGGCGTAAGCGATATGGATGAGTCGTTGCACGAGCTGAAGCTTGAGCCAATTCTTGCGCCCTTAAAAAATTATCTTAACGCTCCTTTTATTAAGGAAGCGGTTCATCTGGTTCAGGAGCTCGGTTTTAAAAAAGTTTCCTCTAAGCAGGTAGAGGCAGAAATTTCTGCTTTGTTCGAAAAAAATAAATTTCGTGAAAAAGTCGAAGAGATTGCTGATAGAGCGGGTGCGTTTTCTGGCTGTAATACGCAGAACAATAAGGCCGGAGCTGCTTTAGCCTACGAAGAAATATTTGTCACGATGCAGCGCATGGTAGAATTTACACAGGATCTCGCAGGAAAGGCTTTTGCAGAACCTGTTGTCGCCATGCTGCGACAGATTGTTCCTGAAAAGGTTGATTCATTGAACCCGGTTTTCTGGAGAATTCTTTTTATTACCGTTTTGCTGAGCAGCATGGGCCATTTTTGTCCGGGAGACCGCAAAAAGCGTTCCATTCTCTGGTTTAAGGAGTGGATGCTCCATAAGTTTGCCCAGAAGGTATTGCTGGAGCTGGGAGCTTCTCCTTCCGAGGCGGAGTGGGAGTCCATGCTTATCGAGATCCTGATGGAGACAAAACACTGGGAATACGATATTACCGGAGAAAAGTATCCCCTTATTCGCGAGAACATTTACAAGGGGATTATGCAGAAGTTTCTGAATATTCATTCTTTTGAGGGCGTTCTCTGGTTCGATAAAATCAACTTTGAATTTTTGATTCGCTGGAGTCTGGTGAATTCCTATTTTTCTTTAAAGAATAATTCGGCTACTTTCAAGACTAAGTATAAAAAGGCTTTTGACACCCTCTCGTTTTTTGAGCAGACAGCTTTTGAATGCGAGTACAAGTTTTTGGATTTTATTCAGAAGATAGATCCCCAGACCAAAAAGTCTTTGGCCGCGAAAGCAAAGAAAAAGTAGTGCTTGTTGTCATGTCGACTCCGCTCGATGTAAACCATCTCGATGCAGAGCTGGCTCTGGTGAAGCTTAACGATCTAACCCTAGGGCCCTTTGCGCCGTACACGCACGGTTAGATTATGTCGTATAACGTAGAAGGGGCGATGAGACATAATGCGGTATTTTTTGTTAGGTACCAAGCCTTTAAAATGAGACATAATGCGGCTATTTTT
>DYKF01000147.1 GCA_020722745.1 Caldithrix sp.
GCCCCAGGGTTTTGCGGTCTGAAAAAGTCCACGGAGGGACTTTTTCAGAGGTTACTAAAGTAATATCCTTAATAATGGTCAATTTTGCTCAATTCTTTGCATAATTCTCCTTACCTCTGATTCATAAACGGGGCTATTGAGATACCCTTTAAGAAAGTCCAGCACCGTCTTCTGGTAGGCAGGGCTAAAAGAAGCCGCTTTGACAAAATCTTCTTCTGCTCGGATAAAGTATTTTTGCACCAGATAGAGAAAGCCTCGGTAATAATAGGCTTTATCCATATCAGGATTCACCTCGATGGCCCTGCTCATGCTTTCCACTGCTTCTTTTGGCTTTTTGTCATGATAAAAAATAACCCCTGAATAATAGAGAAAAGTCGTATCTTTGGGGGAAAGTGTTAAGCCCTGGGAAATGATTTTTTTCGCTTCGTTGTAGGCTTTGCGATTGATGGCATCCGTTTAATAGTTTTGCTAAACTATAAAGTTGATAGGGGTTCTCCTCTATGGTTTGAGTAAATTTTTTGAGAGCCAATTTGCTTTGGCCTTTTTTTTCGAGCTCCAGTCCCTTCTGATAAAAGCGAGTGATTTCCTGATAAGGCGATTCCTTCGCACTTAGAAAAAATGGAGTATAATAATTATGGTAAGAAAGACAAATAAATATGTTGCCACTCCGGCAAAAACATAACCCCTGCCGGCGGAGTGCCCTGCGCGGGTAGCGCACACTCTTTAAGCAATTTTTAAAATTATTTTTTACACTTTCCTCGCTCAGTATAAACGAAAATAAATTTTAATATTTTAACACTCCTAAGCCTAAGCAGTAAGAGAATTCTAAAAATAACTATTTACTTTTGTCTTGAAAATTCACGTGGTTATACAAAAAATTTGCTAAATTTTGATTGTACTTCCCCTCACCACTCCCTACAAAACACCAAAAGGCGCAAACATCGTGTCCTGAAGATTGAGCGGAGTAATGGCCCGTTTGCCAGATTCAATTTCGTGAATCATTTCGGTGATTCGCTCGTTTATGGGCGCAAACAGGCCGCGCGTTCCAGAGAGCGTGGCAATGGCTCCGTTCATAAAGTCGATTTCACTTTTTTGGCCGCGCTCCAGAGACTGTAGCGAAGAAGAAATAACGGCTCCGTGGCGAATGCCCAGATGACGGATGGCAGAATGCGCCTTAAAACGGGCAAAGCTGCTGTGTGCAGCTGCAATCTTTTCGTAGCGGATAAATGGCAGTGGACGCTCCACGGGAATGTGCAGCGATTCTGCAAGAGCGAGTCCCTCGCGGATAATTTCCATAAAAAGGAGTCGCACTTTTTTTCGGTGAACCATTTCGCCCAGAGTCCAGCCCGTTAACGCGCCCAGAGAATTGACACAGGAAGCAAGAATAAGGCGTGAATATTGCGAGGCAATTATATTGCGCGAAATGGATATAGAGGAAATGGGGCGCAGTAGACTCGATAGAAACTGCATTTCGTCATCGAATTTTAGAAAGTTTTTATGTCCCAAAATAATATTTCCTGTTTTCTGAAAATTTAGATCCCCGTAATCGTTTAGAGAGGCTCCCCAGCCGACCAGGGCGTAATAGGCTCTATCCAGTCCCACTGATTTTTCCATGGTGTCAAAGTGCAGCCCATGCTGGAGAGATACGACAGCCGTGTTTGGTTTTAACAGAGGTTTAATTTCTTTAAGAGCTTCCGAGAGATCGTCACTTTTTACGGCCAGAAAAATAATATCTTTTTTTTCTTTGATTATTTTGGCATTGCTGTAGGCATGCATGGGGACCGTAAACATTTCTACCGGTGCATGGATGGTAATGCCCCTGTGTTCCAGTGTGGCCGCGTAATCGAGAGATTTCGTGAGGACTTCAATATCTCTGCCAGAACGGGCGAGGTAGCCAGCAATTACGCCGCCAACTGCGCCTCCACCGACAACGAGTATTTTGCTGGAATCAGAAAAAATCGCGATGTTTGATTCAGTAGATTTCTTTGCGCTTTTGTTTAATTTCTTCGCTGGCATAATATTCATCAAAGGAAGTCATTTTGTCAATAATTCCCTTTGTTCCAATTTCAATAATGCGGTTGGCCACTGTCTGGTTAAATTCGTGGTCTTTGGAGTTCATAAAAACAACGTGCGGAAATTTTATGAGCCCGTTGTTTAGTGCAGTAATGCTTTCGAGATCGAGGTGGTTTGTGGGATCATCAAGAATCAGAAAATTTGCTTTGGAGAGCATCATTCGGGAAAGCATACATCGCACTTTTTCGCCCCCAGAGAGGACGTTGGATTTTTTGAGAACTTCCTCTCCGCTGAACAACATGCGCCCAAGAAATCCGCGAACAAAGCCTTCTTCCTTGTCGTCCGAATACTGGCGCAGCCAGTCTATGAGTGAGTACTCATTTTTAAAAAAAGGCGAATTGTCGCGCGGCAGATAGGTTGTCGTAATGGTTTCGCCCCAGGTGAGTTTGCCGGAATCCCGTTGTTTATCGCCCGCGAGAATATCGAAGAGTAGAGTTTTCGCAGATTCATTTGGTCCCACAAAAGCAATTTTGTCGCCCTGCTGGACAGATAGGGAAAAATCCTTAATAAGTACTTCGCCATCGAGAGAGGCCGTAAGCTTTTCAATTTCAAGAATATTTTTTCCTGGTTCGCGCTCTGCCTTAAAATCGACAAAGGGATATCTGCGCGTAGACGGCTTAATATCTTCAAGAGAAATTTTATCGATCAGCTTTTTGCGCGATGTCGCCTGCCGCGATTTGGATGCGTTGGAAGAAAAGCGTGCAATAAAGTCCTGGAGTTCTTTGATTTTTTCCTCTTTTTTACGGTTAGCCTCTTTTAACTGTTTTTGGGCAAGCTGGGAAGATTGGTACCAGAAATCGTAGTTACCTACGTAAAGAGATATTTTTCCAAAGTCAATATCTGCGATATGCGTACAGACCTGATTCAGAAAGTGGCGGTCGTGAGAAACAACAATTACGGTGTTTTCAAAATCTGCGAGGAAGTTTTCCAGCCACGAAATGGATTCAAGGTCGAGGTTGTTGGTCGGTTCGTCTAATAACAGAATATCCGGATTGCCAAACAACGCCTGGGCTAAAAGAACACGCACTTTATCTGCCGGTTCCAGATCTTTCATGAGTTTGCTGTGCAACTTTTCTGTAATTCCCAGACCGGCTAACAGGGAGGCTGCCTCTGCTTCGGATGTCCAGCCGTTTAGTTCTTCAAATCGCTCTTCGAGTTCAGAAGTTCGGATTCCGTCTTCATCCGAAAAATCTTCTTTCGCGTACAGAGTATCTTTTTCTGTCATGACATCGTACAGCTCTTTGTGTCCCATGATTACTGTGCGAAGCACTTCCTGCTCGTCGTATTCGTTGTGGTTCTGTTTTAAGACGGCGATACGTTCCCGCGCTCCGACAATAACGTCTCCCGCAGTTGGTTCTATTTCTCCGCTGAGTATTTTTAGAAAGGTGGATTTACCGGCGCCGTTGGCTCCTATGAGTCCATAGCAGTTGCCCGCTGTAAATTTAATGTTAACGTCTTCAAAAAGTGTGCGCGTGTTGTATTTGAGAGTAATCCCGTTGGCATGAATCATTCTTGAGAGAAAGGCCGTTGGAAACAGCCTGTCAAGCGGTTTACGGATTTATCATGTGGACACTCGTGAACAGTGTCTTTCCATCCCACTCAATTAATCGGAATCCAAACTGGTAAGAGGCAAGTTTAAATCTGCGCGAGACGGGATCGATCTGGTAGAACGTAGAAGGCGTTAAAAAGACATCTCCTTCTATCGTTAAATAGGACTTTTCTGTATGGTAATGTCCCGAAAAAAATGCGGGCCGCACACTGCAGGCAGAAACCGCTCTGGCGAGATCGCCTGGATTTTCAATGGCATGGTTTTCGTCCATGTAGGGAATGCCGGCAAAAAAGGGCGGGTGGTGAATAAAGATGAGCGGCTTATGTCGAATATCTTTGCAGATTTCTTCCAGAAAATCCAACTGCTCTTTTTCCAATTTTTTTCTGGTCGAGTCCAGGAAAATAAGATGAGCGTTATCGGTTTCGGAATCGTAGTAGAGGCCGTCCGGGCGCAGAGCCTTTTCGAGTCCAAATTCAGAGGCGAGCAGGGCGGGATCGTCGTGGTTGCCAGAGAGCACTGCAACGCGGGTTTCTTCCGGAATAGTATCGTGCAGATAACGCGAAAATTTTCTATAGATGGCTGGATCGCCTTCTTTAAACGCAATGTCTCCAGAAAAGACTAATAAGTCAGGGTGCCATTCCAGCCCCAGCTTAAGAGCTCTGTCGAGATTATTCCAAACGTCTACTTCGTAGGCTTTGGATTTGTCGGCGGTTAAGTGTATATCGGTGAATTGAAGTATTTTCATGTTATTTGTTAGACGGAATATAACAATCTGAGCAGCTTGTTTGGCCTTCGCGCTTTGGCAGCCAGCCTTCGTTTTTTCCCGATACAGATTGTTTCTTTATGGTAGTCCAAAAATCGCCACGGGATTTTTGTTCCAGGGTGGCACGAAAAACTTCTCCTGCGTTGTAGAGAATCGGTTCTGGAATCTCTACAGAGGGAGAACCCGGCCCCTTCCATTTTTTTTCCTGAAACTCAATCAATATTACCGATGGCTTTAAGGTGGTTTTGGATAGCACCTGCTGCACGGCTACAGTGCCGGCATACTGGCGGTACTCCCAGGGACCGGCTTCTACGCGACGCGCGTACAGAACGGATTCAACTTTCCCTTCTATTGTAATCTGGGAGGAAGGCGCCTCGCTTCCCTGTGCGAAGAGCGAGGCAGTGGCAAAGATCACCAAGAGAAGACGTTTCATTTTTTGGCAAAGAAAATGATGTGGTATGCAGTGGAAAGCAGTTCTTCTCCCGCTTTTGTAATCTGGTAGTACTCCGTTTTTACGACGCGGTTCCAGTCATTGGGAATGCCCTGGTTATCTGCTAATTCTTTTGCCTTAAACGGAAGCTCGTCTGTTTTGGTGACAATGCTGAATTTAGCTTTGCCAAAGATTGTTTTAGGATCCTCGATTTTTACGGCATCGAGAACGAGGCCCTCCGTTCTGTTCACGGAAGCCGGCTTAAGGATGAGATGCTGCATGGCTTCAGAATTGATCAGAAATGCATTGGCGTTGGAATCGGTAAATCCGTACTCACCCTGGTTTTGTTCGGCAGAAAGAAAGTATCCAATCACGTCTGTGGTGAATGAATTTGTTTCTCCAGAGATGGCAGCAAATTCCGTGTAAGGATAGCGGAAAACTTTCTGGCTTGAGCTGGAATAGTTGGGCTTGCTGATAATGTCAAAGTACCAGCGCAAATCGGCAAAATATTTAAAATCATCTTTCAGTTTTTTGTCTTTATATTCTGTCCAGTTGACTTCTATGCCATCGCCCAGATCAAACGCAACGGGATAGCGTGGAATATTTTTAGAAGCGTCATTTTCTCCAAGAAGTCCCAGCGAAAATTCGGTTACGCAGGTATCTTTGTAGTGCGTGCCCTTTTTGTAATTGGCTATGGTGACGGTGAATGTATCGGCAATAATTCTTTTACCCAGAGCGGCCTGCACGGTGTACTGGTTCTCGTTGTTCGCCGGCGCGGCAACGGGCACAAGGGCCAGAGCCTGCGGAGTTTCAAAAACAGTTTTGTCACCAAGCGTTGCCTGCACTTTTATATGGCTCAGCGCTGCATTTTTGTCGTAATACTGTTTGGATAATTTTTCGCTGTAACCGTCCGCATCAGATGAATACGATCTGTAGCCATTCTGTAAAATTATGGTGTCCGTAGCGACGGGCTGTTTCAGTTTTACGGTGAGAGTGGTTCCGTTTCCGTAATCGTCTTCCATGCCTTCGCACCAGCCGGTGTTGCCGTCGCGGTCTGTTACATAGAAAGGATGGTAACGATCTGGCTTGACCTCGCCTTCGAGAGTAGTAGAAGCGTACACGTCACCAACAAGCATTTTGCCAGCAGGTTTGGGACCAGAGCAGGCAATGCCGAATGCAATGACCGATGCAGTTAAAACGAAAATATATTGTTTCATGAATTCCTCCGTTCGGGAATTTGGTTCCCGAGTCCTTGTGTGGCACAGTTGTCCGGACCGGATAGACTTAAGTAAGCTCTGAAAAAGTTTTGCCTTCGGCTCGCTTCGCGTTCAGAGCTTACTTCCGGTACATGGACCCCTCGGCTGCGCTCGGGGTAAATTCACCGGCATTTTGCGGAGAAAACGTATGTTTTCGCAGCAAAATGGAGCAAAACAGCTGGCTTTGCCAGGGTTTTGCGGTCTGAATGCGTAGCAAGCCGCAGGCAAAAAGTCCACGGAGGGACTTTTTCAGAGGTTACTTAAGTAGAGAAAAGCATTTG
>DYKF01000429.1 GCA_020722745.1 Caldithrix sp.
GGACTTTCACCAGCCAGCAGACGATGACTTTCAGGACACACCACGCTGTGTTGGGCGGTTTTGATTATACCGAGTAGTTCGGATAAATGAGTCACTTATTTATGATTTGTTGCGCGAAGGTCAGTAAGAGAGTAAGTACCGTTGAGAAAGCGATGATGAAAAGAAACGCGATTGCCTGACGTTTCAGTTTTTCCTTTGCCAGATTATCTCCATATCGGTATATGGCATTTACCCAACTACTATCACCTAAACTATCCAGTATTGAAAGTGCCAATCTGAAAGCGTCAATATCAGAAAAGAAAATAAAATCGCATTGCTCTCTTATATCTTCTTGTCCCGCTGGATTGTGCATACGATTTTTCTTTTTCTCGCTCGCTTTCTTATAACTCTTATATAGGTCAATGTAGGAAAAATAATTTTGCCCCATGTATTTGATTACGAATGTACTAGAGGAAAAACTACCAACCCAATTGTCAGATGTGGAATCATAACCTATGTGTTCCAAGTCAAATGTTCCTGCCGCGTTCCAAGTTTTGTTATCTGAATATATGGGACTTTTATCTGTAGCATACCCTTTGCATAGAAGGATATTAATGCAAAATCTCTCTGCCATTGGTCTTGACAGATACCATCCCCATTGTCCCCAATGACCCGCACTATGTAGAAACCCGATGCCAACAACATTGTTTTGATTGTCGGAGAGAGCATATACTTCTAGTCCATTGTCGTCATGGTAGATTAGGCGGTGATTATCTTTGAAGTCATTAATCTCCCGATATTTTCCACCGCGATTCTCTAAAAAGTCCTGGCGCGGTGTAAATTTTAACTTTTGCGGCTGTTCTTGGTTTGCTTCATGGCTATGGCTTTCGTCGTTGGAAATGTATGTGCTCATAACAATCCTCTCCAGTTTATCTGCGAAGAGACGCGCCCAACGGTTTGCGTTACCTGCGTGTGGGCGGGCGTGGAAAAGGCTTGGGAGCAGGAAAAACTCGAAGCCAGAAAAATGCTCGAAAATGCCGCAGAA
>DYKF01000009.1 GCA_020722745.1 Caldithrix sp.
AGCAAGCCGCAGGCAAAAAGTCCACGGAGGGACTTTTTCAGAGGATACTTAAATATATTTGGAGAGAAAACGCGCCGGTGAGCGGGGTAAATTCAATGAATTAGAAACAAAATACCTGCCGGCAGGAGCCTGCAAAACAACCAAACCCGCCAATGGCGGGTTGGATTCATTAATTTTGAAACTTCCCCCCAGAGGGAGGGGCGCCCGCAGGGCGGGGTGGCCCCCCCCTGCGGGGGACCGTTATAAAAACCCAATCCCGCGAAGCGGGATTGGGTTAAATATATTTGGAAAAAAAACCCGCCAGCGGCGTGTTATTTTTCCTCGTTCGCTTCTGTTTCGGCTTTGTCCATCATGTCCGCAGCTGCTGCATTGGCAGAGCCCAGGTCCATTTTGTAGCCTACGCCGAGGGCAACAGCCCAGTTGGATTTGGATACGGTTATAGTTGCTGGGTCTGTGCCATCAATGTCTGTAGTGTTATACATTGTATAAGAACCTGCAAGCGTAGCTTCCAGAGCGTCTGATACAGTGTAACGACCACCAAGATTGAATGTCCAGCTGTCAAGACCTGAAGCTGTTTCTTCAACGGCAACATGGTCTGGAGCATCATTCATTGCACCGTTTTTTGTGTAGAAAAACCCGGCACCCATGCGCAGCGGTGCGTGGAACATGCACTGCCAGTCTGCGCCAAGACCTGCGTCATAGCCATCGTGGTAGTTCTTTTTGCCCCACTGGGTAAGTGTATTCACGTAATATGTAAAATTTGGCTGAATGCTCAGTTTGTCAGATACTTTGTACTCAGCACCAAGAGCTATCATTTGGGGGAGAGTGGCATACACAGTTGCGCCGTCAGTGTACTTGTCTTTAAAAGCATTTAGTGTAATTCCAGATATCGCCGTATTTCCATGCACCGTTGCTTCTTCCTTGGTGTAATTTCTCTTCAGAGCCATTACATCGTTCCACTGGTACCGAAGGCCCACATTAATTTTATTCGTTGGTTTTACATCCAGACCCAAAATAACGCCATAAGAGCTGCCTGTTTCTTCAAAATCTGCCGCTGTTTTTTCGCCGTTATTAAAGCTAACCGATCCATTTGTAGTATTCTTCGCGTAGTAGTAGGTTCCACCAACAGAAGCTGCAAACATATCGTTAATAGCGTACGCAAAGTTTGCCACCCCACCAAGATAAGCAGAAGAGCTTTTTAAGCTGATATCTTCGATGGCTGTTGAATGTGCACCGGCTGCTAAGGCGATATCGTTATACATAGACGGCAATGCATCTGCAAAATCAACGGAACCGCCCCCACCAACAACGAGGAAGCCGGCAGAAATAGCCATGGCTCCCGTTTTGTAAACGCCATACGCATTAGGGATCAATGGGCTAATTACATCTGACTTATATGTTTTGCCATCTTTTACTTTTGCTGTTCTGGTTTGACCAGCAACCTGGTTAGACACATACAAATGAAGCCCGTCTGCCAAAAAGGCTGTACCCGCCGGGTTGTAAAAAGTAGAATCCGCTGCAATAGAAGCATTGCGGTTACCCGTTTGCGCCCATTCTGCGGACTGGTTTGTGTTCTGCTGTACACCACCGGCTACAAGTGAGCCCGTGAGAGCAATGACAGAAAGTGTTGCAATTATCTTTTTCATTCAATACTCCTGTTAGATTTTTCCGGTTTTACCGGGTTCACGCGCTGTTTAACGCGTGCAGCGTTCACATGCCATAGTCAGTTTAGTTCTGCAAGCTTTTTTTGCCTGCAAAAGGGCATTGACAGTCCCCGCTCTTGAACGGGATTTTTAAGGGGCTTTCGATACGTCTGCTTTGCAGACTACTCAAGCTAAACTCGCAGCTCTTGAATTAGTTTACCCCGAGCGAAGTCGAGGGGCCGGGAGGCACAAGGAACGGCCCAACATAAAAAAGACCAATTTCACAAAATAAAATACATCGCAATTCAATAATAACAAAAAGCCCACCGCAGGTGAATGGACAATAGAGCTGTGACTATCTCCGGCAAAAAATTATCCATTCAAACGACAACTGCCTACTTTCCTACTCCAATAAAGGGAACCGCGTTCGACGTTACCTGCGGCATTTTTCCATCCCATTTGTATATGGCTTTCATCTCGGCTTCAATGCGGCGGAGTTCTACCAGCTGCGGTGTAATCACGCTTCTCTGTAAACGAAGGGCCTCTGCCTCGGCGCGGGCCTGCGTAATTTTTTGCTTGGCCTCAATTTCTATTCTCTTGAGATCGTTTTCTGCCTTGTTAGCAAGCTGTTCAGCTGTCTGCTTTTGTTCAATGGCCTCAGAAAACTGTTCAGAAAATTCAAAATTGACAATTAAAAAATCAGAGACAAGTAAATTGTATTTAGTAAGACGGGTATCCAGCATCTGCTTTATCTCGTCGCGCACGGCTTCGGCAAAACTTGCGTGCGGATGGTTAATATCCATGTGTTATTTTGCTGCAAGCTTTTGGTTTGAAAAGAAGATTTGACGGGCGCGCCCGTTCATCTTTCATCAACTACGTACACTTCGCGTCGAGCAGCTTGCCAAAGGCAATCTACAACTTCGTCCACTGCCCCTCGGCTCACTTCGTTCTGCACCTCGACAAGCTCGGTGTAAACTAAGCAGCGACGCAGTCACAAGCTCACTGCAGGCCGCTTGGGGTAAAATCAAGGGAATCCGCTTGACAGTTCATTTCGCTACACTCATTTCGTGGCTATGTACGCTGTCGTCTTTGATCTCGATACTTTCTGCCACGGCGAAGCATATACCATACGCCATCGGCCAATAACGCGCATGCAGAACATTCAGGTAAGAAAACATTAAGTAACCTCTGAAAAAGTCCCTCCGTGGACTTTTTCAGATCGCAAAACACGGGCAAAGCCCGCTGTTTTGCTCCAAAACGCTGCGAAAACCGGTGTTTTCTCCGCGTTTTGCCGGTAAATTTACCCCGAGCGCAGCCGAGGGGTCCATGTACCGGAAGTAAGCTCTGAAACTTTTTCAGAGCTTACTTAACTAAAAAAATGATCAACTTTGGTCTAATCAAGGTAAAAAAATGAAAAGGGAAAAAGAAACAGAGAAATACAGATCTTTAATTAAAACAATAGAAAGTCAATTATCTGATACCTTGGAGCATATTCAGGAAAAGCCTCTTTACGATTATTTGAAACCATTTACCAGCAAGGGCGTAAAATCCTGGTTCCCTCTTATTGGCAGAGGAAACGTTTTAAGGGAAAAGACTATCTCCCACTCAGAAATTGATGCCTGGATAACAAAAAATTTGTGACAATAACCATGAAAGGCAATCCCCAGAATTTTAAATCTCTTTTTAAATTCTATTACGATATTGTAAAACCTCTCTACGCTTCTGTTTCTGCTGACAATATACTTCCGCAAGAGGTTTTATTTGAAATCAATGCTGCCTTTGATCATATTTCCAGAAAGTGGCAATACAATGAAGATGAAAAAGAGGTTATTGAAAAAGCTTATGGACACTTAAAAAGAAGTGTCCTTGATATCTTTAAAATTCGAGTAAAGCGGGTTCATGAACAGTTTGCTGAAATGACAAAATACCATATTGGCATTATCGATAATGGAACTTTCGAACAGGAACTAAGAAAACTTTTCCAAGAGATTAAGACCAAAGCCAGCGAAGCAAGAATATTTGAAGGACAAAACAAAAACGACCAGAGAACTCTATCCCCAGATGCCTTTGACAAATGGTATCCTGTATACGAGCTCTGTTTACTATTCGAGAAAGAGTTTTATTATAGCGAAAAAATTGACTGGGGAAAAATCAGGGGAAAAAAGTTTAGCATTAGCCAAATGATTATATCTTTCATTGCTGGAATTTTTTCCAGCCTGATTGCCTCGGTAATATGGACCATGGTTATCCGTTAAGGATTTATCGTGTCCTACCTCAACATTTATAAATCCACTTCCAGTAATCCGGGACACAATCTCTCCCTCGAAGAATATCTTCTCGACACCCATAATCCGGAAAGTGCCGACATGCATCTTGTCCTGTACGAGAATTTTTCTTCCATTATCCTTGGCCGCACATTAGACTGCACGCGAGAAATATATCCGCACAAAAAGCATCCCCCGGTGTTCCGGCGCAGCTCTGGTGGGGGCTCTGTCGTTCACTTTCCAGGAAATTTAAATTACGGCATTATTGCATCCTCTAAAGCATATCCCGAGCTGGCCTCTATTCCCGATTCCTACCGAATTTTTTCGCAGGCTTTGGCGGAATTTTTTCCAGCCCATAAAAAGCCTGTCCACAAAGGGCATTCTGATTTATCCGTATTCCAAAATGGAGACTGGAAAAAAGTATCCGGCAATGCCCAGCGCAGGCGCAGAACAAACATTCTGCATCATGGAACATTTATATTTCATCCGGAGCCGCTCAAAAAGATTCGCTATTTTCTGCAATCTCCTCCCAAAGAACCAGAATACCGCAGGGGGAGAACGCACAGCCAGTTTTTGATTCGCGTGCCTCCCGTGTCCTCTGCAGCCCTGTTAACCCGCCTGCTCCAACTGGGTCTTGCGTCTCACTTTTCTTTGACTCTAAGGCAACCCCCGCTGCCCGATTTTTCTCCAGACATTCAAAAGTACTTGACCCTTAAATGTGCTTTGGACTTGTAAACCATGGATCGCAGCATTTTGCTTGTAGAGGATGACACCGTTAGTGCAACCCTGCTGAAAACTATCATTACAAACGCCGGCTACGAGGTTACTCTTGCGAAGAACGGACGGGAAGCTCTCGCTCTTTTTCACAATGGGGAATATCCTGTTGTCGTCACTGACCTCAACATGCCGGAGATGAGTGGCGAGGAGCTCATAAAAGAAATTCTCAAAAACTCACAAAAACCCATGATTATTGTCGAGAGCGGGGTTCAGGATATTTCTGCCGCCATTGACATCATGAAAACGGGCGTTTTTGACTATATTCTGAAGCCCATCAATCAGACTGAATTTCTCCTTAAAATAGACAAAGCATTTCAGGCCCTGGAAATGCGCGAAGCCGAACAGGCAATAGAGAGAGACCGCGAGCTCCGCATACAACAGCAGCTCCAAACCCGCCACACCGTAGAAAAAATTCTTACCCGCGATTTTAACAAATTTGATCGCGAGCTTTTCTCCAACCTTAAAACAAGTTTTTCTCAGGGCGGTGGATTTGGCGGACTCGTCGCTTTGATTTCTCTTATTTCCCACAGCGCCCTAAAAGAAAACGGTAAGTATATTATCAGCGAAGAGCTCATGGATCTCGTCATTCAAAACGCTAAAATGGGCGAGCGCGCGCTCCAAGTTTTTGGAGAAATAGACGACCTCATCAATGCCAAACTTAAACTGGAGAGCCTTACCCTGCGCGAATTCCACAGTTTTGTAACGGCAATCGTACTAAATCTTTCTGATATAGCTACCATCGAAAACCACACCGTAAAAATCAGCGATGCCTACCTGGACGGCATTCCCGAAGAAATTCTCATTGACCGCGAAAAAATGACACAGGCACTGCGCGAAGTCTTTATCAACGCTTTCAAGTTTTCCGTGCCGGGCAGCTCCATTCTCGTCATTTTTAACCACAAGCCCGCCGTACTCACTTTGTCTATCATGAGCAAACCCGTTGACAACAAGGGTGATATTGTAGGGATTCCCAAAGAATACGAGAGAGTCGTGTTTGAACCGTTTTTTCGCTTAACGCGAACAGTCGACGAGCGTTATGGAACTCTGGAATTTGGACTGGGTCTCACGATGGTTGACAAAGTTCTGCACCGCCATGGAGCTAAACCCTTCATGAAGAACGTTCGCGATTTTCTCGAAATTGGCAAGGCAGACGCAAGCCGGGTAAATTTTGAAGTGGAATTTCCACTCGAGAAATCAACCCGCTGACTGTGAAATAAAAAAGTTGAGCTCGGATTCCTGCGTAAAGTTTTTGAGTACCTTTTTGCCAAAAGCCACGTCCAGCGCATGCCCTGCGCGCGAGCCAAGCACATGGCCAATTAAAGGTCTGCCTATAAGAGCCAGGTCTCCAATTAGATCGAGCACTTTATGGTGCAGGGACTCTCGGTCGAACCTTGGCTCGTTGAGGGTATCCGTTGGCGTGTAGATGAGAGCGTTCTGCTCTGACCCGCCCTGAGCAAGCCCTTTGGAGCGCAAATACTCTATGTCTTTTAAAAAACCAAAAGTGCGGGCATGACCAATTTCACGACGGAATACGTCCTTTGTAAAAGAAAGCTGGATATATTGATTTTTTAGATGCGGATGCGGGTAATCAATAGAATAACTGATCAAGTAATCATCTGCCGGCAGGCCGACAATATAGCGATCTCCGTCGCTCACGCTTACAGGCCTGGTGATCCGGATGGGCTCCCATTCGGCGTGCAGCTCATGCGTCTCGAGAGATCCAAACAGATCGAGAAATTCTTTGGCAGAACCATCAAGGATCGGAATTTCGGAGCCTCCCTGAACCTCTATCACGAGATCTGTGATTCCCTCCACAAACAAAGCATAGAGTAAATGCTCTACCGTCTGAACGTGCATGTCTGCATTGCCCAGTGTTACGGCCAGCGAAGTATCCAAAACATGGCGAAGGTGAACCGGCAGCAATACATCTTTTCTGCCCACCTTTTTGTAAAATACGAGTCCCGTTCCCTCTGGCGCAGGATGAAACAGAATATCCATATTGATCCCGGAATGCAGGCCAACTCCGCTTATCCCTCCAGGATTTTTGAGAGTTCTTCTGAAAATGGGACCCGAAAAAGCTGTCTTCTGTCGTTTCTTCACTGTTTACAAAATAGCAATTCTTGACGCTCTGACGAATATTTTTTTTGCATTGCCATGGAAATACATTTGCTTCTCGTTGCTTTTCTCTCCTATTTAACTGGCTCCATACCCACAGCCTACTGGATAGGTTTGAGCCTGGGAAAAGATATCACAAAAGAAGGATCGGGCAATGTGGGGGCTACCAATGCTTTGCGCGTCCTCGGCAAAAAATGGGGCGCTATCACTCTCGCAATAGACATTTTGAAAGGATTTTTACCAGTCTTTGCTACCATGCACATTTCGGCACTGCGCGGCTCGCTGGACCCATCTCTTGCGGCCATGGTGGCGGCAGGCTTTGCCATTCTGGGACATTCGTTCAGCTTCTGGATACGGTTTAAGGGTGGCAAAGGAGTGGCTACGGGTGCCGGAACTGTTTTGGCTCTGGCTCCACTCTCCGTCCTTGTCGTACTTCTGGTTTTTGTTCTGGTTGTGGCTACTACCCGCCTCGTTTCCCTAGGCTCCGTTACTGGTGCCGCGCTGCTATCACCGCTGTATGCGCTTGTCTACCGAGAGAGTTTTTCATGGGCCATTTTTGGTTTTTTGATCGCCATTTCTCTTTTTATTATTTACAAACACAGGCAGAATATCAAACGATTGCCTTCGGGAACAGAATCCCGGATTTCCTTTAAACAGTAATCTTCAGAAGGGCTGCAGGGATTCCGATATTTATGAACGCAGGAGAAATTATGAAACGCATTGTATTTACCGCAACTCTGGGGCTATTGGCATCATCTCTGTTTGCCGGTCCCATCATGGAAGAATATTACAAATTAGAGAAAGAGATTGCCGACTCCAGAAAAACGGACGAATCCCAAAAGAAGCAACTGGAAACAACTCTCCTGAAGTCTCTGCAACGCTCCCTTGCCCGCTACTATAAATATAAAGATGCAGAAAAGCTCACAGCGTCTGATTTTCAATACGAAGCGTCAGAAACCGACCCCAATACATTCTTCGTAAAATTCAAGGATTTTACAGGATATTTTTCTTACCACAACGATCCCCGCCTGTATACTTCTTTCCCTTGGGACGAAAAACTGATCGTAAAGCCAGGCACGGAGTTTGAAAAAGAAGAACTCCCTATCGACAACAAAAAGAAAGAAGACGAAAAAACTTCTGAAACCAAGTGAACCCAGTTGTCGTACTCACCACCACAGAGAAACGCGAGGATGCCGTTTCTCTGGCTTCCTTGTTAGTTGAAAACAGACTGGCTGCCTGCGTGAATCTCTTTCCTGTAGAATCTTTTTACAGGTGGGAAGGGGAAGTCCAACGTTCAACGGAATACAAGCTCATCATAAAAACAGCAGAAGAAAAATGGACAAAACTCCAGAGTTTTCTTCACGAGCACCACCCCTACTCTGTTCCCGAAATGACAAAAGTCAATACCGAAATGTCAGAGTCCTACCTTGCCTGGCTTGCGAACTCTCTTACCTGAATTCCATGTTCTGGCAAGCTGTAGCGAATTGGTGACAACCATGATGGAACTCAGCGACATGAATATGGCGCCATAGAGCGGTATTATTTTTCCGGCAAACGCGAGCGGCAGCAGAAATAGATTGTACAAAAAAGACAGCACAAGGTTCTGAATAATTTTATGTCTTGTTTTAACCGCTAACTCCAGAGCATCTGCCAGCAACGTAAGATCCTCGTGCAGAAACAACATGCTGCTGCTGTACGTAGAAATCTGCGCTGCCTGCGCAAAACTGACTCCTACGTGGGAGCGAGCCAGCGCAATGGAATCGTTAATTCCATCTCCCACCATGACCGTTCGCAGTCCCTGGTTTTCCAGCGAATCAATAAATTCTTTTTTGTCTTCTGGCTTCTGGTTGGCGTAATATTCCGATATGCCGAGATCGCCAGCCACCCTGGCAGCGCTCTCCACGTGATCTCCCGTGAGCATCACAATGCGATACTTTTTGCGCAGTCTCTGGATCAGCCCTGGAGCTTCTTTGCGAATCGTGTCCGAAAGTTGAAAACGGGCAAGAACAACCACTTTGCCATTGCGCATACCGGAAAGGTAAACGAGAGTTTCATCGCTGCTCTGCTCTCCCTCTAAAACAATTCCGATCTCTTCCATAAAAAGGCGCGAACCGGCATAATAGGTTTCGCCATTGTAGACACCGCTTATTCCCCGGCCTGGGATTGTAACCAGGGAATGAACTGAATCCGTACCCACCGTGCCGTTGTAAGCAGCCGCAAAGGCCCGCGTGATAGGATGATGAATCCCGGAAGCTTTTTCTAACGCGCACGCCAACTGAAGCAAATCTGTTTTTTCTTCTGTGTAAAACTTCTGTCCTTTAATAGACATTTTGCCTTCTGTAATTGTACCGGTTTTATCGAGAACAATGACATTCGCCTTGTACAACTCATCGAGGACAATTCCTCCGCGTAACATAATGCCACGCGTAAATGCCTTTTGCAAAGCGACTATAAAGGCAGTAGGAATTGAAAGATTGAGAGCACAGGGACAGGCTACTATCAAGAGGGAAATGGTGTGCAGCAAAGCCGGCTCAATTCCACTCGATTGGAAAAAATACCAGAAGATAAAAGTAGAAATGCCGGCGAGGAGTACAAAGAGGATAAAAATTTCACTGGCTTTCTCTGCAAGTTTCTGGGTGGCCGGAAGTTCGCGGAGACTTTTTTCGGCCAGTTTGGTTATATGACTCAGAGTGCTGTTTTCGTGCGTGCTGGTCACCTGGAGAACCATACTGCTTCCAAGACAACGCGATCCGGCAAGAATTACATCGCCCCGCGTTTTAAGCAGCGGCTTGAACTCCCCCGTAATCATGGACTCATCTGTCTCTGCTGCGTCCATTTCCAGAGTTGCGTCAAGAGGCACAAGCTCTCCCGGATGAACTTCAATGATATCGCCCTGTTTAGCAGAGTCTATCTGCTCATCGACTGTTTGTCCGTCCCGGCGAACATGAATAATCTGTGGCAGCCCGCTACCAAGATTTTCCAGATACGTGAGTGTTTTCTCTTTGTACTTTGTTTCAATAAAACGACCTATCAATATGGCAAAAGTGACAAAGGTGACAGAATCAAAATACGTCTCCCCTTTCCCGGAAAGAGTAACATAGACGCTGTAAAAATAGGCCAGCGACAAACCTGTCACCGTAAGTAAATCCATACTGAGAACGCGCTGCTTCAGTGAATGCCATGCGTTCAGAAAAAACGGCCAGGCTGAATAAAATAGAACGGGAGTTGCCATGAGCCAGCTGACAACGTGAAAGAAAGTTTTCGTCATCTGGTCTATAAAAGAAAAATAACCGGCGTACAATGCAACGCTGATCAGCATAATATTGCCCATAAAAAAACCGGCTACGCCCATTCTGCGAAGCATGGTGTTGGACAGTTTTCTCGCCTCTTTTTCGTTTGTCTTTTTTACGGGAATGGCCAGATAGCCAATGGCTGCAATCACGTCGGCAATGCGACGCATGTTGATTAGTTTTGGATCCCATGTAACCGAGGCCCGATTGGTGGCCAGCTGTACTTCTGCACTCAATACTCCAGGCTCCTGGTTCAATATTTTTTCGTTGAGCCAGACACAGCTTGCACAATGAATTCCCTGAATCAGAAATATGGCGGTTTTATATCCATTCTCGTCGGGTTCTATTTCCAGATCCCAAACCTCGTACGGCCATTTGTCTATAGTATTGCCCTCTGGTTTAGGTGCAAACTCTGTTCTGTAACTGTAATAATTTTTGTTACCAGAAGATTCGATGATCTGAAAGACCTGCAAACAGCCATTACAGCAGAACCGCAAAGTGGACTCTTCCTTTTTTCCGGATTCTGTAGTCATCTCGCGGTGCAGCTCGTGCACTACCCCGGAAGGAATTTCTTCACCGCAATGATAACAAATATTCTGACTTTTAATTTCAGAATATTTAATAGTAGATCCACTCATGGTATGTCCTTAAAAAATCCCACGGAATTATTTTTCCTTTTTTGCTTTCGGGGCTTTGGGCTGCATGCTTCTGTCTACATCATCTTCATCGTCCATGACCATCTTTACGGCAGTCATTTCGGGATCGTCGTAATCGCGGTTCTTTACGCTCCAGAAAAAAAAGATAAGAAATCCAAGAGCCAAGAGAACCGTAACGGGAAGCATAATTGATAAACCTGGCATTTTATCTCCTGTTGTTTTGTTTATACTGGCGGGCGCGCCACCAGCTTTGTATTTGTCCGTAATGATACACTCCAAAGAAAAGAAGATAGTTCAGATAAACAAATAAAAAGTACAATCTATCTAAATTAGAATCTGCAAAAATGATTCGCAGCAATAAAAAACCGGCAGTGACAATAGCTATGTAAATCATTTTTACCGGGAAAATAAAAAAGAGCAGAATTTCAGTGGATGGGTTCAGCATAGCCATAGCTAAAAATAAACTGATTTCTATGTCGCCAAACGTGCGCACGGGATAATTAAACAAAAACGAAAAAAGAATGGTGAACAGAATGGCAATAGCCAGATACAGCGTAAGACGAAAAGCGCCCCACTGCGCCTCCAGATTGGAAACGATAAAATACAGAAAGACGAGGAAAATAGCCATGAAAATAAAATTTCCATCCATGGGCACAGCTAAAAACGTAAACAACCGCCAGACTTCCCCGCTCATCACCAGCCCTGGCACCAGATAGAGATTTGTAATCATCTCTGGTTTAGTCATATAAACAATAAATCCAAAAACCTGTAGTACGATTAAATAAAGAGCCATATTATCCAGGGCAAAAAATGGAATTTTTCGCGAGAGCCAGTTCACCCACGATGGATCTTTGTACATCATACAGGATTCTGAAATGCACTTACCTGCCGTCAAGAATAGTTTTTAGATGGATATGCCACCGCAAGCGGACAGACATTAGAGCGGTTGCCACTTTAGCGAAAAATTTCTTACGCAAAAAAGCGCTACCTGCGTAAGGCTCCCCGCTTAACTCTTTTTGAAACTCATACTGCGATGACAAAATAGACTTGACATTGCCCACAAAAAGGCCGATAATTCACCATGGTTGAAGTTCAGGATCAGGACGAATTGCGCATTTTTCTCGAAGAACTCAATGAAAACCTGAGCTTTCTCGACAATGCCATTATTGCTCTCGAAGAGAATCCCACAAACAAGGAAATGATCCAGGAGATTTTTCGAGTTGCGCATACCGTAAAAGGCAATGCAGGATTCCTTTCCATCAAGAATCTGGTAGACCTGGGCCATGCCATGGAAGAGGTATTCAAAGAATTCGAGAAGGGCAATATTCCGGTCACCAGCCCCGTTATTGATACTCTGCTGGAATGCAAGGACGCCATTTCTGCCATTGGAGCAAGGCTGTCCGAAGGTACAGACCCCGGTGCAATACCGGTGCAGCATCTCATTGAAAAGGTGAACAGTTTTGTAGGCAAAGGTTCACCAGAGGCGCCGCCTTCTGCTTCTGGCAGTGTGCAGATGTCCGATGAAGAAATCCCGGAATATGTCCCCGGCGCAGGGCTCATTCGCGTCTGGATTTCTCCCAATGAGCCGGCTCCTTCTGTTCGCGCCTTTCTGGTCCACCAGAAAATAAACAGCTTTTCTGAAATCATCCGCCACGCTCCGGGTGACGAAGAACTGGAGTCTCCCGATTTTGCTGCCAGTGAACGCGAACTTCGCTTCTGGGTTCACACAGCTCTCACTCCGGCAGAGATTCCAGACTTTATCAACATAGATCTCATTGAGCGCATTGAATATATCGAAGAAGACGATCTTCGCAAACTGAACGAACGCAAGAATCCTGAAAGCGTGGTGCAGGGGGGTGGCAAGCAGCAACGGGAAGACCTCAGCATTTCTGATACCGTCCGCATTCCCGTCGCAAGACTCGATACACTTCTCAACCTGGTTGGCGAGCTCGTTATTGCAAACAGTGGACTCATCCAGATACAGGAATATATCAAGGACAGGCCGGAATTGGCGGATGTTGACCGCCAGGTGCGCGATCGGGTAAAAGAGATTTTTAGAATTTCTGGAGACGTACAGGAACTCGTCATGAAGTCTCGCCTGGTTCCCATTGGACAGGTATTTTCCCGCTTTAAGCGCTTTGCCCGCGACTATTCTTCCCGTACGGGCAAAAAAATCCATCTGGAACTCGAAGGCGAAGAAACAGAAATAGATAAAAAAATCATCGACGAGATGATTAAGCCTCTGACGCATCTCGTTCGCAATTCTGCGGATCACGGACTCGAAGACACAGAAGAGCGAAAAGCTAATGGTAAAAATGAAACGGGCCTCATTCGCCTTGCTGCAAACCAGGAAGGCAATTACATTAACGTAATCATAGAAGACGATGGGCGCGGCCTCGATTACAATAAAATAGTGAGCAAGGCTATTTCCAAAGGCCTCATCACGAGAGAAATGGCTGCAACCCTCACAGAGGAAGAAGCTAAAACTCTTATTTTCTCACCGGGCTTTTCTACCAAAGATACTGCCGACGATATTTCCGGGCGCGGAATTGGAATGGATATTGTCAAGCGCAGCATTGAGCTTCTAAACGGCACCATAGATGTCCAAACGGAAAAAGGAAAGGGAACTAAAATCACTGTTAAGCTCCCTCTTACTCTGGCTATCATCAATGCCCTGATTGTTCAGGTGGGAGATGAAAAATATTCCGTGCCCATGGGTGCCATCGTAGAGACTCAAAAAATCCGCCGTGAGAATATTCTCATGATAGACGGTAACGAAATGGTTCGCCTGCGCGACATTCTGATCCCTCTTATTCGCCTGGATAAAATCTTCCAGCTCGATATTTCTAAAAACAGGCAACAGGATACTTATCCAGTTATTGTTGTGGAGTATAATGACACTCTCGTTGGTCTTCTCGTCGATCAATTCCTGACCCGTCACGAGATGGTAATTAAATCTCTCGCAGAACACTACCGCCCCATTGAAGGCATTTCGGGTGCATCCATCATGGGCGATGGAGACATTATTCTGATTCTCGATGTTCACGGAATCATTCAGCTTTACAAGCAACTATCCAGCGGACATATCCTTTCAGAAAATGCCCCACGTATCATTGTTTCGCGCAAAAGAAACAAAGAGCAGGAAACCGAAAAAGCAGCTGCGCAGAGCGCTAAAGAAACTCCTTCCACAGTGCAGGTCAGCGCAAAGCCAACCCAAGAAACCAAAGCCGTCAGAGAGCCATCAAAAGAAATCGAAAAGCCTATGAAAGAGCCAATGGAAGCGCCCCCAAAATCAGAGAACGATAAACAAACGCTGGTAGATGAAATTATCCGCCAGGCGAAAACAGGCGCTCCCATTGTAAATATTGACGATTTGGATATACAGGAAGATGCGGCGCTCTCCTTCCACAAAGATGAAGACAAAGAACAATCCCTGCAAAAACTAAAGGAAATTTTTGCCCCAGAAAATAGAGATATGCTCAAAGAATGGCTTCGGCAGGGCAATTACCGGGCCATCCACGGAATCCAGGCCCTGACTGGTACGCACAATATTAAACTGGAAAAAAGCAAGGGGCAGCAGATAACCGTGGAGAAGATAGACAACATTCTCGACCGCATCCGAAAAGAGCCCGGCAAGATGATTGACTTTTCTCTGCCGATTAATCCGCTCGACGGCGCCGTGCATTTTTTACTGAACGAAGAAAACGCACACAAGATTGTCAAGCTGTTGCTGGAACAGGCGGGTCTCGATGTTCCCGAAGAGCTGGAGTATGAACCCCTGATGGAGGTAACGAACATTCTTGGTTCTGCGTATACGAACAGCCTGACACAGATTACAGAGGTTCCCGTAGAACCCGGAGTACCAAAAATCATTGACGACAAAGACGAAATTATACAACATATTAAATCCCAGATTTCTGGCCCCCCCATGGAAATTTTATATATTGAAAATAAGTTCCTGTGGGAACAGGAAGATATTAAAGCAGAATTGTTAATTCTCGTGCCAGAGATAAAGATTTGACAAACTGCAACCACAATTGAGGAGAGGAAAATGGCCCGCAACACCAAAGTGCTTATCGTAGATGATTCCGGTTACATGCGCCAGGTAATTCGCAAACACCTTGAAAATAAAGGTTTTGAAATTTCCGGAGAAGCTCAGGATGGCCTGGAGGCAATCCAAATGTATCCAGAAATACAGCCAGATATTGTAACCATGGATATTTCCATGAAAAAAGTTGGTGGCATTGAGGCCACAAAAAAGATCAAGTCTATAGATCCAGCAGCCAAAATCATTATTGTATCTGCTTTAGGCGAAGCCCGCTTTATCAAAGAAGCCATTCAGGCGGGAGCTCATGACTTCATCATAAAACCCTTTGCTGAAGAACGCCTTATTTCTTCCATTACTAACGCACTTAAATCCGGCTGATTATGCTTACCGGCAGAAAACTTGACGACAAAAAAATTCTTCTCATTGAAGATTCGCGAGCCTCCTCAAATATCATAGAAACCCTCGTAGAAGAGAATGGTGGTACTCTTGAAGTATATAATGATTTATCTAACCAAGATCTCATTCTCGCGGAAATTTTTGATATTGCCATTCTCGATATATTCCTCAAAAATGAATCCACACTGGAATTTATTAAGCTGCTAAAAAAACGCTCACCGACTACGCGCATCATAGTCGTTTCATCGAGCACCTCTGTTCTCGCGGAAGATCCCGAAGCAGCAGCAAGTGTGGATTATCTTGTAGAAAAGCCTTTTACGTCGGATAAGATGCTTTCGGCCATTGATGCCTCTTTGTACCTTCCGTTAAAAAACAAAAATGTTCTCATTGTTGACGATGCCAAAGTGAGCCTCAGGGCCTTAGGCCGAATTGTCGCCAAACTTGGTGGAATAGCAGATTCATATGCCGATCTTTCCGCAGAAAATGAAATTCTCAAAAACAAATACAGCCTCGCCATTCTCGATCTCATGCTAAAGGACGGCGTTACAACCATCGACTTTATTCAAAAGCTGAAAAACGCTCACCCGGAGACATTCATATTTGTTCTTTCTGCTATGCCGAGTGCGATGCATGCTTATCCGGAAATACTATCCAATGTAGCGTTTATTTTCCAAAAGCCAATCTCTGACCAGGTTCTCGAAAGAAATTTAATCAAGACAATAGAACGGCCTTATGCAGATCGCAGAAAAAACCCGCGTAAACCAGGAATGGCACAAGTCTGGGTTGCTGAATACAACCTAGAAGAAAAAAAAGCGGAACTTTTTGAATCGCCAGCTCTTCTCGATTTATCGAACCATGGCATCTCTTACCAGTCGTTCCTTACATACGAAGAGGGCGAATATATTATCTGCTGGATCAATTATGAGGGCGCCATTGTTGAGATCATTGCCAAAATAATCTGGAGCAAGCCCGCAGAAAAAATGACTCAATATGGGGCCGAGATTATTCCAAAACTTTCGAGCGGCTTTTCAAAGCTTCAGGAATTCGTAACGCGCATTACTATAGACGAAAACTAAAATCTGTTTGTTATCTACGCAATAGAGTTGCCCAAAAAACAGGTGGTGAAAACTCTGCAATTCGCTGCAAATACAATACAACCGCCACAACCATATAAATAATATTACCGACCCAAGCAGATAAATAGCCGGGAACCCCAAAACTGGCGATGGCATCTGACAATAAATAAAGTGTAAAATAGAGAAAAATAAGAACAATGGCTATCCCAAGCCCGGCTCCTTTACCCGCACGTATATTCGAAATGCCAAGCGGAAACGCCGCGATGGTAAACAGGAGAGCAGCAAAACCAAGAGCAGTTCGTTTACCCATTTCTGTATATGCTTTCGTAACCAATTCGTTTTGCTTTTCACTCTTCCATGAATCGATTTTTTGCATTAACTGACCGTTAGAAAAAAAAGCAACTTCTTTTTCCTCTGGCGTATATTCCGCAAAATTAGACTCTACCAGATATAGATCCGTATAACCAGTAGAAAAATCTATGATAGTATAATCCTGTTCCGTTTTATATAAAATATAGCCATTGCGCAATCGTATTGCTTTTCGGTTGCCTGTCTTAATCTTCTCACCAGTATCAGCAATAATGAGTCTTTCTAATCGTAAATATTCATTCTCTTTGACATGGGTTTGAATTTGAATATTTTTTAGTATGTCAAATCCATCCTCTGTTCTTTCCATTTCATCGATATAAATACTTTCTTTTTTGGTTTCGTCATCTATGATCATGGTAAACTGGCCGGGTTCTATCACAGCAGCGGGGTCAGCCATTACGATTTTTTTGGTCTTCGTGAGAACCTGGCCATACAACCCGGGAACGACAAAGTGATTATACCATAAAAGAAATCCGGAAAGCAATAGTCCCACCATAACGTAAGGCCAGGATATTCTGCGATACGAAATTCCACCGGCCCTCATCGCAATCACTTCGGAGTCGGAATTATGAGCACTGACCGATAAAATTACAGAGAGTAAAATTGCCATGGGAATTGTCATTGAGAGTGTCCATCCAAGGCTGTAAGCCATTAGTTCACCTACAAGGAGAAGAGAAAGATTCTTCTCCATTGCCTCGCGGACAACCTCTTTCAAGTAAAAGACAAGAATAATTGTCGTAAAAAAGATTGTGCTGATTAGCAGAGAAGGGATATACTTTACGAGAATATAGCGGGATAGCGACGTCAGCCTTAGAATATACTGCATTATGGGTTCTCCAGCGAAAAGACAGCCTTATCTTTTCCGGCATAATAGAAAACCACTTTGGACCCGGCAATTGTTATTCCCTCCGCCGCTGCAGCTTTTGCATCCCGGGCAACCGCTTCTTTGAGATCCGGCTCTGCCTTGCGTTTGCCATACATTTCAAGCAGCTCAAGAATCACCTGTTTTTTTTTTACACCCGCATATTTAATGTCAACGTACACAATTTGAACAACCCCGGCAGATTCCCGTGGCACAACGACAGAGAACATTTGGTCACCCACAAAAACGGTCCTCGCTAAATCCGGAACAGGCTTTTTATCAATGATGGCACCGGTCGAATTACAGCCTGCAAAAATCAGAGAAATAAAAACGGAACAAACCAATCTACATCTGCGCATACAAATTCAACCCCCGTAGAGTTAAATATCTGTCGACGACATCAAACAGCTCTCCAGTAAAATTCATGCGAACAGACATACCGCCGGTTGCTATCTTAACGAAACTTTTCCCCCGCGCAAACGGATGCAAAGTAAGCTCTCGTAAAATCTCGCGCGTTAATCCGCGCCAGCCAAAATACACTCCATTTTCAATAGATTCAATGGTAGTGGAACCAAGTACATGAGCTTTATTCTTAAAATTAACCTGAGGCAATTTAGCTGTTCCGGAAAACAGGCTTTCTACTGCCCCCTGTATTCCAGGGGCAATCAATCCGCCCCGAAAAACTCTATCGGCTATAAGGCAAAATGTATTGGCCGTTCCAAAATCTGCAATGATAATATTTGGTCCAAACAAAGAAATGCCGGCAAGCGCATTAGCAACCCGGTCAGCACCAAGAGTAGCGCGTCCCTCGTATTCGAACTGAACTGGTGTGGTAGACTGGCTTTCCAGAAATTCAACAGAAGGAATTCCCCATTCATACAAAGATTCCCTGAATATTTGATTGGCGACAGGAACAACGCTGGCAACTACCGCCTTCTCTATCCTGACAGGAAGACGAATCTTATCTTTTTCCTCGCGCAGCCATTGAGAAATGGCCCAAATCCACTCGTCCTGCGATGAATAGCGTTTTGTGGACAAATGGGCCGTAGATAAAAGCCGATTGCCATACCACAGCCCTAGGACTGTTTGCGTATTGCCAATATCGGCGGTTAAAATCATTCCTCCTCTGCTCTCGCGGGCATTTCTGCAATTCTTATTTCAACGGTTTCTTCTTTGCGGTTGCTTTCTGATATTTTTTTAATTTTAATATTTTTTCCAGGACCTTTTTTCAGCACGGCTGTTTTAAGTACCTGAAAACTCTCTGCCTTTACCCCGTCTACTTCCAGAATAAAGTCATACTGGCGGATACCCGCTTTCCACGCAGGAGAACCATACATAACCTCACCCACGAGAATGCCTGTTTTCTTATCGAGATTCAATTCCTGAATTAATTCCTCGGACGGCTCAGGTATCACAGAAACTCCAATAAATCCCTGTTTAATTTCTTTTCCTGTTTTAAGTTTCTCTACAATTTCCATGGCATGGTTCACGGGAATCGCAAAACCAATGCCCACAGATCCACCGGACTGCGAATAAATCATCTGGTTGATACCAATAACTTCCCCCCGTATGTTTAACAGAGGGCCACCAGAGTTTCCAGGATTAATGGCCGCATCGGTTTGAATGCGCTGAACACCATCGGCAGAATTCACATCCTGGCCCTTGGACGAAATAATGCCATACGTAAAAGTGGAAGAGAGGCCAAACGGATTGCCAATGGCGATGGCAAAATCACCGACTTCAATTTTATCAGAATCTCCAATATGAACGACCTTCAGGTCTTTGGCGCCATTCACCTTTAAGAGAGCAATATCCGAGGAAGGATCGGAACCAACAAGCTTTGCTTCGTACTGTTTGCCATTCGTTAGTTTTACGGTTATTTTATCCACTTTGGCTACAACATGATGATTTGTAACAATAAATCCATCGGCGCTGATAATAAAACCAGAGCCAAGCCCGGTTTGTTTCTGGCTCTGCTGCTCTGGAACACCAAAGTAGCGACGAAAATAAGGATCATCAAAAAACGGATGAACAGGCATTTTTATCGTCTGCTCTGTTTCAATGCGTACAACGGCAGGATTTACCTCTTTGTAAATTTCCCGAAACGCGTTCTGGACAACCATGGCTCCCTGAACTGAATCAGATTTGCTCAGCGGATTCAATGCTTCCGCACGAGCCGATGTATGATTTTTTTCGCAGCTTCCTGCAAAGGGAGAAAATGCCACCCCAAGAAGGAATACGAAAACAAGCAAATTTCCAAGTTGCAAAAACTTTAACTTCATTTAATAACCCCTTTTGTCTATTTTTCTTTATTGAATCAATTCAGAAGCCACTCTCGCAAAATTAAATATGGATTCGGAGTAAAACCCGATTCCAAGAACAAGAACAGCTGTCACAATGGCAGCGCTCCAAGCAAATATTCCTCGGAAGGGCGGAAGAGTTCCCGACCTTGCATTTTCATCCTCAAAATCCCAGTACGCGTAAAACACGATGCGGATGTAAAAGTAAACGCCAACGAGAGATGTTACAATCATGACAACAGCCAGATAGTAATATCCCGCCGAAATGAGAACCTTCAAGAGAAAGAGTTTTCCAAAGAATCCCGCGAGAGGTGGAATTCCTGCAAAGGAAAGAGCAGAAACAGAAAGCAAAAATGCCGCAAACGGATTTTTCTTGCTTAGGCCTTTCAGGTGGTCAAAAGTAAGCCCTCTCTCCTCTCCGTTTTCGAGATACGCAATCGTCGCGAAAGCAAGAATAGATGTTAGCGCATAGGCAAGAATGTAGAAATACAACGCGGACGAAGCCTCTGTTCTCAGTGAAATCGCCTTAAAGCTTTCCGGAAAAAACATGAACATGGTGATAATATAACCTGCATGCGCAATCGATGAATACGCGAAAACTCGTTTTAAGTAGTTCTGGTTCAAAGTCGCCATATTACCATATACCATAGACGCAACTGCAAAAACGATAATTCCCGTGTTCAGAATCATGTGCATGTCTGGCTGCATGAACTGTAGAATGCGAAATACGGCCCCAACAGCAGATATTTTTACGATAGAAGCCATGGCTGCTGTAATAACAGAAGGAGCCCCGTCGTATACATCGGCCACCCAGCCGTGAAAGGGAACCACGGCTATCTTAAAGAGAAACCCACCGATAATGAGAAACCAGCCAGCCGCAAGAAGTTTATACGAAAACGAATCTTCTGCAAAAACGACTGGAAGGACTTCCGAGAGCCTTGTCGATCCAGAACCACCATAAACAAGGGCAATGCCGAGCAGCATAAACGCGATTCCTATAGTAGAGAGGAAATAGTATTTTACCGCAGCTTCTGTTGCGGTCGCTCTCCCTCTATCCCAGGCCGCCAGGATAAAAAACGGCAGCGAAGAAAGCTCCAAACCAATAAACATGGTCATGAGGTCATTCGCACTTACGGTAAAAATAGAGCCGGCACCAATGTAGAGGAGAAACTGGTATACCTCGGCAAGTTCGAGTTTCTGCTCAGAAAAAACTCTTTTGATAAAAAAGAGCATTATCGTAACTGCTAACAGTATTAAAAACGAATAATGCTGAATATAGCTATTCAAGCGCAGATTTCCCTGAAACACAGTACCACCTTCCGGATTACCACTCAACAGCCCATAAAAGGCCGTGCCAGGAATACCGTAAGTAACGACATAAAGCGATGCAAAAAGCGAAATCAGCGCAATGTAGAATGCCAGCACCCTTCTAAAACCGGGTAAAACAACTTGCAGCAGAAGAATGAGGAGAGCCCCGGAAATGAGAATCATTTGGGGGGCCGAAAGAATTAAATCCTGAAACTTAAAAATATTTTCCATTGTTTACTCCTCAGTGGTGTTCGGCGTGTCCTTCAACAGGTTCTGCTTTGCCGATTTTGGGGGCGACAAACGATCTATCGATTTCTCTGAATTGTATTTTTTCGAGAGAGGCCCTTACAGGGGACAGAACGAGATCCGGTTTAAAACCAAGCCAGAAAATTAACACTAAAAACGGAACCGAGAGCAAAATTTCCCGGCTGTTCAGATGCAGGCTTACTTTGGCATGCGCAATTGCTTCGCCCGGTTCGCCAAAGAAAACGGCCTTATACAGTTGGAGCATATACACGGCGCCAAAAATGACTCCGGTTACAGCTATCGCACCTATAAGCATGTTCGCCTCAAAGGTTCCAAGAAGAATCAGAAACTCTCCCACAAATCCATTGGTTCCAGGTAATCCTACCGAACTTAATGTCGCAATTAGAAAGATGGTGGCAAAGACAGGCGATTTTTGTGCAAGACCACCAAATTTTGCAATGTCTCGCGTATGAACGCGATCATAGACAACCCCAACGAGCATAAAGAGAAGACCTGTGGTAATCCCGTGGTTGATCATTTGGAGATAAGACCCGGCAAGCGCGTTGGCGGTTCCCGCAAACATGCCCATGACAATATAACCCATGTGAGAAACTGACGAATAGGCAATAAGCTTTTTAAGATCATCCTGCGACCAAGCGAGCCAAGCGCCATACACAATGGCAACGGCTCCTATCCACATAAACAGTTCCGAATATGCGTTCGCAGCTTCGGGAAATAATGGTATGGAGAAACGGAGAATACCATATGTACCGAGCTTAAGCAGCACACCAGCGAGGATAATGGATCCCACTGTAGGCGCCTGTGTGTGAGCGTGGGGCAACCATGTGTGAAATGGGAAAGCCGGAATTTTGATCAAAAAACTGAGAATAAAGGCCCAGAACAGATAGCGCTGGATGTGCGATGGAAGCTGTGCTGCATTCTGGTACAGGGCAAGACCAATATCAAAATTTGTTCCATTGGACCATTGGGCGTAAATCAGGGCAACCATGCCGACCAGAAGAAACACAGACCCGGCAAACGTATAAATAAAGAATTTAATAGTGGCATACTTTTTGTCAGATCCACCCCAAATGCCGATCAACAGTGCCATGGGCACCAGCATAATCTCCCAGAAAGCATAGAACGTGACCAGGTTTTGAGCAAGAAAAACACCTATAACAGAAGCTTCCAGGAAAAGCAGAGAAATCCAGAAAAGCTTTTCACGGCGCGGTGAAATTCCCTGTTTAGCATTAACGAGAAAACTGGCATAGGAATAATATATCCCAAGAGGAAACAAAATCGTTGTCAGCAGATATAGCCCCAGACTGATTCCATCTACCGAGAATACCCAGTTGATGGCTTTGCCTTCGGCGGGAAACCATACTTCGTGCAATTGAAATTCTGCCGACTGGCCATTAAAGGAGGAGGCTGCCAAGAGAGATGCCAGCATAGCCACCAGAGAACCAATCAGTGCAACATTCATCATCCAGCCATTTGGTTTATGGCCAGAATCTTCTCTGTAATTATTTCTGGCCGGAAAAATCCAGACCAGAATGGCAGCAACCAGTGGAGCAAGAATACTTAAGGTTAACATATCAGATCACTCCTCCAATAAGAATCATTCCCAGAAAAGACATTCCCAGGAATATGTATAAAGCGTAGTCGCCGATAACACCACTCTGAAAACTACGGAAAAAGTTTCCGATGGCAACGAGAGCGGCAGCAATCGCATCGAGCGTGTTATCAATAATTTTTACATCCACTATTTTGTAGGCGAATTCAGCTAATTTCTTCATGGGCCGTAAAATCAAGAATTCGTAAAGTTCGTCCACATAGAACTTGTTATAGCTCCATGCCTGATAGAATGGGCGGGCTGCCCCGTCTGGCAGTGGTCGCGCATTGCCTTTCTGGTACATCAGGAAGGCAATCAGGAAACCAATCACAGCCACGAGAATGGATACTCCCATAAGCACCTGCTCTTCGCTTTCGGTTGGATGGTTCTTCCATGCATGAGAGGCCTCAGAAGGCGATTTGCCCTCAGAATATTCAAGAACCTTATCAAAGTACGAGACAATCGCCGGTGTTTCGTGGGTAAAAAGATGCGGAAGCCCTACATAACCGCCACCAATAGAGAGCAAAGCCAAAACAACGAGCGGAGCTTTCATATTCCAGGAAACGGGAAGAACGCCATGGTGATCACCGTGCCCATGATGATCGTCATGGTGGTGTTCCATGTCCGCTACGCCATCGTGGCGCGTATGGAACGTGAGAAATATAAGTCGGAAAACGTAAAAACTGGTGAGCAGGGCTGTGAGTAAACCCATTCCGAACAGAACCGGACCGCCATTTTTGAATGTATAGGCCTGCTCCAGGATCATATCTTTGGAGAAAAAGCCAGAGAGACCGGGAACACCGGAAATAGCGATGGCACCAATCCAAAAGAGAACGGCAATCAACTTGAGGTGCTTAAAGAGCCCCCCCATTCGGCGCATATCCTGCTCGTGGTGCAGAGCGATGATGACCGCACCAGAACTGAGGAATAGCAGGGCCTTAAAGAAGGCATGTGTCATTAAATGAAACATCCCTGCTCCATAGGCCCCTACACCCATTGCCATAAACATGTACCCCAGCTGGGATACCGTTGAATAGGCCAGAACCTTTTTTATATCTGTCTGTGTGAGTGCAATTAAGGCAGAGAAGAGTGCGGTAGAGGCCCCAATATATGCGATCATGGTAGACGCTTCCGGAGCACCCAGAAAAACCGGCGAAAGGCGCGCAATCATGAATACGCCCGCAGTCACCATGGTTGCAGCGTGGATGAGGGCAGATACGGGCGTAGGGCCCGCCATGGCATCGGGAAGCCATACATAGAGAGGGATTTGAGCACTCTTTCCCACAGCCCCAATGAACAGGAATACCGCTATGACATTCAGCAGATCCGCTGCCACACTGTGAACAGAAAAGAATTCGAGAATCCCGGAGTATTGGAGAGTTCCTGTTAGCTGGTAGAGAAGGAACATGCCAATCAAAAACCCGGCGTCACCAATTCTGTTTGCAATAAAGGCTTTTTTTCCGGCGTCGGCGGCAGAGTCCTTATGCACGTCAAAGCCAATCAATAAATAAGAAGCAAGACCAACCCCCTCCCAGCCAAGGAAAAGAATGACGAGATTATTGCCCATAACGAGATGGAGCATCGCGAAAATAAATAGATTCAGATAGGCAAAGAATCGAGAAAAGTCTTTTTTCTCCGCATACATATATCCGATGGAGTACACGTGGATCAGGAATCCGATTCCCGTGACAATCCAGGCCATAAAAATGGTAAGACCATCAAGCCGGTAACCAAAATCAATAGAGAAAGTCCCTGTACTCATCCAACTAAAAAGGACGAACTCCTTCATTTCTTCTGTCAAATGAAGAATGTCGAGATTAAAGGTCAAATACGCAAATATGGCAAAAGGTGCCAGAACGCCGGCAATGCCGATGCCCGATACAAGCGACTGGTTCGCAGGCTTTGAACGCAGACTGAGTAGACCGTTCAGAACAAAGCCTGCAAGAGGAAGCCACATGGCAAGAGTGATTAACGTTTTTTCCATACCAGCATTACTCCTTGAGTGCCTTAATGTCCATTGTGTCAATGGAGTGGTAGTTTCTGTGAAGAGCGATTACAATAGCGAGACCAACGGCAGCTTCGGCAGCTGCAATGGCCATAACAAATAATACCATTACTTCTCCGTTTAGATCCTGAAAATAACGCGAGAAAGCGATGAATAAAAGATTCACCGAATTTAACATAATCTCCACAGACATAATCATGACAATAATATTTCTGCGCGTTAAGACACCCAAAATGCCAATGGAGAAAAGAACAACCGTTAGAAAAATAATTCGAATAATTTCAATTTCCATGATAATCTCCCTGCTTATTGAAGAGTTTCCCTCTTGTGCTTGGTCAACAAAATTCCACCCAGAACGGCAACCAGCAGAACAAGAGAAATGAGCTCAAACGGCAGCAAATATTTCTCGAACAGAGTGTACGAGATTACTTCTGCATTTCCTTTAATGAGCAATTTTTCTCCTGTCGTATAGTTCATTACCTCGGTAGAATAAGGAGCCGCGCCATTAACGACATGCTCACCTTGGGATTTCATAAAACCACCCAATAATACCCAAAACTGCAGCGAAAACGCGAGAACGAGAACAGCAATAATCACGGTTCTGCCCGCGTTGCCACCCATGTTAAGCAGTGCCTCCTCGCGCACGGAAATAAGCATAATCACGAAAAGGAACAAAACCATAATGGCTCCAACATAAACGAGTACCTGTAGAGTCGCCATAAACTCTGCACCGATAAGAGCGTACATCGCAGCAAGCCCTACAAAAAACAGCACGAGAAACATGGCAGACTTAACTGGATTTCGGTGGAATACAACGCCAAAGGCAGAGCCTACCAGTATAAACGTGAAGGAATAAAATAATATCTCAGGTATATTCATAGCAGCCTCACTTTAGATATACATAAATCCCGGCAATAAAAACAACCATGAGGGATGCCGGGAGCATCACTTTCCAGCCTATATCCATGAGCTGGTCGTAGCGAAATCGAGGAACAGACCAGCGCACCCAGACAAAAAGGAACACAAAGATAAAAGCCTTCAACAAAAACAGCCCTATTCCAGCGGCATGCTGCAACCCCACATTGGAGATTGCCGACGAAATAAAATCTGGCAGTGTCCATCCTCCGAGAAAGAGAATCGTTGTCAGCAGGGAAAGGGTTATCAGATTCATGTACTCTGAAATCATGAAGAACGCGAACTTGAATCCCCCGTATTCTGTATGGTAACCCACAATCAACTCCGATTCTGCTTCTGCAAGGTCAAATGGCATTCGGTTAGACTCCGCAAAAATGCTTACCAGAAAAACCCAGAAAGCAAGAAAGCCAGGCAGGGTAAATAGAAACCAGTTGTTCTTTTGAGTCTCTATAATGGTATAGAGATCCAGAGAACCGGTCATCAGAATGATGGGGATTATGCTGAGTCCAAGGCTTAACTCGTAACTGATCATCTGGGCTGTTGAGCGCACAGAAGCCAAAAGCGAATACTTATTATTGGATGACCAGCCTGCGAGTAGAATTCCGTACACAGCAAGCGATGAAATAGCAAACATGTACAGGATACCTGCATTCGGATTGGAAACCTGGAGAATAAAGAATTCAGAGCCGGTATTTTTTTGCGCAGCCTCGGACAATTCTATGAGCGGGGTAAAAGGAATGGCCCCCCAGAGCATAAGGGAGGTGACAGTTGAGATTGCCGGGGCAAGCATAAACAAAAACAAATCTGCATTGCGCGGAAAGGTTTCCATTTTGAGAATAAACTTGATTCCGTCGGCAAGAGGCTGAAACAATCCCCAAAACCCCGCTCTGTTTGGTCCAAGCCGCATTTGAAAAAAGGCAGCCCAGCGGCGCTCTGCAAGCGTGTAATAAGCTCCACCCGTTAGCATTACAAAAAGTATTACGGCTACTTTTACGATAACCCAAAAAATTTCAGTCTGGTACCAGGCCATAATTTATTTTCCCTCCCCCGATTTTCCTTTTTCAAGGTAATACAGGAACTCATCGTAAAATTTTTCTACAATGGGAACAACTCCCATCACATTGGCATCAGCAAAAGGACAAATCGTTGTTCCATTGCCCATATTCTTTGTGAAGCTGAGCAATGTTGTAAGATCTTCCTCTACAGCATTACCATCAATCAAGCGGTCGATAATATCGGCTATCCATTTGGATCCTTCCCGACACGGAGTACACTGCCCGCACGATTCATGGGCATAAAAATCGGCGAGTCTTTTTGTCAGCTGCACCATATCTGTACTGGAATCCAGAACAATCATCCCGCCTGAGCCCAGAAATGTGCCAATCTCTGCCATGGACTCATAGTCAAGCTTTGCACGCATCGCTTCCTGTCTGGTCATGACCGGAGTAGAAGAACCGCCGGGAATCACTGCCTTCAGTTCTTTGCCGGGTCTTATACCACCTGCTGTCTCGTTAATAAAGTCAATAAGGCTTATGCCCATGGGTACTTCGTATACACCTGGTTTCATGACATGGCCGGAAACAGAGAACAGCTTAGTGCCTCCCGATTTTTCATTGCCAATGCCAAGCTTTTTAAACCAGTCGCCGCCATTGTTAATAATGTGCGGGATGGCAGCAAAGGTTTCCACGTTATTTACGGTTGTGGGAGATCCGTACAATCCTTTTACTGCGGGAAACGGCGGCTTCAGACGTGGGTGCCCGCGTCTGCCTTCCAGACTTTCGAGCAGAGCTGTTTCTTCCCCGCAAATATAAGCGCCAGCGCCACGGTAGGTCGCGAGGTGAAAGGTTTTTCCGGAGCCAAGAATATTCTCACCCAGATATCCCTTTGCGTAGGCTTCCTGTATTGCTGCGTCTACGCGCTGCCAGCCTTTGTAAAATTCGCCGCGAAGATAAATATAACCCTGCCCGCTCTCAAGAGCAAGCCCGGCAAGAATCATTCCTTCGATGATGGAATGAGGAAGGTCTTCAAGAATAACGCGGTCTTTAAAAGTACCTGGTTCAGATTCGTCGGCATTGCAGACTACGTAGGTCGGCTTGCCTGTATTGCGTGGTACAAAGGACCATTTAAGACCGGTGGGAAACCCTGCCCCACCGCGCCCCCGCAAATTAGATGCTTTTACTTCATTAATTATCGCATCGGGCGTCCATTTATCTTTTTCGGATATGAGAGCCTTTTTGAGAGCAGAATATCCACCACCCGCCTCATATACGGAGAGAGTGTGCGAGTCCGGTTTACCATAATCTGCAAGTATTATTCTTTTTTCCAGTGGTGCAGCCATTTTCCCTCCCTGTCGACTTACGAATTCCTTTTTAACTGCTCTATCAATGTTTCGAGCTTTTGCGGCGTCATGCTTTCGTGGTAATCTGCGTTTACCTGTACAACCGGAGCAGTCCCGCAAGAGGCAAGACATTCTCCCTGTCTGTTATACGTAAACAGTCCATCGGGCGTTGTCTCGCCTGGACGAATTCGCAAATGGTTCTCTATAGTTTTTTCTAACTCGTCTGAGCCTGCAAGCCAGCACGATGCGTTTACGCAAACCTGCAAATGAAATTTCCCCATGGGTTTATCGTGAAACATGGCGTAAAAACTGATCACTCCCTGCACATGCGATCGAGAGACTCCAACGCGTTCTGCAACGTATGATATAGCCGATGGAGGAATATATCCAGCGTCCTCCTGGACAAGATGCAGAGCCCATAGTACGAGGGATTCCCGCTCAGGAAACTGTGTCTCGAGTTTCTTAAAACGCTCTTCTGCCTTTGCTGAAAAAGTGTAATTCTCTACTGCTCTCATATTTTACCTCAACCGTCCAATTCGCCAGCAATAATGTTCATGGAACTCATGGTAGCAATGGCATCAGCAATCATATCGCCTTTTACCAGTTCAGGGAACGCCTGGTAATACCAGATGGATGGGCGACGCATGGACACCCGCCATGGAGATCTTTTTCCGCGCGAGATAATGGTGTATCCCAATTCGCCGTTGGCAACTTCGGTTGCAAAATAGTGCTCACCCGGAGGCACTTCTATTCCGTGCATGATAATTTTAAAATGGTAAATAAGGTCTTCCATGGATTTATACACATTTTCTTTTTTAGGTAAGTAAATGTGCGGCAATTCTGCATGGTGTGGTCCTTCCGGAATATGATTCACAAGCTGCTCAATGATACGCAGCGACTGACGCATTTCTTCTATTCTCACGAGGAAACGATCGTAAACGGATCCGTTTTCTCCCACAGGCACATCAAAATCTACCTGGTCATAGAACATATATGGATTTTCTGTTCTGACATCGTGAGGAACACCTGCTGCTCTCAGGTTAGGACCCGAAAAGCCGTATTCCAATGCTCTGTCTGCTGAAATTTTAGATATGTTTTTCGTTCTTTCGTAAAAGATTCTCGATTTTGTAAGGAGCTTGTCATTCCATTTTAGAATTTTAGGCATCTCTTTAACAATCTTTTTTACATCGGCAACAAACTCTGGATATACATCATGCTCTAATCCACCAACGCGCGCAAATGTAGTAGTGAGGCGCGCACCGGTAGTCTTTTCAAGAACCTGGTAGATCTCTTCTCTTTCGTGGAACATGAAAAGAAAAGAAGCGAACGCACCAAGGTCTACCCCGAGAATTCCCATGGAGACAATGTGGTCGATAATGCGGGACAACTCCGCAATAATCATTCTCACAACGGTTGCCTTGGCAGGAACCTCTATGCCGAGCATGCTTTCGACAGCGAGCACCCAGCCAATATTGTTCATGGCAGAAGAAACATAGTTCATTCTATCCGTACAAACAAGAAACTGGTTGTAACCATAGTGTTCACCAAGCTTTTCAAAAGTTCTGTGAACATAACCAATGTTTGGTTCAGCAGACTCAATCGTCTCCCCGTTTACAATGATTTTGTTTTCCAGAATTCCATGTGTTGCAGGATGAGAAGGCCCAAGGTTGAGCTGCATTCTTCCATCGGGCAATTCCCGAACAACCTGTACACCAGGATGATCCACTCTGGTCCAGGCTTCCTCCGATTTTGCATCGGGCTGAATAATATTTCTGTTTTTTGCAATGTGCATGTCTTTCATGGTAACCTCCTGCGGTTAATCATTCAGAAGTCTATCGGTAAGCAAATCTTCTATGAGATAGTCTTCGCCAATTCCGCCAACGGGGAAATCTTTCCGAAGCGGAAAGCCGCGATAATTTTCTGGCATGATAATTCTTCTTAAATCCGGGTGCCCCTCAAACTTGAGACCAAACATATCAAACACCTCGCGCTCTGGCCAGTTAGCGCCCACCCACAAAGACGTGAGAGAGGGAATCAGTTCGTCTTCGTTCACGGGAAGAAGAACGCGAATAGTAAGGCCCTTAAAGGCGGGTTTATCGGGATGCAGAGCACGCAACATATAGAGCACTTGAAAGCGCTTTCCGTTGTTTCGGACTGCATCGTTAGGATCGGGACTGTTTAGAAAGTCTACCGCAGAAAGATGCAAAAGAAAATTATAATTGTATTCGGGAGCTGTTTTCAGCAGCTTCATTAAGTCAACGAGATGCTCACGTTTAACATACAAAGTTGGAATATCGAGACGAAGCGCATTCCGGGCATCTCTTTCAATGGGCCGTTCCTCTTCTCTCGGTGTCGCCGTATCCAGCTGGTCAAAATCGGGCGAGAAAAAATCTGGCCATTCAAAAACAGTCACCCACGATGCAACTCTGGCATCTGTCTCAAGTGCTATTTTCTGCTTTTTCCAGGTTCCGAGCATTTGCCTGCTCACAAAAGCTGGCAGTCTTCCCTCTTTCTTATTAGAAAACTTTGATCCCATAAAGGTCAACCTACAAATCTTTGATAGTTTTTATAGCAATTTTTTGATCTGCATTCAATATCTTTCATTTTTTTGTAAACAGATAATGCCTGTACGTTAAATAGTAAACAATTGCGCCGACAAAAAGCACAATTACAATGGGATACACCGTCCATAGTTTCCAGCTCCAATCCATAAGATACGCAAGACCGCTCAAAGACAACAGTGCAACCCCAGTTTTTCCCCAGTAATTGGGCTTGCCCAAAGTACCATGGCCAAACAGCAGAAACAGACCACCTGCTGATCCCAGAATTTCCCGCACCAGGACGACATAGAACAACCAGTCGGGGAAATCGCGGTACAGAACCAGAAAGAAAAGCCCAGCAACCAGAGAAAGTTTATCGGCAAATGGATCCAGATACTGGCCAAGCGGACTTTGCTCGTTCATGATGCGTGCAAGAAAACCATCCAGAAAATCTGTAATCACCATTATGACGGCAATTACGAGAGCTGTTCCATTCGCCGACGAATGAACATCGCCAGCGGCTATATAGTGCCCGAGCACCGGAATTAACAGGATGCGAAGAACGGAAAGAAAATTGGAAAGCGTAAACACTTTCCCTTGGAATAAAATCTTTAAGCTCATTTAAGCTTTATTGTACTGTCTCTTCCCGGACCCACCGAAATCCAGCGAACCGGCACCCCGATAAATTTTTCCAGCGACAGAACAAAGCGGCGGGCATTTTTCGGAAGGTCGTTAAAGCTTTTTACGCCGGATATATCTTCTTTCCACCCTGGGAAATCCTCATAGATGGGAGTAACTTTCCCTATATTATAAGTTGGGAAATACGAAATCCTTTTTCCCTCCTGCTCGTATCCAACGGCAACCCGAATGGTATCGTATCCACCAAGAACATCTAATTTTGTGAGAGCAATCGAAGTCAATCCGTTAATGCGGGCAGAATGGCGAACCACTTCTACATCAAACCAGCCTACTCGACGCGGTCTGCCCGTCGTTGATCCGTATTCATTGCCGACCTTTCGCAAATGCTCTGCCTCTTCTCCGTGAATCTCTGTTGGGAAAGGCCCCTCGCCCACTCGCGTCACATAGGCTTTTGTAATCCCAATAACTTCTTGCAGGCTTTGAAAAGAAACTCCGCTTCCAGTAAGCGCTCCACCCGTGGTAGGGTTGGAACTGGTCACATACGGATACGTCCCAAAATCTAAATCTAACATGGTACCCTGGGCTCCCTCAAGAAGAACATTTTTACCCGAAGCAATTTCCATGTTGAGATAATAAGAGGAGTTCACCAGAAAGCCTTTGAGCTTTTCTGCCAGACTTCTCAAATACTTTTCTGTCTCAGCAGCATCTATTGGTTCTTCTCCGTACACGTTGACCAGAACGCGACTTTTGAAAGAGAGAATTTTGGGCAGGCGTTCCCTGTAAAAATCTTCGCACAGGAGATCACCCATGCGGATTCCCCAGCGATTGACCTTGTCTCCATAGCAGACGCCTATTCCACGCCGCGTGGTACCGATAACCTGACCGTTGGGAATTTCTTCTCTTTTTATATCTATAAGTTTGTGATAGGGAAGGAGCAGATGGGCATTGTCAGCAATACGAATTCTGTCTCTGGCCGAAATCCCCTGGCTCTCCAGATTTTCGATCTCTTCAAACAGAGCCTCTGGATCTATAACCATTCCACCACCAAGAACGCATATGGTTTCGGGATAAAGTACACCAGACGGTATAAGGTGAAACACGTATTTTTTTCCGTTCACTTCTACGGTATGGCCCGCATTGGCTCCCCCCTGGTAGCGAACAATAATATCCGTATCCCCGGAAAGATAATCAATTAGCTTGGCCTTGCCTTCGTCTCCCCACTGGGTTCCTACAATTAAATTTACTCCCATTTTAATTCCCTCTTTAGGTTAGAAACGTGCCAGGGCATCCTTGCGCGAATCCGATATTTCGAATACTTTACTCAACATTGTAACTTTAAATAGCTGCATGAGCTCGTCTGAATTGACAACCAGTTTAATGTCCCCACCATTTTCCTGCATGGCCTTTTTGTAGGCCACCAGAATCCCAAGAGCGGACGAACTGAAATGCCTTACACCGGTTAAATCTACCACCACTTTCGTTTTTTTCTCGGACAATAGTTTATCGAGTTTTAGCTCGAGTGCCTCTGTTTCATCCAGATTAATATTGCCTTCTAATTGCAGAATTGTTTTTGCCCCTGAATTAATGACCTTCATTTCCTGCTCCGTCAAGAATTCTCTGAGCTTCTGCAACGTCTTTGTCGCCCCGACCGGAAAGGTTGATAATAACGAGAGGCTCTTTGAGGCCTTTCTTGCGGGCTTTTTTGATCCAGTCAGTGGCCGCTGCTACCGCATGGGATGACTCCAGCGCCGGAATAACTCCTTCTACCTCGGACAGTGCACGAAAAGCTTCCAATGCCTGCTCGTCCGAAATGGATACATACTCTGCACGACCTATAGATTTAAGATAGGCATGCTCCGGCCCTACTCCAGGATAATCGAGGCCGGCAGATACGGAATGGACGGGTGAAACAATTCCAGACGAATCCTGCAATAAATACGTGCGCGCTCCCTGCAATATACCCGGCACGCCTCGAGAAAGAGAACTGGAATGCTGACCGGGATTATCCCCTCTGCCGCCAGCCTCCGCACCAAGAAGAACGACATCATCTTTAACAAATCCAGAGAATATGCCTATTGCATTGGAGCCCCCGCCGACGCAGGCAGACACCAAGTCAGGAAGCCGTTTTTCTTTTGCTAAAATCTGCTTTCGAGCCTCTTTTCCTATTACCGACTGAAAGTCGCGAACAATCCGAGGAAAAGGATGAGGGCCAATAGCAGACCCAACAATATAATGCGTGTCATCTACGGTTCTCGACCAGTCGCGGAGAGCTTCGTTAACGGCATCCCTGAGGGTTCCTGTGGGGCCACCTACTCCTTCCACCGTAGAACCAAGCAGGCGCATGCGAAATCCATTGAGAGCCTGCCTGCGAAGATCTTCCTCTCCCATGTAAACATGTGCCTTGAGGCCAAGAACGGCTGCTGCCGTTGCCGTTGCGACGCCATGCTGACCAGCTCCGGTTTCGGCAATGACGCGTTTTTTCCCCATTCGGCGGGCAAGAAGAGCCTGGCCAAGCGTATTGTTAATTTTATGAGAACCGGTGTGCAGAGTATCTTCCCGTTTAAGATAAATTCTGGCTTTATGAATGGCCGAAAGATTGGCTGCAAAGTACAGGTGTGTTGGCCTGCCCGCATAGTCGTGCAGAAGGGCCTGGTATTCTTTTTTATAGGATGGATCTTTTATGGCCTTTTTGTATTGCTCCCAAAGCTCGTCTAGCGCAGGAATCAACAACTCGGAAACGAAGCGCCCGCCAAACTCACCAAAATAGCCTTCTCTTTTAGCCATAGGCAACATTTTTTATTTGAAGAGTAACTGTAAAGACGTTTTAACAAGCCTTGAATATCGGGCGGGGCTGTGCGGCAGAAAGCGTATTAAAGTGCGAAGGTCGTCAGAGGGGAGGCCCTTCGGGCGGATACGGATTACCAAAAGACAAAGCAAAGACCCAGAAAGGCAACCGTTCTATTAAATCTTTATTAATAGGATAAAATTAAGGTGCTTATTATATCCAGCAAAATAATTTTCCGCTGGCGATTCTTTCTTCGCAAAGCGGTCAATAAAAAGCAGATTCTTTATACAGATAATTTTTTTACTAACAAATAAATTTCGTTCGCAAAAGTGTGATTTGACAATTCCGACACGCGCTTACCTTAAGGCAACCTTCTAATCTTCCAGAATA
>DYKF01000430.1 GCA_020722745.1 Caldithrix sp.
GCCAATTCTTACCAGGACTTTTTTTAAAACCTCTGAACAATAGCTGCATTGATGACATTTTTTGTCACAGGTGCTTGTTCTTTTGAACCAATCTTCGGGAAATTTTGTATTGTCAATGAGATATGGAGAAAAGAGAGGACTATGACCTGGCTCAAGAAGGTCAAGCAAGTTTCCCTGAAACCTTTGCTCGCAGTAGGCTTGAATAACTTTCCTGGGATTAGCATGCATTCTTGTAGCGAGTTTCGCCATAGAGAAATAAGTGTCGTAGTTGTGCAAATCCTCGGGTCTTATCCAGGAGTTCTGCAGGAAGGCAACCCAGTTCTCCCTTTTTTTGTAGTAATTCCAGCATACGCTGGGGTTCCAGCCCTCAATGTTATTCATCGCTCCAATCTCTGCCTCATGGGCGACAAGGTTATCGTGGAAGACCTGTCCGGAACAGAAATTCAGACAACCGCTGTTTGCCAGGATATATAATCCTTTGTTATGTTTATCCGTCCAATTCTTTATTTCGGCTATCCTTTGGAAATCTCTGTTGTACTCACGCTGGATGTAAAAACTATCAAAAAGGTCTGCTACATACTCCATTCCTTTTACCGTGCCAATTCTCATATTCACCGAACTACGAACGTCTATCTCGGGAAAATTTTCCTTTACTGTTCTGGCAATCATAAGGGAGGCGGTTGTGACCACATCAAGTCCTGTTGTCTCTTTCAGATGACCGATAATCGAGCATACGAGATTTTTGAGATGCTGAGACAAACTGTTCCGGCCATAACAATTGGCGTTTAGGAGTAAGTCCAGTTTAATGCCCATCTTCTTAAAATTCTTTAGTTCCTCTTCCAGTTTACGCTGACCATTCCAGTCAACAACGCCATCCCGCATCGTCATCGGAGAACGCCCACTGGGCATATCCAGCCAGGGAAAGTAAACCTCTTCTATCTGCCCGCGGAAATCCCTGACAATCTCTACAAAGGGTTCCTCGTCCTCTTCGGCAAGCTGATAACCGACAGCGAATTTCATTTT
>DYKF01000148.1 GCA_020722745.1 Caldithrix sp.
ATACCCACCATGGTATTCTGCTTGACTGGCTGCAATACTATGAGCGGCATGATGTATGGTCTCTCTTGGCGTAGCAGCTCTCCACGGTTTACTGTCTTCTCTTTCGGCATGCGTATACCCGCTGATCCCAATAACGACGGCGCTTTTTGGAGCAGGGCAGGTAAAAAACTGGGCACAGGGGTTTATGTTGTCCGGAATCTATGTCGCAGGAATGTCGCTCACCTACGTGGCACTCGGAATCACAGCGGCGCTCACGGGGTCGCTGTTTGGTGCCTACCTCGGCAACCCCTGGGTAATTGCCCTGTTTGCTATCATGTTCTTTTATCTTGGCTTTGCCTTTGCGGGATTGCTGCCACTCCCCTTGCCTAATTTTGCCGATAAAATGCATGTAAAAAAAACAGCGGGTATAGGCTATCCGCTGGTTTTGGGGATTATATCTGGTTTTATAGCTGCACCTTGTACGGCACCTTTATTTGGGGCGCTACTGATTGATATAGCGGCAGAGGCCGCTAAAAACGAATCTATTTTGCCCGGCGTTTCACAGGCGCTCGCGTTCAGCCTGGGTATGGGGTTGCCGTTTCTGCTCATCGGGGGGTTTGCGCTCAAACTGCCCAAACCGGGCAATTGGCTCAATGCCGTTAAGGTGATCGGTGGGATTGTGCTCCTTGCAGCGGGCTTCCATTATGCAGAGGATCTCATTAAACCGTTTCCAAATCCATCCATGGGTATTGGGCTTGCCTTTGTGGGGCTGTTTCTGGTCTTAATTTTTACTGTTCTCGCAGAACCTATGGCTTACAGCGAAAAGGAATCCATCATGAAAAAAATCAAAAAAACTGTCTACTTGGCGATTGCGGGATTTGGGCTTTTTTTACTCACGACTCCGCTTGCAGGCGTGCTTAGCGGACAAGAAGAAAGAGCAGGGGCTATGGAATGGCGTGAAACTGTGAGCGAAGGTCTTCGCGACGCCCGCTCAACGCAGGGATATATTATTATAGACTTTTGGGCAGATTGGTGCCATTCCTGTCACGAAATGGAAAAACATTTGTTCCATTCCGAAGAGTTTGAGGCTTTTGTGAAAGCCAACAAAATTACTCTGGTGCGCCTCAATGCCGATCTGGACGAAAACGGCCCGGTCGCATCGCGGTACGATGTTAAAGGGTTGCCCACGCTTGTTATTACAGACAGCAAGGGCGAGATGATCTACCAGATTGTTGGTTTTCGCAATAAGGTCGCCACGATGCGCGAGCTTGAGTACGTATCGCAAAAGTACTTAAAAAGCGGAACTTTAAAAAATTAATTTTTACGCTTTCCTCCGGCAGTGCATGAAAAAAAAAGAGTTAAAAATTTTTCAAAATTTTGAAAAAATTGAGGCTCCCTGAGGTAATTTGCTGTTCCCTGCCGAGACGGGGGAGAGTTAGCTTTTTGCCGGCAGAAGTTTCTTATTTGCCGGACTGGCTACCGTTCTATTGAACTTTGTCGTCGGAGTTTAGGTTTTGTTCTCATTGTATTGCAAAAAGCCTGTTTGCCAGGTTTGTCTGAGCAAGCGTTTAGGCAATATAGCTCAATAGATCTGTAGCCACCTCTATCGGAAAATAATTTTTGCCCAGTCGATAAGTTCTTTCTCTGTCGATGGAGAACCTTTGTGGCGAGCTGGCAGAAAGAACCCAGCGCGCAGCGCCTCCAGAGGAGGGGAAGGCAAGCTTTTCGCTTCGCCTCTACGCGAATAGAGCTTACCTAATATCTATGCTGAGCACCACGGGACAATGGTCCGACCCCATCTGGTCATTCAAATGGCGTATGTCCTGCACGAGAGAAAAAAGGTTTCTATCGACAAAAAAATAGTCTATTCTCCAGCCAATATTTCTTTCGCGGGCGCGCGTCTGCATGCTCCACCACGTATAGGAAATTTCCTCCGGATGGATGGCGCGGAATACGTCCACCCAGTCCTGGGAAATCAGCTTGTCTACCCAGGCTCTTTCTTCTGGAAGAAATCCAATCGATTCCATGTTTTCTTTGGGGCGGGCCAGATCAATCTCGTTGTGTGCGACGTTGAGATCTCCCGTGAAAATTATTTTTTTTCCAGATTTTCGCAGAGAATTTATTTCATCGAGAAAGTGCTCATAGTAAACGAGCTTCTGTTGCCAGGCTTCTTCTGATTTTCCGCCGTTGGGAAAGTATCCGCCCAATAGAATGTAGTTGCCAAATTCAATGCGGATCATTCGGCCTTCGTTGTCTGGATACTTGTCAATCCCCGTTTTTACGGAATACGCTCCCGTACTTGAGGGGCGCACCCATAGTCCGGTTCCAGAGTATCCCGCTTTTTCTGCCGAAAAATAGTGCTGCTCGTATGGTTCGGAGCCTTTCAGGTTGGGGCTAAGCTGTTCCTGTTTTGCTTTTATTTCCTGCAGAAACAAAATATCTGGATTTTCTTTTTCGATAAGTTCGGCCAGGTTCCCTTTTCTGTCAATTGCTCTGATCCCGTTTACATTCCACGAAATTATTTTCATTTACGCTTTCCTTATAGAGGCATTTTTAATAATCTTTGCATCTGGTAAACACGGATTGAGTTTTGGAGGCGTTGCCATTGAGCTCTCTGGTACAGAGGATTACGTCCTCAAATTATTGTCCCCGCTGGTAGCAGGGGCGTACCTTTGTCGATGAATATATGGAAGAAGTTCTACAGGAACGCAGGGAGCAGGAATTGTGATTGTTAGGTAAGCTCTGAAAACTTTTTCAGAGCTTACTTAGAAATCTTCAGGAACTTCTGGAAATCGACCGCGACGGAAAATCAAAAACGGGGAACTCCCTGTGTTAGGCAGAAAAATAGTTGCCATTGCCGGGCAGAATCGTTTGATTCCTGCATGAAGAACAGAGTCGCTATTATTGGGGCGGGAATTGCCGGGCTTTCTGCCGGGGTATATCTGCAGCGGCAGGGGTACCAGACTGAAATCTATGAAATGAACGAAGCACCTGGTGGGCAGTGTACGGCCTGGAAGAGAGGGCGTTTTACGTTTGACGGTTGCATACACTGGCTTGCAGGAATTGCTCCGGGAGATCCCATGCACACTCTCTGGGAAGAGCTTGGTGTCTTGGAGAATACACAGTTCCACACGGAGCCTGTATATATGAAATTCTACCGAGGAGGACAAACTCTTTCGGTATACGGACATATTGATGAGCTGCGAAAAGAAATGCTTCGCGTATCTCCCGAAGACAAAAAGGAAATCGAAAGATTTTATAAAGCAGCCAAAAAAGCGTCGCACATTGAAATTCTGCAGATTGAACAAATAGGGAAAAAGTCCTTTTTTCAGAAATGGAGAGAGCTCACAAAGACGATTATTCCCATAGCAACTTTGTATCCTTGGTTTTCTGTCACGGCAAAAAAATATTCATTGAAGTATAAAAATCCTCTCTTGCAGGACATGATGAGGGGGCTTTTTACAAAAGAAACATCCATGCTTTTTAACTTGATTCTATTGTCATGGACGAATAGAAATTCCGTGGGCTATCCACTGGGTGGGTCCCTGGAGTTTATCCGCCGAATAGAAGAAAAATATAAAGCGCTTGGAGGAAAAGTGTATTATGGCGTTGGTGTTAAGCAGGCAAATTTAGAGGGAGGCAGAATTGTTTCCCTTGCACTGGCGAATGGAAAAATTACAGAGGCAGACCATTTTGTATCTTCCACAGATGCGCATTTTATTCTGTCTAAGCTGCTCGGTGGAAAGTACCCGCAGCCCGGCTTTGAAAATGCGTTTCACAACTTTCCCATGTTTCAGCCCATTTTACTGATATCGCTGGGCTTATCGCAAAAGATAGAAAGTTTTGGCTCTCTTTCTGGGATACAGATTGCTTTTACGGAACCCGTGAAATTCAAGGAAAACGTGATAGATCGGGCTCTCGTTCATTCTCTGGGCTTTGATCCTTCTCTATCCCCCAAAGGGAAACAGGTCTTGAGTATTACAGTGGAGACATATTTTTCCTTATGGGAAAATCTCTATTTGTCTAATCCTGCCACCTATAAACTGGAAAAGGAAAGACTCGCCAGGGAAATTATTTCTCGATTGGAAAAAGACTTCTTTCCGGGGCTTGCTGGAATGGTTGAAAAAATGGATGTTGCATCGCCCATTACGTGGACGCATTATACTGGCGTGTACCGTGGCGCTCATGAAGGTTTTCAGCCTTCTCCCACGGCACTGCAAAACGCCCATTTGCTTAAACATAAAATAGAAGGCATAGAGAATTTTTACATGGCGGGGCAGTGGCTGACTCCGGGCGGTGGGCTGCCTGCTGCTGCACTATCTGGTCGTTCTGTCGCAGCGCTGATTGGCAGAAGCAGCGTAATCGACGATGCACCAAGCTCTTCTTGACAGGGCATTTGGACGTTGCTGGCTGGCGTATGATAATTGTAACAGGCGGCGCTGGTTTTATTGGAAGCGCCATGGTTTGGGAATTAAACCGCAGAGGCCACAAAAATGTCGTCGTGGTGGATAACCTGGCAGAAACCAAAAAATGGAAAAACCTGGTTCCATTAAAATACGAAGACTACATTCACAAAAACGCATTCCCGGATATTCTCCTTGAGGCAGAACCGACAAAGATAGAGGCAATTTTTCATATGGGTGCCTGTTCTTCCACCACCCAGACAGATGCTGATTATCTTTACACAAACAATTTTGAATACACAAAAGCTCTTACCCAGTTTTCGCTCCGCCACGGTATCCGTTTTATTTATGCTTCTTCCGCCGCAACGTATGGTGGTGGCGAGAATGGTTTTACGGACGACGAATCTCTTTTGGAACAATTGCGCCCAATCAATATGTATGGATATTCTAAGCAATTGTTCGATCTCTGGGCGCAGAGGACCGGAGTCACAGGGTCTATTGCCGGATTAAAATTTTTTAATGTGTATGGACCAAACGAATACCACAAGGGAGATATGGCAAGTGTCGTCTTTAAGGCTTTTCACCAGATTAACGAGACCGGCAAACTCAAGCTGTTTCAATCTTACCGCCCGGAGTATGGCGATGGCGAGCAAAAGCGCGATTTTGTGTATGTGAAGGATGTAACGGCTGCCATGTACTGGCTCTGGAAAAATCCAGATGTAAATGGAATATTTAATATAGGAAGCAGCAACGCGCGCTCTTGGAATGAGCTTGCTGCTGCCGTATTTACCGCCATGAACAAAGACAAAAATATTGAGTACATTCCGATGCCCGAAAATCTGATTGGCTCGTACCAGTATTTTACAGAGGCGAGTATGGGTAAACTGCGCAAGGCGGGTTATACCGATCCGTTTCACACACTGGAAGAAGGTGTGTCAGACTATGTGCAGAATTATCTTTCCTTAGGGCAGGCGCATTTGGGATGAACGAACGCTTTTTTGTGTTTGATTGGGATGGCACTCTGGCTAATTCCGTTCCCATTATTGTGGCTTCCATACAGGAGGCCGCCATGGAAATCGGCGAAACCATTCCGGAAGAAAAAGCATCGCATATAATCGGGCTTGGTCTCAACGACGCGCGTGCCTATTTGTTCCCGCATATTTCAGACGAACAGGTTCTCGAAAAATTTAATTCAACTTATCGAACTTTATACAAAGAAAAAGAAGACACGATTGATCTTTATCCAGGTGCAATTGATCTACTCACATTTTTAAAAGAGTCTAACTATTATTTAAGCATCGCTACGGGCAAGAGCAGAAGGGGATTAGACAGAGCTCTGGAGATAACCGGCATTGGTTCTTTTTTTTCTGCCTCGCGCACTTCGGACGAAACGGCACCTAAGCCTGCACCAGACATGATTTACGACATTGCAGCAAAACTGGATCGAGACTCTGCGGATGCCGTCGTGATTGGCGACACCACCTATGACATTACTATGGCCCACAATGCCGGTGCCTGGGTGATTGCCGTCACGCATGGGGCTCACAAGCCAGAGGCTCTTGCAGCGGCCAAGCCTCATGGCATGTTTGCTTCGCTGCCGGAGATTCAAAATTTTCTACTTCATTTGTTTTAAGTAAGCTCTGAAAAAGTTTGCCTTCCCCTCGATACGCCATTGCCTTGCAATGGCACTCGGGGCAGGCTCGCTCGCTTTGCGTTCAGAGCTTACTTCCGGTACATGGACCCCTCGGCTGCTCTCGGGGTAAATTCACCGGCAAAACGCGTAGAAAACACCGGTTTTCGCAGCGTTTTGGAGATTACCGAACGCCTGTTCAGCGTTCGGTATCCCAGCTCCCAACCCCTACCGGGGTTGGGAGTCTGTTGAGTAAAAATCCTGT
>DYKF01000149.1 GCA_020722745.1 Caldithrix sp.
AAAAGTCCCTCCGTGGACTTTTTGCCTGCGGCTTGCTACGCATTTACCCTGCGGGCACAGGCAGATCGCAAAACACGGGGGCGAAAACTACGACATCCATGTCGTTTTGCCATTTGCCACGGAGGGCACGGTGCCGTGGAAGACATGGATGTCTGGGAACGGCCATTCGCGCAATGGCACTCGGGGCAGGCTCCGCCGCTGCCCAAACAGAGATTGATCAACCCGAAATGGATTTACTGGCCATCCGAAAAATAAATAAAATCCATTCCCAGAAAACGCATAATGACAAAAAAATAAAGATACGAGAGTTCATCCTGTAAAAAAGGATACAGCTCTTTTGTATTGTGCAGGCGAAAATGGCGCAGCAGTTCGGGTTCCGTTTTAAGCTCTTCAAGTACCCTTTTCTGTTCTTCTGCCCAGTATGTTTTTACCTTGTTCTGAATCTGCGCGTACATATCGCGGGAATTGCGCTCCATGGGAGTCAGCTTTCGATACACTTTTTCGTCCCACCAGTTCTTTAATATATACTTAATATATTCAAAGGGGAGCTCCCTTACCATCTGGTCTTTTTTTAAGTGGCGATGTATATAGCCGGTTCTACCTTCTTTCATGAAATGCATGACGAGGCGAAAAAAATACACCGGAGTAAAATGATATAGAAAAACTGTCTTCTCTAATTCCGAGCCATCTCTGTAGTGCAGCAGCAAAGTATCCCGCACAAAATCAAAATAGGTATAAAGAAAGTTATTATACTCTTCTACCTTGTCTTTTTTTCTGGCCTGCGAAATAAACTTGCGAATAAGCTCCTGTCGCAACGCAAGATCCTCCGCCCCAAGATGGCTTTCCACATACACGGCCACGCGGATTTTTTTCTCGTCCATCTGCACACGGCGGGCATCGAGCTCCATGGTATACACCATTGGCTGGTTAAACAATTCACTGCCCCGGCTGTCTAACAGGTAAGGACCTTTAATACAGGTATTTTGAAGTTCCTTATGAACCTTTTCCGGCTTTTTTTCTCTAATTCCGGAGTCCACCTCTGACACTACATGGTGGATATCTTTCTGGAATACCGTTGAAAAATTATATTTAATAACAGAAGAAAATTTTCCCACTGCATATAATCTGTTTCCGCGCACTTCTTCTTTACTGATTTTCAAAATCAGAGCCATTCGACGCAAAAGCAGATCCGTTAAGTCGGCAAGCTCCAGGCGTGGATACACCTTGAAAGACAAAACCTGTTCCAAAAAAAGGGAGTTATAAGACTGAATTTTGATCCCTTCAAAAACCTCTCGAATCATGTCCCAAGAATCGCGCACGATCATATTAAACTTTTTGAGAGCCTCATAGGTCTTCAGAAAAATCATAAACTCCATTTTGTGAGAGTCTATTTCTGCCGCCTGAAACATGTTGAAGTAGTCGCGCTGGGCCACAGTTTCCAGAGTTCTGTCCTGCAGATCAATCTCCAGTTCGTAAAAGGCTCTCTGGATAGAAGCAATGGCATCATCTACATTGCGCGACTTAAATCGATATTCTGCACGTATCTCTGCCGTAACAGAAGCTGAACCAAGATATTTGCGCAAACCATCAGCATTGAGCAAATGCGCTTCGAGCGGTTTCATGTAGCCGCGCTTAAATGGGTCCAGGTGTACTTCTATGGCATCGGAATCTTCCGCAGAGATTTTGCGGTAATCAATTTCAGGAAGGTACTGAAATTTTGTTATATCCATTTTATTCCGGAATTAGCCGAACATTGCGTAAATGAGCTGCTGCATCCTCCGGACGCACAGGATTAATACTGAAACCGGTTCCCCACTCAAATCCTGCATTAAATGTAATGCGCGGCGTAATGCGGATATGCCAATGAAAATCCTGCTCTATACTGTTCCAGTAATCGGGGCGGGTAAGTTTGGGCGACTGAGGAGGCGCCGTAATCAAAACAAAATTATACGGCGGATTGCGCAGCGTTTTATTGAGTCTCTGCAAAACGTTTCCAAGAACACGCGACAATGAATACAACTCCTCGTCTGTGGACAGTGAAAAATCGTGAGCATGCCTGCGCGGAATCACCATGAGCTCAAACGGATGAGACGATGCAAAGGGAACAAAGGCGGTATACACGTCGTCTTCAAAAACAACACGGCTGGCCCCGTCGCGCTCCTGCCGAAGAACGTCGCAAAATAGACAGCGTTCTTTGCGGTTAAAATGATCGCGGCTGGTAGAAAGCATGGTTTGAAGATTGAGCGGTCGCTCGGGTAGCGCCACAATCTGCGTATGAGAATGGTACATGGCGGCACCGGCCCGGCTGCCATGATTTTTAAAAATTAAAATATGGCGAAATCGAACATCTTTCTTGAGATCGAGAATACGGGCACGGTATGCCTTGAGAACCTCTGCCCGACGCTTAATGGAAATATCGGCAAATTGCAGATCACAGGTAGGCGTATCTATCACGATTTCATGCGCTCCCACTCCTTCAACTATGTCATAAAGGCCTTCGTTCCAGCGCTTTACCGTTCCCTCTATCCTAAATACAGGATACCGATTCGGTACTACTTTTACAAACCAGGGATATTCTTTTTCTGGATCAGCAGCCTGATAAATCACGTTGCCTTGAGAAATTTCGGAATGATGGCAGAACGGACAAATCTCTCCATCCGCCTGCGGTGGATTATCAGGAACGGGCGGAATAAAGGTTCCGGGTCGCTTTCCTCTTTCCGGGGAAACAATTGTCCAGATTTTTAGAATGGGATCCCAACGCATCTGGGTAGAATCTTTTAGTGGTGTGTTCACGGTTGTTCTTCCTCTTCCTGGCCTTCTACACTGTAGGCAGCTGCTTCCCTTGAAGCCCTCTGCATAAACTCAGGGATAGGTATTCTATTCTGCTCTATTGTTTCGCCCGATGGCGCAATGGTCATATTAGCCAAAAATCCCTTCTTATAGGAAACTTTTGCATATACGAGGCCTTCGCGAATGTTGAGATCTATACTCTCTACCGTGATGGTATTGTCTATCACGCCATCGATGAGAGCATTGGAGTCCGGCTTAACTACCTTGAGGGCCTGCTTTCCGAACTCCTGCCCTATTTTGTAAATCTTTACATAGCCCGTTAAATTTTCTACAGGCTGCTTGAGATTATTGACCGTGATGCGAATATCGCCACGAACCGTACCGTCCTTAATAGCTTTTGCCTTTTCCGGATCCATGAGCTGTTTTAAATCGATATCCTTAATCTGCAAAAGTGCATTGAATTGCATTTTCTCTGGTTTTAATGGCCCCAGATTAAAGAAAATATCCCTGCCCGAAATATTACCGTTCAACATGTTCATCTGCATCACGGGAATTTCAAACACATTTTCCCGATAGCGCATGACAGCGCCAAAAGCAGGGTTTTTACCTTCGTTTTGAGAATACAAGAGGCGAAAATTTTCGTCCTCAACAAATGGGTGTGGAATATCCACAGATTCAATGGTAAAATTGTAGGGCTCGGAATAATTGTAATTCTGGACAATTTTTTCTCGGCTGGCAGCAGTCAAGTTGACAGATTCAATTTTCAGCATATCGTGCTCAAATGGGAAATCGAGATTCACACGCGAGACACTTCCTTTTGGACTTTTCAAAGAGAAATTGTCTATCTTCATATTCCCTGCAATAATATGATCCGAAACTGTGGCATTAAGACCAATCGATCCCTGAATAAAATTTCCCAGTCCTATTTCTATGGCTTCTTTTTTAGCCAAAGCAAACTTGAGAGATATATCCCTGTGCATTCCCTTTTGTCGCAGAATACTGTCGCCGTCAGGGCCAAGAGTTTTGATCATGCCTTCGTGCAGGCGGCCTGTAATTTCCATGCGCAGAGAGTCTTTTAAGCCCGTCAGGAGAACCTGGCGAATGCGGATATCGCCGGGTTGTATGCCAACGCCAGCTTTAAGAACTATGTCGTCTACGCGGAAATCGGGAAGATACACTCGCGTCTCGTGCTTTATATCCTGTGACTTGCCGCGTATCTGCACATAGCTCTCCCCAGAAATCAAGATTTTTGTACGCACATTTTCTGACAGGGGAGCAAGCGGACCCGCAAGCGACTCCGGAACACTCGTTACAAGATTGCGCGGATGCAGAGAAAACTCGCGAATAAAAAATCCAACGTCGGTGGATCCAGGGGCCTGCGCCACGCTGGCATCAGAACGAAAAATAACAGAGTCGCGGTTTTCCGAATTCTTCAGTTTTAACGACAATTGTTTTAATGCCACTTTAACCGTCTTAAACGAGGGATTGGGCGAATCAACATCGGCAGAAAGAAGAATATCAATTTTGTTCACAGGTGATTTACCTCGCCCCACCGTATAGGTAAACCATGGAGCAAAAACATGAAGATTTGTTTTAAGATGGTTTTCCGCAGGACCAGTAACAGATAAATCGACATTAAAATTTCCATTCGTTTGCCCTTTGGAAAATGGTGCCGGATTAAAATCGCGCACCTTCAACTGTACGTCTACTTCTCGCGCGGGGCGAAATACAATATCACTGACGAGAGAGGCACCATTAAGGCTACCCTTAAAACCAGCTTTGGCAATGTCCAGCGGTTGCTCATTTTTAGTGTCAACATCGGCAAAATAGTATAACCGGAAGGCAGGAATAGAAACGGGAGCAGAAGGTGTCCTCACGTTGACATTGCGCAACGACACGGCTCCATCCACCGTATAATGCGTTCCCTCCCCCGTAATGAGCAACGGCGCCAGAGAAACATTGCCAGAGAACCGAAGCGTTTTATTTCCAGTAAAAGACACAAAATATGGATATAAAGCGGTAAGATTGATATCGGACTCGGCTATCTCTATACGCGCCTTCATTTTTTTAGGGTCGGTGGCCTTTTCTGCATTGCCCACAATCCGCAGCCATGTCTGGCCAATCACTCCAACTTTGAATTTTTCGATGGTAAAAAAATCAGTGTGAGGATTATAATTCAGATTATAACCGATATCAAATCCTAAGGGAAGTTTTTGCTGCCCCTTGATGCTGACCGGTATATTAGAGTTCCCAACCTTCAGGCGAGAAACAAAGGCAGGCTTTTCCTGCTCCCCGTCTACACCCACGAGAAGGTGTAGATCAAACGGAGTAGAGGTGGCAGCAGCCGGCGAGCGAAAATATACATCGATGGTCTCTTTGGGATTGAGCTGAATCAGAAACGTATGCAGATTGTCTGCAAGCTGGGGAAGAGTGAGCGGAACCCGGTTTGTTTTTTTGGTGAGCAAATGCGTGCGGAATGTGAAATCCTTTACACCGGCTTCCATGGGAGCCTTGCCCTCACTGCCGTCTACCACAAGTCGGAAATCTTCGAGAACAAATTTCACAAAAATGCGGTACGAAAAAGGAAGAGTGAGCTCTTTGGGAGCCTTGCCTTTCTTCTTTTCCTTCTCTTCCTTTTTTTCCTCTTTTTCTTTGGGCTTTCCAGGTTTCATGAGGGTGTCAGTATTCCAGACAGTTCCTCTCTGGATTAAAAATATTTCCGGTTTATAAATTCCTATTTCGTGGATACCAAAGTCTCCCGCCCAAAATCCAGGAATATTCCAGGCAAGTTTGAGTTTTTCCAGCTTCGCCAGCGGCTTTCCAGCAAAATCAGGGCCAGAATACACCGTTATATTCTGAAATTCAAATCCGCGCAGCAGAGAAGCTTTTTTAACGGTTAACTCCAGTCGGCCATTGGACATTTTATTGAAATTGTTTTCAATAAGTCCTTCTACAAACGAAGGGCGAAAAACAAAGAAGTATGCGATAACGATGACGACCAGAACCGTGAGAAGAAGTATTCCTAACCCACGAAAAGTCCAACGGAGAATTTTGATCCAGAGTGGTTGTGTATTATCTACCTGCGCGTTCATCGGAGCAAGAATCTGTTTTCTTTACAGAAAGGCAATCATTATAACTGGATTTATTTTTTCTCCTCTAACCCGTTGAGCAGGATAAGCCCTACACCCTTCGGCCTGAACTGCCCCCCCCCCAAGAGTTGGACACTTTAGAACTTAAGGTAAATTAAGCGGGGTTATGTTGCCAAAAGGATTTATATCATCGTTCGACAGCGCCCGATTGAAAGGCTTATGTATCGTTGGTTATTGTTAAGGAACCCATAACAAACTTACTCTCCATACAAAAAATTTTATTTTTCGATAAAAAATATCCTTCAAAAATCAAACAATCGCATTTTCAAACACATTATATCTAT
>DYKF01000150.1 GCA_020722745.1 Caldithrix sp.
GTGGACAGCAACGGTAAGACTAATAACGGTCATGTCCGTTGTGTGAGGGGGCCGTAGCTCGATACTCCCCTAATACGGCACTCGGCATGACAAGGCGGGAACGCGAAGCGAGCGAGCCTGCCCCGAGTGCCATTGCAAGGCAATGGCGTACTTGTGCTGAGCCTGTCGAAGCATCGAGGGGAAGGCAACCTTTTTCAGAGGTTACTTAAGAATTCAAATGGTCGCGATGCATTTTCTCCAAATAGAGAATCACCTCCCGCGCAATGTTGAGCTGCGAAGATTTTTCTATTCCCTCAATTCCTGGAGACGAATTTACTTCCAGAATCAATGGGCCCCGGTGAGAATCAATGAGATCGACACCAGCAAATTTAAGATTCATGGTGCGCGCGGCCATAAGAGCTATGCGCCGTGCTTCTATGGACAACTCTGTTTTTTCGGTGTTGCCGCCCCGGTGCAGGTTAGACCTAAAATCGGTAGCCAGAGAAGTGCGGCGCATGGCGGCAATAATTTTGCCATCGAGAATAATCACACGCGTATCTGCTCCACCGGCTTCTTCTATAAATTCCTGCACGAGGACATGTGTACCCTGGCTGAGCAGAGTTTCGAGAATAGATTTTGCGGAGCGGACAGATTCGGCAATCATGACGCCCATTCCTTGGGAACCATCTGGTACCTTGATAATCACGGGAGCCCCGCCCACCATTTCAATGGCTTTATCGATATCTTCAAAAGAATCGAGAAAAAATGTAGCAGGGACGGGAATATTATTCTGAACAAATAACTGCTGGGAGTACAGTTTGTCGCGTGCCCGGCTCATGGCGCGCGAACTGTTGAGAGTGAGAACGCCCATGTTCTCGAATTGTCTTATTACAGCTAAAGTGTAATTGGGTTTTTTTGTGCCCAGTCGTGGAATCAACACATCGGGTCTTGCTATCCTTTCCCGCTGAAAATAGAGCTCTGACTGCTTGCGTGCAATGAGAAGCGAAAGCTCTAAAGGCGGGTAAACCTTTACATTGTGGCCTCTTTTAAAGGCTTCCTCAAAGAGGCGGCCCGTGCTGTATAAGCTTCGCGAGTTAGACAACACGATGACCCTGAGCGGGTTGCTCTGGTATTCTCTTTCTGTGATCACATAGCCGGGTTTGGCAACGGGCAGGGATTGTAAAGAAAAAGGCTGGCTTACTTTTTATTCCGCTCGCCGCGAATCCGGTTTTCTATGCGCACAGGAAATTCCTGCAGACCCAGCTCGCGCTGGAGAGAGTTGACGAGATAGCGCTCAATATTGGTGGGAAGTTTGTCGCGGTTGGAAAACAGAATAAACTTCATGCCTGGCCAGGCCTGAGTGATATAGAATACTTTGATGTGGTTGCTGCCAAGGACAGGGTTTTTGCGGAGTCTGTCGAGAACGCGGTTGAGTTCACCTGTTCCCGTTTTTTCGAAAGATCGTTCAAACAGCGAAAAAGCTTTTTGTATGAGATTGGTTGTTTTTCGGCCATCGATGGCAGAAACATAATAATAGGGAAATTCCCAGGTGGTATTGCGCAATTCCTGTATGTCTTCATCGAGAATTTTTCTGTCTTGTTCATGTTCTTCTTTTAGAAGATCGTATTTATTTACGGCAAATACCATTGGCTTTCCAGCTTCCGCAATTTTGGCAACAAGATTCTTATTCTGCCTGTCTATTTTTTCGTGCGGATCAATGAGCAGCAAAATAACGTCGGCATCGGCTATGGCTTTTTCGGTTCTGCGCATGGAATAAAAATCCACGTCTTCTGCCATGCGACTGCGCCGCTTTAAGCCAGCGGTGTCAACCAGATACACCGGTTTCCCCTGAAACGTAAACAGGTCTTCAATGGTATCGCGGGTCGTTCCGGGTACGTTAGATGTGAGGGACTTTTCTTTTTGCAGGAGTCGGTTGAACAGAGTAGACTTTCCCGCATTTGGCTTTCCGATAATGGCAAGCCGCATGGTTCCCTCGGGAAGAGGAGGCACGGTCGATTCGCTCTCCCTCCCGTTAAAATGTTTTACAATGGCCGTGCGCAGAGCCGCTATGCCGCGCTTGTTTAAGCCAGATACAAAGTAAAGATCGGAAAACCCAAGCGAGTAAAACTCCATGCCCTCTGCTTCGTGCGATGGATCGTCCATAAAGTTCACGGCCACCCATACATTTCGGAACGACCGCCGCAGGGTATCTGCCAGGGAATGTTCAAAATCAGTGAGGCCTTCTCGCGTGACCACCCAGATGAGCAGATGGTAGTCTGCGAGTTTTTCGGTAGCCTTCCGGATAGAATCTTTGGTGAGCTCATCGTCGCCTATTTTGTCGAGAGATTCCAGACCGGGAAAATCGGTAATGGTCCAAGTGCCGTCGCCCCAGTCTACGCGTTCGGTAATGAGATCGCGTGTAACGCCGGGCCTGTCAAAGACAATGCTTCTGCGTTTTCCAATGAGTGCATTGAACAGGGTAGATTTCCCGATATTTTGTCTTCCGATGATTGCGATGGCCGGCATGGGGAAATAAGGGGCAGGGGGACAGCCTGTCAAGCCCTTCGGGCGGATCGTTTACTCTGGGTTACGGTTTTGGTGCAACGTACAGCCCAACGAAAACCTGCGCATAAGCCCTCACTTTTTTTTCAGACGTTCCGCGCGCAAAAGTTCCGCCTTGTCGGTAATGTCCTTTTCTTTGGGAGGAGGAGCTTCCTTTTCTTCTATCTCAATCTGTTTATTCTCATTTTCTTCCTGGCCGCCAAAGAACAGTTTCCAGATAAAATAAAAGCCGATGGCGTACACAATCCATTTAACTATCAGAATGCCCATAATGTATGGTTCAAAATGGATTCTCTTTGAAAAGTCAAATTTTATCGCCAGCGCAGGGGCGGCATTTGGCTTCTGGCTGTTACCAATCTGCTTTCAAACGGGTGCGGAAAGGCCAAAAAAGAACTGTGCAGTGCCATTCCATGAATGCGCAATGTTTCACGGGATTCCTGTTCGGAGAGCTCTCTAGTCGTATATTTTCTATAAAGAGTTTCGTCTTTTGCGTACAGCATATCGCCCAAAATAGGGAAGCCCAGATGGGAAAGCGTTGCGCGGATCTGGTTTTTTCTCCCTTGGCGCAGCGAAACGAACAGTCGCGAGTACCAGATTCCTTCCCGTTCAAAAGTATGCAGACGCACAAAATGGGATGTCGCTTCTGCGCAGCCTTTTAAGTGCGCTTTGTCTTCCGCAAAAATGGATTTTCGGCCGCGCCACTGGCTGGACGTATCTTCGCAAATGAATCCGCTTGCAGAAAGCGCTTGTGGAAAAAGACCCTGCACGACTGCTTCGTATTCTCGCCCGGCCAGTCTGTTTTCAAAACTTTTTTTGAGCTCTCTATCTGCGGCTTTGCTTCTCGCGAGAACCAGCAGACCGCTGGTTTCGCGGTCGATTCTGTGAACCGGCAGAAGAATTTCTCCGTGTTGTTTGCGGTACAGGTGTGTGAGAGTGTTATCAAAGTAAACACCGGAAGGGTGGACGGGCAGGTTTCCCGATTTATCTATGATAATAAAAGAATCTTCTTTTAAGACAATCCCGTAAGCTGTATCGACTTCGGGTTCTGTTTTGTCTGGCAGGGAAACGCGAACCTGTTCTCCAGTTGCAAGGTTTCTGCTTTGTGTAATTTTTTCCCCCGAAACTTCTACCATGCCTTTCCAGATTTTTCTTTTCCAGGCTTCTGCCGAGAGATAATCGAGTTGCAGGTGGAGAAAGCGGTGTACCGAGAAGCCATCGTGTTCAGCCGTTACCGTGAATTCCAATACTTTTATATGTCCCGTCATTTATTGTCCTCGATTTTCAGGAGTCGACCTTGCTGGCCTTTCTCAAACTCCTCTATATTATGTCTCATAAATAATTTCTTTACTGGTACAGTGAAATCCGTGCACTGGTGTAATGGTTCTTCTACAGGAGAACGCAATTCCGGTAATTGCAAGCATTTTTTTTCTGTTTATTACAGCAGTTTATATTTTGCTCGTTCCGCCCATCCGCAAAGATAAAAACCGCTTTGCTTTGTTTGCTGCTGCTATTTCCGGCTGGCTTATCGCGTATTCATACGCCAGCAATACTACGGACGCGAACACAGCCGTATTTCTACACCGCTATGTGCAGATACCCTTTGTCGCTTTAACTATCCACTCCCTGTTAAGTTTGGTCTATCATTTTCCCCGGCGACTCAGTATCCGCTGGCTGGACGTTCTTATGCTGATTGCAACGGGGCTCAGTTATACCGTTATCATTTTGTCTTTTTTGCCGGAATCTGCGATAACGTTTTCTACGAGAGTTCTTTCGGAATACGATACCTTTGTCATTGCCTATCCGGATCTAAAGGGTAAGATTTTTTTTACTACGTATCTCCTGTTTTCTTTTTTTGTACTTGGTGCCACAGCCTATAAAAAAGTGCGCCTGTTTCAGGAGCAGGAACGCAAGGCATCCATTTTTATTTTTTGGGGCATAGCTGTCTCCATGGGTTGGGCACTTCTGGTAGCCGTTTTGCTCCCCGCTACCGGTATTTCTGGATACTCTGGTTTTAGCCCTGTGGCGGCGCCCATTCTCGTATTCTTTTTCGCCTACGCCATTTTTACCTATGATCTCATGAAAATGAGTTTCTCGCGCAAGCTCACCATTGTTGGTTTTTTTATTCTCACCATTTCGTTTATGCTGTTTACCTATGCCGGCGCTGTTTCTATTCGCTCTCACGGTTACATGCAGATGGAAATGTCTGCCGTTAGTTTTGCGCAAGCCCATCCCGATAACGAAAACCATTTGCCTGCGGGCGTTGTAAAATTGGAGACTCTTCCAGGCCTGCCACAGCATACAAATTTGCGTTCCGTGATGTACCAGGGGCAGGTTCATTATGTGGCCGACGTTGCGGCAGAGGATGGCAGGACCCGCAGATTGTTTTTTGACCGTATTCCTCTGCGCACTACGATACATCGCTATATTCTCGTTTCGCTCAACATTTTACTGGTTGTCAGTGGCCTCTATTTTCTTCTTGCCCCCTATATGTGGAAGGCCGGGTTTATTAACCCGATCCGCCACCTTACCCAACTTGCAGAGTCTATTGCTTCTGGCAGCTCTACGGGGAATTCTCACAGTACAGATGAATTTGGAGAGCTCGCGGAATCCCTGCACGCTGCTCTGGAAAAAATGAAACTGGTGAAGGCAGAGGAAGAGGAGCAGAGCCGCTTAAAGTCGGAGCTGGAACTCGCGCGAACCATACAGGTGCAGTCTTTTCCTGCGAATGGCCGTTATGGCATGCTTACCGTTCACTCGCTCAACAACCCTTCTGAAATTGTGAGCGGAGATTTTTACGACGTATTTACAAAGGATAATTTAACTTTTTTCTATTTGGCCGATGTTTCTGGAAAATCTTACAGTGCGGCTTTGTATACCGTTATGTTGCGCAGCCTGCTGCGCATATCTGCCAATATGCACACATCGCCTGGATATATCCTCAGAAGCATTAACGATATTCTCGTGGCAAGTTCCCAGGCGGGCATGTTCTTTACAATTTTTTTTGGCGTGTTTAACAGAGATAAAAAAGAGCTAAAATTTTCATCGGGCGGGCACTGGCCGCAGGTGCTCGTAAAGGGTAACGGCGGATTAGAAGTCCTGCAAACCCAGGGATCTCCTCTTGGGATTAAAGGTGGTAGAACCTTTGAAACTAAAAAGATATTTCTTTCTCAGGGAGATACTGTCTTTCTGTATTCCGACGGATTATCCGAAGCGGAAAACGTCAAAGGTGAACAATTTGGTGAGGACAGAATTTTTCAGTTTCTAAAAATCACGCGGACGTTATCCGTCCAGAGAATCGTTGACCTGATGGCGGGAGAAGTTATCCGTTTTACGGAAAAAACAAATCCGGCAGATGACCTTACCATGCTGGCAGTAAGGCTCAACGACGAGAGTTTTTTTATCGCATGATTTGTCGCTCTGGCGATACAGTCTGATTTGATTCATGAGCAATAACGGACAGGTTTGCTGATAGTGAATTGTCCTTAAAAAACACTTGACCGTTGCACAACTTTCCCCCTCTTATCTTTGTGGGGCAATCTCTAAAAAATGAAATTTGAAGGATTGCCGTGAAGCGTATTTAAGTAAGCTCCGAAAAAGTTTGCCTTCCCCTCGATGCTTCGACAGGCTCAG
>DYKF01000151.1:0-2534 GCA_020722745.1 Caldithrix sp.
AAAACGATGAGGAACTCCTCCGGGCGGCTAAAATACCACCTGAAATACGAAATTTGCCCCTTCGAGCGGCTCTGGCAGGGGCCACTCCCGCCCGGCTACGCCTTTGTGCACTGGTAATCCCCGCAAAACCATGCAGCCACACTAAATCGCGGTGACGCGACGGCAAGCTATTTATAACAGCCGCACCCGAATGGCGCAGCAATGCAGGCTCTTTGCGGCAGAACATCATAATGCCTAAAACCCTGCATACAGCCAGCTTACCGAGCGGCGCCAAGAGAGCACCGCACAAAGCAACATAAAAAGACTTTACGGGAAAAGCTTTTCCTGTTCTAACGCATCACGATGATAAGAAGAAATCCAAGCGGAGATATTCCGCAGGTTCACGCCGATGCATTTGTTGACCCCACGGCAATTCTCATTGGAAAAGTAATTATAGATGAAAACGTGTTTGTTGGTCCTTACGCAGTCATCCGCGCGGACGAGACAGACGAAAACGGAGAAATGCAGGCCATCCATATTTCTGCCAGTTCCAATATTCAGGACGGCGTAGTCATTCACTCTAAAAGCGGTGCCGCCGTTTATATTGGCAGAAATGTTTCCATTGCCCACCGCGCCATTGTGCACGGGCCTGCTCTCATTAGCGACAGCGTTTTTATTGGCTTTAATTCGGTCATTTTTAACGCAACTATTGGAGAGGGTTCCGTAATCCGCCACAATTCTGTTCTCGAGAATATTCGCATTCCTGACGGATTCCACATTCCGTCTTCGTCCAGTCTGCACAGCGATTCCGATCTCTCTAAAATTCCGCAGGTAACTGCCAATGTTGCCGATTTTTCGGAAGATGTCGTGAGAACCAATAACGATCTGGTACAAGGCTATAAAAAAATCCAGAATGAATTTTAATAAAGGAGAGAGCATGGCTAAACAGATCATTTTTTTGGGGGTTGCCTTCCTGCTTCTTTTTGCTTCCTGTGCACCCACCCAAAAACAAAATCCAAGTAAGACAGAATCCGTTACCACGGTTTCTTCTGAAGAACCCAAATCTACTTACCCATGCGCCAACCTAACGCAGGAATGCTATAACGCGTGCCGCAAGAGTAATGGCGACGCAAAGCTGCTCACAAACGAAGAAATGGAATGTATTCGGGGCTGCGAAGAAATTCGTGCCGAGTGCATGGAAAAACAAATGGATTAACAGGTTCTTGAATAACAACCCGTTAATCCGGTCCATGGATCCTTCGAAAGGGCTCAGGGTAAATTCACCGGCCAAGCGCGGTTAAAACGGCCTGTGCCCGCAGAGTATTCACGAAGCGGCGTTGCGAACGAACAGCGAGGCGAAGGCAAAATTCCATGGATGGACTTTTTTAGATCTTACAAAGATGAAAGCTCTTCACAGAAAAAAAAATAAAAAGCTGTATTCATGGTTGTCAGACCTGCCTGGTGGAGTTGCGCAGAGCGTACAAAGCTGGCTGGAAATTTCCACAATGGTGCAGGTGGCCACGCGCAACAGCGAATTTCTCGCTAGCGCTTACAATGTTTCTCAACGCGGATTTATTACCCTGCTGCATCTGTACGAGAATCCCGCTGGAATCAATTTATCCACTCTTGCTTCACTCACGGGTGTCAAACGGCCAACCATGACTGGCATTATTGGCTCTCTTCAAAAGCGCGATCTAATTGCCATACAGGAAGATGAATACGATCGCCGTATTCTGCATGCTCATCTAACCGACGATGCCCGTTCTTTAATCATAGAACTCCTGCCAAAAAAACTGCGCATGATTACAGACATGTTCAAGAAATCGTCCGAAAAGGATCTTTTGGACGCACAATATTATTTGTCTCGTCTTATACCGGTTTCTTTGTTGGCAGAAGATGATCTTTTTTCCATTGATCCAAACCACATAGAGATAACTCTGGCTCCCCCCGAAGAGTTTGCCGCTGAGTCTGCTTTGAACCTCTCTACCTGGATTCACTATTCTTCTTTTTTTATGCACACGATTTCGCAGCTTGAGGGGCTGCTGAACCAGAACGATTTTCTGTACAGCCAGTGGATTACTCTGGCCTATTTAACGGCAGAGGACGATAGTCTCAACAACAATGAGCTTGCGTCGCTGGTTCTCGTTAGCGTTCCCACCATGACCACCATTATCAATCGTCTTGTTCGCGATGGATATGTCTGGCGGCAGAGATCTCTGAACAATCGCCGCACGGTAGATATTCGCGCCACAAAACCTGGACGCGAAATTGCTTCTCAACTTGGCGAAAAAATTTTAGATAGACTAAACCAGTGGTTTGGAAAATGGTCGGAAGAAGAGCACCGCCACGTGCAGAAAATTACCCAGAGTGCTCTTGACCAGTTGCGCGATCCACTGTATTAAAAGATGTTTCCTTAATTAAATAATCTTATTCTGCTGAAGAATTTCTTTGGTTAATTTAGTATAGCGCAGGGTTTTGTCGAGTGGTACACCGTCCGAAAGCATGTTGCGAGCGGTCTCCAAAGCTCTGCGCAATTCTCCCTGCTGCATACCCTG
>DYKF01000151.1:2634-6143 GCA_020722745.1 Caldithrix sp.
CCCTGCTGCATACCCTGTTCCACTAAAAGTTGTGCTGTCGTCATGGCTAAATCTCCTTTCTCTTTGCTTACAATAGCTTCAATGGTTTTCTTTGCCGTCTCTGGTTTAATATCGTGTACGGCGTAAATATACACAAAAATTTTCTGCAATAACGTGACGGACTCATCTGCTAAAATTAAATCTTTGATAAGCCTAATGTACTCCTGAAATTTTTTTGTGCTGCCAATATCCCATATTTTCTGAAAAATATGCAAAATAGCCCGCACTGTCAACGATAATTGGAGGTTTTCAAAAGGAATCTTTTGCAGGTCGATTAGAATGTAGGAAAAATTAAGTGCATACTTGGATAGAGCACTTTTGCTTTCTGCAAACTCTGTGCGAATATTCCATTCTTTCTTCCCGTGGTAGAGTACTATTGGCAACACCATTGCGTATTTTTTCTGTCTGGCATAAATTTCCCTCTGGTATCCCAAAAGCTGCATTAATATATTCTTGTCCGGATGGGATTTGTGCTCCAACAGCAAATACAATTCTTTCGCTTCCCCGTCTGTTCCATTAGCCAAGAATAAAATGTCGCTGTAAAGATTGCGCAGTGATTCATCAACAAAAGAATTATCTTGCGGCGCGAGAGTATTCCAGTCGATAGATTTTGCGACATCCGCTGGTAAAAGATTTTGTAAAATTTCTACCGAGATTGCCGTGTCTTTCAGGACAGCTTCTGCAAAGCTTGCGTGCGGATGGTTAATGTCCATGTGTCATTATCCCTAATAGATTTGTAATAAAAAGAATAATTGGAGAATATTATGTCGTGATTCCATTAACAATCATTTATAAAATATATTTTTATTTGCAAGATGTTTCCTTAACTACATTGTCCACAAAAGCTAAAAAACCAGAATCATCTCCTTGGTAATCAAAATTGCGCCAGGTGTCGTCCATGTTGATTTCCACAATTACTCTATCTCTTCTTCCCAATAGCCACGCAATGGGTAAATAGAGAAGTGCCTGGCGCGGCAAAAAAATCATGCTGCCCTTAATTTCTTTCAGCTGACCCTGGTGAAACTTATACACAAAATGGTATCCTATGGATCCACCAATGTTCGTGTATTCCGTTTCACTCGGCGAAAATTTCTTTTCCAGAATCCCCGCAATCCACGCAGCTTTCTCCCTGTTATACCTGTTTCCTCGATACCATGCAATAGCGGAAAGCCCTCCCAGAAAAAGAGTAATCCACAGCGCCATTTGTTCGTTCATTGCGTCAACAGGTTTCCGCTTTCTAATCTGTACAGCAGTTCCGCAATGCTCTCCTTTCTAAACGGCTTGGGCAATATATCCGCGAACAGCTGTGTTTCCTTCATCGCACTTTTTGATTTTTCTCCAGATTCCGCAGAGACCACCACAAAGGGAACACGATAATATGCCGGATGTTTTCTCCATTGGCGCGCCGCCGTTATTCCATCCATGACAGGCATATGTATATCTGTAAACACTATGTCATAATGTTTTACGGAAAGAGCCTGCAGGCCTTCGTATCCGTTACTGCGAATGTCTACAACCGACTTTGGCAGCAACCTGCGGAATACGTGGAGAGCAAGCTTCTGGTTAATTTCATTATCTTCCATAATTAAAATGGAAAATTTCTTTGTGGACAAAAGAGCCATTTTTTGAGATATTTCTTCTGCGTCCCGAACAATCCCCTCCTGTGCGCTCCGCTCTCCGGCTGGAAGCGGCAGGCGCAATGTAAAGACAGATCCTATTCCAAGCTCGCTTTCTGCAATCAGATCTCCCTCCATGAGCTGTGCAAGCTGCCGCGAAATGGCCAGCCCAAGGCCTGTGCCACCATACGTTTTTTGAATTTCTTTGTTGGATTGAATATAGGCTTCGAACACAGAAGCCAATCTCTCCGAAGGAATTCCAATCCCAGAATCTTTAACGGTGAATATGGCTTCGCTGTTTTCTGAATACTCCAGAGAAAGTTCAATAGCACCAAGTTCCGTGAACTTGACGGCATTGCCGAGAAGATTGGTAAGAATCTGGCCTATCCGCAGATCGTCTCCATAGACGATTTCTGGCAGATTCGAGGAAATATGCACATGAAAGTAAAGTCCCTTTCTTTCCACTTTATCGCGAAACATTTTTTCCAGATGATCCATGAGTTCCGAGAGAGAAAAATTTCGATGAACTATCTGGAGTTTGTTCGCTTCAATTTTGGTAAAGTCGAGAAGATCGTTTATGAGCTCCATGAGAACCTCGGAAGATTTTCGGATCAGCATAATTTTTTCGCGAGATTGAAAACTAAGTTTATTGTCATCTAACAATAGCTCAGCAAATCCCGTTATGGCAGAAAGCGGCGTGCGGATTTCGTGGGCCATACTGGCAAGAAACCGGCTCTTAAGAGTGACACTTTCTCGAGTCAACTTTTCTCTGTCTATGCGTTCTGAAATATCCAACAGCCGCATCACTTTCGCTTCGGGAGGTGTAGAAGAAGAATCTCTGCTCTGATGCACAAGGGTTCCTTCTGTAACAATAAACGTACGACGCCCTTTTTTGCCCGTGTTTAACGTAAGGTTGTAATGGCCAGGATGCGGTCTTCCCGTATGGTTGAAATACCGAAGATGTGGCAAAGCCTCTTCGTGAAGACTTTCTTCGCGAGCCAGGAACTCTTCTATGTTTCTGCCTTCCCAAAGGGATTCTTCTGTCTCATACTGCATAATGAACACAGGATTCACCTGCAACACTTTTCCCTCGCGATTCACGACGAGAACGCCTGAGGCCGTAGACTCAAAATTACATGCACAATAGAATTCGCTCGTTATTTCCATGAATAGATCCTATGTAATCACTGTTCGTGCAGTGTTCTGTATCTTTTCTGTGCTTCCTCTTACGCAATGACAATAACATTGTCAACATAGTTTTTTTGTATTTAGAACCGGGATATCCAACCGAAAAAATGAACTTTCCAAAATGTGCCATGTATGCAGCCTAAACCAGTGCGCTTTTCTCGCGTAGTATATAAGGACATAAATTTAAAATTTTTTCAAAATTTTGTAAAATTAGAGGCTCCCTAAAGAAACGAACCATGAAAATTCAAGATTACTACCAGAATAACATAATAGACATTTCTTTCAAAGCAGGAAAATCGAGCAACTCTATGCATACATCCCTGCGCGTAAAAAATTCCAGCGGAAAAACAATCCACGCAGCAAAGGCAGATATTGCAGTAGAAGATCTTCTATTAATCGCCAAATGGTTTCGCGATCTTTCAGAATCGCCTTCTGCCCTGTCTTTCCCCGAGCTTGGCCTAACGCTGTCGTTTAGCCATTTTGAAAAAGGAGAATTATACTATACGCTGCAGACGGGAGCCATTACAAATCGGTGCTGGGAACAAATCGGAGGATCCGAAATCCACAGGGCCCAGACTCTGGAAAAAGAAATCGCATTGTCCCGTTGGAATTTTTTTAGGTAACCTCTGAACGTGCAACGAGCCGCAGGCAAAAAGTCCCTCCGTG
>DYKF01000152.1 GCA_020722745.1 Caldithrix sp.
AGTCGAAGGGTCCATGGACCGGCAGTAAGCTCTGAACCTTTTTCAGAGCTTACTTTATTGCATGCTCGCAAAAAGTAAGATAATCGAGGAACTGGATGCGCTAATTGCACTAAATGACGATTGAGCTTCTTGACCCTGACCATATATTGTTTATCGATATTGGCAATCCAGACTGGACTCCACTCCTAAAACTCGTAGTGTAAAAGGAAAGGTAGTGCATGATAAAAAGAACACATTACAGCAAAAAATTTCGCGATGGAATACGCGACTAAATCGTACTCGGTCAATCGACGCTCAGCCAGGTTTCCAAGCGAGAAGATATTGCGAGCCAAACGCTGCGCAAAACTACCCGGAAATTCGCGGAGCAATGCATCATACCGACACGGACGTGCGGTACTGTTCCAAGCAATACACGGCAGCGGCCTAAGAGCTGGAAGTACTTGCCCCTTACCAAGTATTTTTTAAAATGCAGGCATCCTGATTTTGCAGCCCTGTCAGCTATGTCTCTGGGTTGCATAAAAGTTACCAAAGAATACTTGATCGGCCGTATCAAACAGTAAAGCTATCCCCATGGCCGATATTCTCCGCACAGAAAACCTGGTGAGACGTTACGGAAAACGAACCGTGGTCAACGGCGTGTCCTTCCACATTAAGCGGGGGGAAGTAGTGGGCCTGCTTGGACCCAATGGTGCGGGAAAAACTACGTCTTTTTATATGACGGTTGGCCTGGTGCGACCAACGTCGGGAAAGGTTTTTTTGGACTCGCAAGATGTAAGCCAGGTGCCCATGTACAGGCGCGCACGGGCAGGAATCGGTTACCTTGCCCAGGAAGCATCCATATTCCGAACCATGACGGTGCGCAAAAATATTGAATCGATTTACGAAATCCGTCGTTTTTCAAAGACCGACATGGCGCGCGAAACCGACAGACTTCTCGAAGAACTGGAGATTCGCCATGTGCAGCACCAGAACGGTATTACATTATCTGGCGGAGAAAGGCGCCGCGCAGAAATTGCCCGCGCACTGGCCGGAGATCCCTCCTTTCTTCTTCTCGATGAACCCTTTGCGGGAGTGGACCCCATTGCCGTTAAAGATATCCAGACTGTTATTAATCATTTAAAAGATAGAAATCTTGGGATTCTTATCACAGACCACAATGTTCGCGAAACTCTAAAAATAACGGACCGTGCGTATATTATGTTTCAGGGCCAGGTTTTGGTAGAGGGGACAGCAGCCAATCTTTCGAAAGATAAAAAAGCCAAAGAAATTTATCTGGGCGATGATTTCACTCTGTAATGGGCAAACAAAAGCTATCTGCCTCTCTAAAACAAAAGCTCACTGCCAAACTGCGGCATTCTCTTTCCATCGTACGGATGAACCAGATAGAGCTTGCCCAGCACATGTTGAACGAGCTTTCTGAAAATCCTTTTCTGGAAGAAAAATCTCCTCCGCAGGAAAGTCTCGATGCACTCAATTACTATTCGTCTTCGGAAAACAATCCAGATGAAAACCGCAAAGGTGATTTTCTGGAGCAGCGCCTCGAAGTTGTCGTTTCGCTGACGGAAAATCTTCTGGAACAACTGCACCTGATGAAAATTCCGCTGCGCCTTGTGCCCTTACTGGAGCAAATTGTCACCGGTCTGAACTCATTTGGATTTGCGATTTCTCCGCATTCCGAAACAGGCAAGCAAATGGGATATGCTTCCCGCGAAATTAAAGACGCCAGAGCTTTCCTGAAACGACTGGAACCAACTGGCGTAGCTGCAGAAGATATGTGGGAGTCCCTGATTTGGCAGTTAGAGGAACACACAAACGATCCTGTCTTGGTGGACATTATTGAAATACTGCGCGTCAACTCCGGCTCCATTCACTCACTCGACGATACAGAGATACACAGGCTCGCTTATCTCGTGGGGCTGGAAAAAAAAACGCTCATCCAGAAACTCGACGTACTGCGTTCCCTGCAAATGTTCCCCATTGCCTCTATAGACAACAGAGAGACGCAGAGAATTGTGCCGGAGGTCTTTTACTCTAACTCCGGCAACACCGTAAACATTTCTATTCGCTCCACATTTTTGCCGGAGCTCAGCCTGAACACAGAACTCCTCTCCTACGGAAAGCAACAATTGAGCCAGGAATGGTTAGAGCGTTATGAGCAGGCCAGAAATCTCCTCAAAAGTATTGAATACCGCTATTCTGCTTTGACTCGGGTCGCAGAAGCCATTTTAATACGCCAGCATGCATTCTTTATCCATGGTGAATCTGCACTCGTTCCCCTGCGGCAGCGGGAAGTAGCCGATATGGTTGGCATCCACGTCTCTACCGTAAGCCGTATCATTACTTCCAAATACTGCGATACCAAATGGGGAATATTTCCTCTTCGCTATTTTTTCCCCTCGGCCATTGCTCACGAAAAGGGAGACGTAACAGTGCTCCAATTAAAGAAAGATATCATGGCTATTCTGGCCAGCGAGGATTCTGGAGCTCCTCTTTCTGACTCGCAACTTCAAACGAAGCTCCAGCAGGCCGGTTACAAAATAGAGCGCAGAACAGTTTCAAAGTACCGAAAATTGCTACACATCCTGTCCGCAAAACAAAGAAAGGCTATAAATTCAGAATACTAGTCAATCCGGAGGGACTTATGAATATTTCTTTTTATTTCAAGAACCTTGAACCTACAGAAGCACTCAAGGACTACGCACGCGAAAAACTATCTAAATTGAACGATAGACTGCACCACATTGAATCCGTAGACGTGCGCTTCTCTCTGCTCAAACAACTCCAGACATTTGAAGTCACTGTCCACGCAGACGCCACTGTGTTTCATTTGCGCAAATCAGAAAAAGATATGTATGCAGCCATAGACGTAACTGTCGATGTTCTCTTTAAGCAGATCGAAAGATACCGTACCAAACTGGAAAGCAAAACTGCAGTTACAGACAAGTTTGACCTCATTCCGCAATCACCGGAAGCGTCCGACGAAGACATTACTATTTCTGTATACGATGCTCCCGTAAAGCCAATGAGTGACGAAGAAGCAGTACTACAGCTGCGCGCTAATCGCTTCCAGTTTCTAATGTATCATACAGAGAATCAGAATCGCTATTCCGTTGTTCTTGCCCGCCCCGATGGCAACTATTCCATCATAAACCCCAAGGACAATGATCCCGGTCAGTACACGGAAACAGTGTTTCGCCTTAAAGGTACTGAACTTGACAGACTTTCTCAGTCTGTGTATCCCATGTCCAGATTGTCTATCTCTGAAGCCATTGACCACATAGTAGAAACTTCTTCTCCGTATTTTGTATACGTAAACGATGAATCTGGCAGAATGAATCTCCTGTTCCGTGGCAAAAACGCAGAGCTTATTCTCAAAAAACCGGCAGACTAATGAAATCCGTCAGAGTCTCGTCCCTGAATCGTGAAGACTCTGATCTTAAATTAATCCTGCTGAATTCCAGTGCAACGTTAGAACGACCAATTACCAAAAAAGATATTAACCGCCCAGGCCTGGCCCTCGGCGGTTTTTTTGATTCTTTTGACTGGGATCGCGTACAGCTTTTTGGACGCGGAGAGTGGACATTCCTGGAGAGCCTTTCGGAAGCAAGACAGCGGGAAATTCTGGAACAATTTTTCAGTTATCCTGTCCCATTGGTTGTATTTACCCATGAGCAAAAACCGGGGCCCCTGTTTCTCTCCCTTGCCGGCGATACACCCGTCTTTACAACAGAATTGACGACTCACAATTTTGTTCTTCGCTATTCGCGCATTCTCGACGAAAAACTTGCCCCGTCTTCCATTATCCACGGAGTTTTCGTGGAGGTATTTGGAGTTGGCGTTTTGCTCCAGGGGAAAAGTGGCGTTGGAAAATCGGAAGCAGCTCTGGAACTTGTAGAACGCGGACACCGGCTTGTTGCGGACGACATTGTAGAAATTTTCTGTCGCGAGAACAGCACGATTATAGGCCAGGGTACAGGGCCGGTTCTGCACCACATGGAAATTCGTGGCCTCGGAATTATCAGCATTCCAGACCTTTTCGGCTCTGGCAGTGTAAGAAAATCCAAAGTCGTAGAACTCATCCTGCATCTCGAAGACTGGGACGACACCAAAGACTATGATCGCATTGGCCTGGATTCTGTAAAAAAGCAACTTTTAGGCGTAGATTTAGACTATCTCGAAATTCCGGTAAGGCCGGGCAGAAATCTGCCGATTCTAATAGAGACGGCGGCTAAAAATTACATTTTAAAAAAAATGGGCAGACACAGTGCAGCTGTCTTTACAAGGGCTATTGAAAATGCAATTCTGTCAAAAGAGGTAAATCATGACTTCCAAACTGGTAACGATTAAAAGCTCAGCAGGCATACATGCCAAACCAGCGGCCGTCTTTGTTAAAATGGCAAACAAATTTCCGTGTGATATAATCATTGAAAAAGAAAACGTCAAGATTAACGGAAAGAGTATTATGGGAATCATGATGCTTGCCTTGACAAGAGGTAGCCAGGTTCTCCTTTCTGCGCAGGGCGATAGAGAAGAAGAAGCCGTGGAAGAACTTTCTAAGTTAATAGAAAGCGATTTTGCCGCGAACGATTTGCGATAAAGCCTTGTAGTTATATAACAACAATGCGCCTTAGAATTCCCTTTTCACTTTCCCTGACCATTTCTGTACTTTTGCATTTTTTTGTTTTGTACATGCTTTTCTTTTTGCTTAAATATGTTATTGTTCTCAAAAAAGAGACCTCTACCCTTGAGGTCACAGTAGAAGAAGCTCCCGGCTCAGAAGAAAGCAAAGAGGCTAAACAGGCAAAGGCAGAAGGTCGGGAAAAAGCTGCAAAAGCTGCCGGCAAAGAATTTTCCGACGTGATTGAGCGACTCGAAACAACCAGCGACTGGCGCAAAAAGTACTCGGAGACATTTTCTAATGTCTTTGAAAATTCAGAGGTGCCACAAAAGTATATTCAACGATACCGCGACTACGAAGACATTGTCGTTAAAGACATTTTTCCGACCATTGAAAATATTGATCAGAAGTTTTCTCAGCAACTTGATAATGCTTCGGAAACTCTGCAAAAATACGAAAAGCGCAACAGAATTATTCGGCAATACCGCGAGGGAGATTTTGTGAGCATTACACTCGAAAAATCCGGTGACGAAAATCTAAAGGCCTCTCCTGCATTAGAGTTTCCCGAACCAGAAAGAAATGCGTACTTTGACAAAACTCTTCCTCTTCGCAAGGAAGATCAATTTAAGTCCTTTATTGGGGACTATTTCAGCTACCACAAGGACAAAGGGGATCTGCCTGTGGGCGTGCGCGAGCTCTATTACAAAAACCTTCAGAGAATAGCGTTTGTATTCAGCGACGACCCAACCTATTTCATGGTAGACTATTTTCAGGAAAATCTTAACAAGGAAGATTTTTTGATACGCGCCATGGAGCTCGTCTCCAGACACCGCAACACTAAAACATCTGCGGAAATGCTGTTTGCTCTTGAAGATATTTATGAAATTCAAATGAGGGCGTGGAAACAGTTTTTCAAATTTAGTGAAGAAGAAGAATCACTAGCTGCGGGCCGCGAACAGGAAATTCGGATTGCGACATTGCGGGCTGTAAAAGAGCGATACCAGAAAGTGCTGGAGAATAAAGACATAAAAGATTATAATCAACTATCTAAAATCTATTTTAAGCGGCGGGAAGAAATTATAAACGAAATACTGAATACTCCGGAACAGTATCGTGCCCAAGATGCTTTGTTTGAGCTCGGTACCATCTACTGGCAGAAGGGAGAGGAGTACCAGAACCCGGAAGACTTTGAAAAAGCCAAAGAAATCTGGCTTAAAATTCCTGTCACACCTGCCACCGGTGAATTTTTAAACGAAGAAACTTATAACATTCTCCGGGAAGAACTTAAGCATAATCCTGTGTCTACCCATCGTGTTGGGAATATTTTACGGCGGGGAACCCAAAGAAATATTCAAGAAAAATCGGAGCGGGAAAGACGCCTACTGTACAGGGACAAGTAAAATCTTTTAAGGACGGACGAAGTTCGTTTTTATAAGGTTATTTTCAACAGCCTGAAAAGGACTATTTAAGTAAGCTCTGAAAAAGTTTGCCTTCCCCTCGATGCTTCGACAGGCTCAG
>DYKF01000153.1 GCA_020722745.1 Caldithrix sp.
CGTGTTTTGCGATCTGAAAAAGTCCACGGAGGGACTTTTTCAGAGGTTACTTAAGAATAAACTCATCGGCGTGAGCTGTGGTGGCAGATAAGGAAGATAGAAAAAATGCAATGATCGGAATTTTACGCTTCGACGGTATTGTACTGCAAATTAGCAAATTGTCAAGTAATACAATTGTTTTTCAAAGAGTACTTATATAGGATATTATGCCCTATTGACAATAGACTCACTCCAGCGTATACACAGCAGAAAAAGTAAACGCATAACCGGGGACAAAACTTCCGGCATAAGAATTCTGGAAAAGCTCCGGTGCAAAAGCTGCCTTTACTGTTACATTACCGGTATCGGGCGGCATAAAATACGAATGGATAAGGGAGGCAGCGTATATTCCTCCTAAAATGTACAAAGATACAAACAGGTTTTCCCGTGTGGATTCTATTTTGCTTTCGAGATCGGCAAAGTCGCTGGCTGCGCCTTCGGGATCGTACAGGGAAATCTCTCCCTCTGGCGTTATTTCATGGCGGGGCGAGTAGTGCAGATAATCCTGGATGGCGTCGTCGTAGGCGTACAGCGAATACGCGCTGTAAACAAAAGACAAAGCGAAAAGGGTTACATAAGTGTATCCCCATTCTTCCTGTTGTTTGTAGAGCAGTCCCCAGCCGGGTGCCACGGCAGAGCGCCACAGGGCTCCGTTATCGGTGGGATAAAACAGGTCTTTAATTTTTGCCGCGAGATTTTCGGAAAGGTTCTGCAACTGGTTAAAGAGTTCGTTATCTGGCGTGCTCGTGATGCTTCTCCTGGCCACGATTTTTTCGTCTATGGCGGAGAGAATAATCCCTTCTGCTTCAATCAGGTTTTTGTCGTTAATAAAAAAGCTGCCGTATATGATTCCGTCGGCACCGAGGTTTCTTGCGAGCAGAGCTACTTTCTTTTTGTTTTCGTAGTCTTCGTTTTTTAATCCCATTTTTTTGGCTTCTGCTCCCCAGGCCTCTCTGGGAATGCGGTCGTACTCGTATTTACTTTGCACGAGTTCGTGCATGGAATCTCCAATGGAGGATTCTATAAACTGGTAGTCCGGGTTTTTATTGCGGTTGGCAAAATCTAAAAAGATGAGTTTTTTGCGCACCTGAATGGTTTGCTCCTGCGAGGATTTGTCTCCGGTTACGACAACGGCTTCTGCCTCGTACTGCGAAAAGTCTGTCTGTGCGTGCAGACCTGCTGCAAGCAACAGAAAAAGCATTGTCGTGCTTGCGTAAAAAAATGCCACGAGACACTTTGAATATTTGAAATAATCAATCAAGGAAAAAAAAATGCTGTACTATTTGTCCTGAAATTCTAAATTATTGAGGGAATGCGAACGTATTTGTCAGGCTCTGTTTTGCGGCAGGCGGTTAGTGCGGGCTAAGAGGGTATTTGTGAAAAAGACAGTAACATTAGTATTTATTTTGGTTGCAATAATGAATACGGCGTGCAGTCGCTGGCAGCATAATAAAGAGGCCAACTGTCTTAACCCGGCGGCAAGCTGTTATGTTCCGGACATTACCTCACCCGAGGTTACCGCCGTTGCCATCTATAAAGATTTCACCTTGACCACGCCCGATGTACCGGGCAGCACGGTGAGCACGCTGTATGCCATAGATATTACATATTCTGAGGTAATGCTGAATGCGGATGACAAATCTTTATTTTCTTTTACCGCTGGAGCAGGGGATGCGAATCTGAGCATTAGCTCTGTTGAAAAACTATCGTCACCAGTTACCGCTATTATGTTACGGGCACGGTAAAGAACGGCGCGATAAAACTGGAGAGCAGTGCCACCGATGTTTCTAAAAAAACTTTGCAGCCAGTGACGGGTCTGTACCCCGTTGAGTTTACCGGCAGTACGGATGTGTCTATTGGCATTGCGTCCATAGAGAGCAATTATCTCACGGTAAACGCAAATACTTCTACCGAATATAACGACATAGATATTGCGTGGAGCCATGATTATATTCCCGACAATGCCGCGAATGCAACGCGATACTGGGTGAACTTAAATGCGGCGTGTTCGTTTGGCAGCAGCGAATCGTCCAATTTAACAGAGACGACGCATGGCAGCCAGTTTAGTGCTGCGGATCTCGCTGCCGGTACGGGTGTAACGACCAATCTGAAGGCTTCGGCTTTGCCTGCAGGAAACAGTACGCTGTACATCTGCGTGGAAAATGTTGCAGAGAACAAGCAGGGTTATGCCGCTATTCCGCTTGTCCGAGACGATACGCTGCCGACCTCGCGGCTTTCGTTAAATTCTCCCATTGGTGGGAACTATGCCGAAGTGCAAAATGTGCAATTGGAGTGCACGGATCCCAATTGCTCCATGATAGCGTATACCCAGAACTCCAGTGATCCCACTTTTTCGCTGGGTGCAATCATTAACGGAACACGGTATTTGGCGGCATGGAGTACGCCATGGAGCGTTGATCCCACCACGACCGTATTCAGATTCCGAGCGATGGACAGAGCCGGGAATGTGGAATCCAGCGTTCATGAATATACCTATACAATTGATACCCGCGTGCCGGTTCTGACTCTCACCTCTAATTTATCCCACCAGTATTTGAAATCGGGGGTCACCACTTCGCTCACCATGCGTTCCAATCTGACCGGGGTCAGGCAGGTTCTCCTTGACACAGCGTCCTGCCCGGCATCGGGGGATGCATCGTGGTCTGGTGGAACAGCTACCACTAGCAATACCGATTATCCTCACAGCTTTAGCGAAGGCACCGATTTCACTACGGAGGGCGTGCACACTATTCTAATCTGTGTGAAAGAGAATGAAACAGGATTATCCTACGTTGGGACGTTATCTCGCGGTGTGATGGTAGATTTTACCAATCCCGCCTTCGCCGGCATTGCCTCCGCCACGCCAGATGGCAGCAATATTGTTCTAACATGGACGGCAGCCACGGATGCGTCTCCGGTGTATTACGATATCTATGAATCAACATCCTCGCCAGTTGCAACAACGACGGTTTCTTATTCCACCGAGAATGCAACGACCGCACAAAATTGTACGGTCAATGACATTACCAAAGAGGTGTCCTGCACGCTTACGGGCAAGGATGCCAATACCGTGTATTACTACGTGGTGCGGGCACGGGATGCGGCGGGCAATGCGGAAACGAATACGGTGGAAAAACAGGCGGGCAATTCCTTTTCTGTCCAGTTTGCCTCCGCCCCACCTTCTGCCGTGAACTTTTCCCTGACCACCACCGGGACCAATCCGGGAACCTATCCGCTGTCCGTAAATAATACCACAAAAACCCCTTTTGCGGTAGCGGGCAGAGATGGGGACACCTATACGGTGACAGTCACCTCCATGCCGGCGGGATATGTGTGTGCCGTGAAAGAAAAACAATTTGGTACGGTGAGCGGAGGCGATGTGACATTTAATGCGGAGTGCCATGCCGGAGCCATGGTGGGCGGACGCTACCAGGCGATTCCGGCGGCACCGCTGAATATGATGCTGTATCGAGGGAAAGTGACAACGCTGGCGACCGGTTTGCAACAGCCAAATTCCATTGTGTATGCAGGTGGGAATCTGTACTTTGGGGATTACAAAAACGGTGCGAGCGGAGATTGTAGCAGCAACAATTGTCAGCTTTATGAAGTGTCGGCGGGCGGAGGGACAGCTTCCGTGAAAATCAACAACCTTCCGGCTGTGGTTCGTGGCATCACAACCGATGGGACAAATCTCTATTTTGGTACCTATGATAAAAAGATATACAAATCGGTAATTGGGTCATCCACGTTTACCCAGATTGGGATAAGCAACGAACTTCCATTTGGGCTGGCCACGGACGGAACCTATCTCTATATTTCTGGTGGTGCGAGTATCGAAAAAATGAACCTTGCGACAGGGGATAAAACGAGCTTATCTATAGCACCGGCTTCCGAATCAAAGGGTATTACCATAATAGGAACCACTTTGTATTTCACAAGCGGGCAAGCGATCTACTCCGTCCCTGCAACCGGAGGAACGGCTACACTGGTGGCCGGCTCCGGCTCCGGAGGTTTTCAGGATGGAAACGGCACTGCGGCTCAGTTTTCCTTTCCTCATGATATTACAACCGATGGGGTGAGCAATCTCTATGTGGCTGAATATGGTGGCCATCGCATCCGCCGGATTGATCTGCACAATGGGCTCAACCGGGTGAGCACCATTGCCGGGAGTGGTACGGATCTTGCACCTACGACTGGAAATATTGGTGCGGGCACAGCTATGGGGCAATCTGCTGGGATGACCACCGATGGCCGCAATCTTTACGTGACGAACCACATCAATTCCAGTATCAATAAAATCACCGACTCCGGACTCGTGGGGTATTGGCCACTGAACGGGACGGCGATGGATTATAACAGTGATGGGGTATCAATACTCAATGGTAACGTTGCTGGCGGGGCAACCCCATCCACAACCAGCGGCCGCTACGCGACAACCGGCGATGCGACGGGATCCTATTCGTTTGATGGAGTGGATGATGCAGTATCGGGATCTACCGTAACTCAATTACCGATGGGAACGAATCCATCCACTATCTGTGCATGGATTAAACCATCGGCATTACCTGGAAATGGTAAAAAGAATGTAATTGTTGGATATGGTGGAGCAAGCACGTCTACGATGCGCATCTTAGGGCTGTATAATAACGCTGGGAAGCAATCTGTTTATTTGGGCGGATACAACTCTGATGTTATATTTCCTCATACTATTTTCACCGGTACATGGACACATATTTGTGCGACATTTCAACATATTGCCTCGGGAACGCAATGGGTATCAATGTATGCCAATGGCCACCTCTTGGGTCGTGCGGATACTCCGTCCGATTGGGATACTGGCAGTGGTTCCGGACTTGTTATAGGTGGAAAAAAACTCAGCTCAGATGTTTTTTTCTCCGGCTCCATCGCCGATGTGCGCATCTACTCACGTGCCCTGAACGACGGAGAAATCAACGAGCTGGCCCAGGATGCCGGCGGCACCACCATGGTGGGCGGCAGCTATAACACGGCAGCCACGGGGTTGTTGAGCCACTACGGGTTTGACGCATCCAGTCTCACCGATGCCGGTTCACTGGTGCATACGGTGACTAATAACAGTGCGACCACAGCCAGCGGTAAAGATGGGGATGAGAATGGTGCTTTTCAATATAACGGTACCCAGTATCTCTATAGCTCATCAGACCTCGGTTTGCCCATGGGCAACCATCCGCGGACGCTATGTGCGTGGGTGAAGCCAGAAAGGCTTCCATCGAATGATACTTGCGAAATAGCATTAGCTTATGGCACAGCTGGGTCTAATCAAGCTAGTACAATAGGGATTTGTAATTCCAGCAATGTACACAAGATTGTTTTTTCCGGATATGGAGCCAATGAATTACAATATATTTTTATTAACCCTCTGAATACATGGTCGCATGTTTGCGGAGTGTTTGACGCAACAAAAAACGCAACCCTCTATTGGAACGGTAGTCGGGTGGCAGGACCCACCACTTATTCAGATTGGAATACCACTAGTGCCAATTCACTCAATATTGGCCGCCAGACCGGAGGAAGTCACCACTTCCCCGGCACCATCGACGACGTGCGTATCTACAACAACGCCCTCACCAGCGACCAGATCCGCCAGCTTGCCAGCCAGATCCCGTCCGGACTGGTGGCACGCTATGATTTTACCTACAATGATGATCCAGACGATCCATTGAAAGATACCAGCGGGTGGGGGAATATACTTGCCAGTGGCAACATGCCAACGACAGCGGTGGATCGCTTTGGGCAGGCAAACGCGGCATTTACTTTTAATGGAACAAATCAATCCCTTTATGCAAACGGCTCCCTGCTCCCCACCGGAACGGCTGCCCGCACCATCTGTGCCTGGGGCAAGCGGAGTACACATACACCGTCTGCAACCCAGTACATGGTGGGCTATGGAGAGAATGCGCAGTATAAAGGACAGGGTCTTGCAAACAATGACGGTTCCAACACCCGTTACGTGGGCTGGCTTGATGATGTCGTGTTTAATCAGGAATATGTGGGCACCTGGAATTTCTACTGCGGCACCTATGATGGGA
>DYKF01000154.1 GCA_020722745.1 Caldithrix sp.
TGACATAATGCGGCAGTTTTTGTTATCTAACAAGCATGCCTATGTGACATAATGCGGCAGTTTTTGTTATCTACCAAGCATGCCTATGTGACATAACGCGGAAAGGTGAGCTATTTCGATGCATCTGCTTTGCAGACTACCCAAGCTGAACTTGCAGCCTTTGCCTGGGTGTCTGGAAAATTACATAGCGACTCCATGAGAACTGCCTGCTAAACCTGACGACTGATTTCAATAGAATCGGTAGCCGTTCTGGGGATATATTCATCTCTGCCCATTCAATACATTTAACCTCTGCCGATTCTGAAAACCCTGGCCAACCTCACTGCGAAGCCCTGCGCGGGTAGCGCCCTCCTATTTGCCTTCCCAAAACACTTGCCACACTGTGCCGGTGTGGGGCTCTTGTTCTTTAGTGAAACGAAGCATTGCAAATTTTCAGCAGGGTGAATTTGATCTCCTCATTATCGGTGGCGGAATTTCAGGGGCGGCCATTGCCTGGGAGGCCACCCTTCGTGGTTACCGCACGGCCCTGATTGAGATGAAGGATTTTGGCCATGCCACTTCTTCTGCCACTTCCAAGATGATCCACGGCGGGCTGCGCTATCTTGCCCAGGGCGATATTGCTGTTGTCCGTGAATCTTTGCGCGAGCGCCGTTATCTTGAGGCAAATCTTTCGGCTCAGGCATTTCCGCTGCCTTTTCTTTTTCCCGTGTACCGCAACTCGCCTACTCCCCGCTGGAAGCTTGGGGCCGGGCTCACTCTTTACGACATATTATCTTTTGACCGCAATGACCTTGCGGACTCTGAAAAGCATCTCGATTCCCACCGCTGGATACCCCGCGACAAGCTTTTGTCTATTGAGCCATCTCTGCCATCTGAAAATCTTCTTGGGGCCTATCATTATTACGACGTTTTGAACCGCCATCCCGAGCGCAGCAATTTTGATTTTATTGATTCTGCCGAACGCCGTGGTGCCGTTGTTGCCAATTATCTGCAGGCTGTTTCGCTGTTGCGCCATCCGGATCATTCTGAGCTTATCGTTGGTGCCCTTTCCCGCGATCTACTGAATCCCGAATCTCCTCCTTTTGAAATCCGTGCCCGCGCCGTTGTTAACGCGACTGGACCCTGGGGCGAATCTATTCTTCGCGATATGGGTGTAGAGCCTCCCCGCAAAATTATCCGTTCCAAGGGCATTCATCTTTTGTTTCGCCGAAAGCACGGCAACAAGGCTCTTGCCGTAGAGACCCGCGATGGCCGCCATCTTTTTATTCTTCCCTGGGGAAACCACACCTTGATTGGCACCACCGACACTCCCTGTTCCGAGGATCCTTCTGAAGCCGGCGTGACCGAGAAAGAAGCTCAGGATTTTTTAGACACCATCAACGAAAATCTTGCTTGGAATCTTAGCCTTCGGGACATTGAATTTGCCTATTCCGGCATTCGGCCCCTGGTTTCTACTGGCGAGGCTTCTACCTATCGCATCTCCCGACGCCATGAAATTGTTGACCACGGCAAGCATCGCTTAAGGGGTTTGTATTCTGTCTTTGGCGGCAAGTGGACGACGTCGCGTTCGTTAGCTTCCCAGGCTGTCGATACCATTGCCCGTCGTACCGGCATGGCTCGCTCCAAAAGTCTTTCCAAAAGCACTCCTCTTGTAAGTTCCCGTTTTTCTGGCCCTGTTTCTGCTTTTGTGGAATCTGCCATTCAAACCCATCCCGGTTTTGCCCCTGACCTGATTCGCCATCTCATTGAATTTTACGGTGCCAAATACACCGAAGTTCTCGAATGCTTTCAAGACGAGGAGAGTCGTCTTTCCCTGCTCGATTTTTTCCCGACGACTCGTGGAGAGATTTGTTACGCCGTGCAGCACGAGATGGTCTTCACTCTGGAAGATTTTGTCATGCGCCGCAGTGGCCTGGGGCAGGAGAAATTTTTAACCTCTGATGAAGCTCATTCTGTTGCTGCAGCCATGGCTCTTTTTACGGGCTGGAATCCGGACCAGGCTCACGAGCAGGCCGAAAAATATCTGAACCGATGGAAGCTCCGGAAATAAATTTTGAGGAAGCCTTTAGTCCTCAAGAACTGGAGCTGCGCCGCAATGAGCCTCTTTCTGAATGGACTACTTTCCGCATTGGTGGACCGGCCCGTTTTTTTCTGATTCCCAGAACGAGTTCTGCTTTTGCCCGCTTGCAGTTTTTTTTGCTGGAGCACCAACTGCTATCGCGCACTTTTTTACTCGGCGGAGGTTCTAATCTTCTCGTCTCTGACCACGGTTTGCCGATTGTCGTCCATCCTTCTTTAGATTCTGAGCTTTCTCTTATTCCTTTTGCCGATTTTCTGGACGCCTGGATTCCGTCCTCTGTCCGCGTTCCCGCCATTGCCCGCCGCATTTCGGAGATGGGCTATACCGGTTTTGAATTCTTGACGACAATTCCTGGCGAGATGGGCGGAGCGATTGTCCAGAACGCAGGCTGCTATGGACAGGAGATTCGCGACACGATTGTCGAAATTGCCGTTATTTCTAAGGGACGCCTTTCTCTGCTTTCTTCTGCCGATGCTGATTTTTCTTATCGCAGTTCTATTTTTAAGCACGACCCGGATCTCTGGATTGCCGGCGCCCGATTTCGTTTACTGCCCGGCGATCCCGCCCGCATTGCCTCGCGGATAGACGAAAACCGCGAAAAGAGAATTTCGTCTCAACCCCGCAACCGTCGCAGTGCCGGCAGCGTCTTTAAAAATCCTGACGGACATTCTGCCTGGAGTCTGATCGATTCTGTCGGTCTACGCGGGACTTCGCAAGGCGGGGCTCAAATTTCTCCCGAGCATGCCAATTTTATTGTAAACACTGGCAATGCTTCCGCCGACGACGTTTTTGCCTTGCTGGATCTTGTCCGCAGAACCGTAAAAGAGAGGACTGGTATAACTCTGGAGAGAGAGGTAGTTCTGGCCGGTCCATTCCCTGAAATACAATGAAAAATCTTTTAGTCATTTTTTGGGCCGTTTTCACCTTCTCCCTGGAAGCCCGTGTGTCCAAACCTGTCTGGCAGGGTATTGGTTGGAGCGTTCTTCCCACGGCCCATTACAATATCCATTATCCCACCGGCCAGGATGAGCTTGCGCGCACCGCCGCTTTGTATGCCGAGCAGGCCTATTACCATTTGAGCAAGCGCATGGATCACAACATAGCCCATGTAGTTTCTATTTTTGTCTATCCCTCTGCCGAACGATTTCAGGAGACAAATATATTGGGCACTTCTCCCGGTGAGGGAACGGGCGGTTTTACCGAGCAGATGCGTCGTCGCGTGGTTCTGCCTTTTACGGGTGACTACGCTGAGTTCCGCCATGTTTTAATTCACGAGATTGTTCATACCTTTCAGTACGATATTCTTCTTGGAAGTTCTGGCGGATTTTCTTTTCCCTTTAGCGGAAGCATGGCCCCACCCTTGTGGCTCATTGAAGGCAGCGCCGAATATTTTTCTACCGGTTACGACATTGCCGCAGATTCTTATGTTCGCGAGGCCATGCTTTCTGGAACCATGCCAACTCTGAGAGAAATGTCCTCTGGAAGAGTCTCCAACGGCTATGTTTTTTACAAGGGGGGCCAGGTGGCCGTTAAGTTTATTGCCGACACTTATGGGGAATCTTTTGTCACTGAACTGATTCGATCGTTTGGGCGAAATAATCATCCTGAAGCCGCTATTCGTTCTGTCTTTGGGATTTCTCTGGAGGAACTGGACGAGCAGTTTATGGTCTATCTTAAAAAGAGAACCCTGCCTCATGTTACTGCTACTCTTCCCGAAGAATCTTTTCTGCTGACCCGCCACGATACAGACAAATCGTGGTTTAACCACCATGCAGCCATTTCTCCCGACGGAAAATACATTGCCTACCTCTCTATCCGCAAGTTCTATCCCGTCGTAGTATTGCGCGAGCTTTCGGACGATCTCCAAAAAAAAGAATATAATTACGAGAAGGTAAAAAAGAAAAAACCCAAAGAAACAATTGTGGCCAGATCTTACATTGCATCTCATTCGTATTCTTTGAACCTGGTGGACAACCGTCTCTCTTTTTCTCCCGACGGCAAATGGCTTTTGTTTTCCACGCAGACCACGGGTGCTGACGAGCTCGTCCTGTACTCTATTGCCGACAAAAAAATCAAAAAAAGATTTCGCCCTGCCGTAGAGGCTATTGCCGATCCCAATTTTGGCAAGGACGGAAATACAATTGTATTTGCCGCAATGAAAAAATCGCAGCAGGATATTTACAGCCTTTCTAAGGAAACCGGTGAGTTGAAGCAAATCACCGATACAAAAGATTCGGAACGTTATCCATGCCTGTCTCCCGACGGTACAACCATTCTGTATGTTTCCGGAAACGACGGCACCTATATTCTCGTCGAGAAAGTTCTCGAAACCGGAGAGACGCGCGAACTCTTTTCGTCGGGTAAAATCAGCGATCCCTGTTATGCCTCTTCCGATTCCCTGTATTTTATTTCGGATTTCAACGGGGCTGCCAATGCCTATGCATATACAATCAGCACGGGCACGATAGAGCCCCTGACCACATTTGCTGCTGGCATACAAACGCTCAGCCATAACGGTAAATCCATAGCGGCTACCCTGCAAAGAAACCAGGGCTACGACATTGCTCTTTTTCCCGCTGCCGTAACGCAGGAACGGGAACCCATCGCCGTAGATTCTCTGTCCTGGGATTTGCCTGTTATTGAACCAGAAACATTTGCCGCTAAACCTTACTTTCCCATGCCGTACTTTGAATACGTTCTCATGGGAGCCCAGTATTCTAATTACAGTGGTTTTGGATCTTACGGACAATCTGCTCTGAGTGATTATTCGGGCAACCACCGCATGACCATTTTCACTTATATTATATCTGCCGCCGAAATTTACAACTTCCACATTGATTATGGATACCTGCGCCACAGGACAAATTTTTATGGTGGAATCTATCAAAAAAATAATGCCTTTGGATTGTTCACAATCAGCTCGCTGCAGTCTATTAACGACATATTGTATTACCCTGCCTTTATATCTTCCTCCAATGAAATCATGGGATATGCCACGGCGGAGTATCCACTAACGCACCACTGGTCGCTCTCTGGTTCTCTTGCTGTGGGGCGCCTCGACGAAGAATATTATTACGAGAGGCGACCACCCATTCATGCCCATCTGCAGATTGCCAAAGCTGCCTTTGTTCACAACAATGTCTTGTATTCTGCGTGGGGTCCTCTCGATGGTTGGCATTTAGGAGCCGTAACCGAGCAGAGCTTTCCGCTTACCGGCAAGGATGCCATTTACCACCGCAGCAGTCTGGACATGAGGACATACTTTACGTGGGGTGTGCGTTATACTCTCGCTCTGCGCGGATTTTACGGAGCCGTTTTGGGACCACAGCAAAATTCTTTTCCGTTTGAACTGGGCGGATACAATACGCTGAGAGGTTTTCCCTACATGGCCGTTCAGGGAACGCAGGCTTTTTTGATGAGTGCTGAATTTCGCTATCCCTTTCTCGATGCCCTGCTGTTTGGGTTCCCAGCTCCCTGGATGATGCCCGGATTTTCTCTGGTCAATTTTGTGGATGCCGGAGGCGCGGCATTTGAATGGGATACATTCAGAGGATACAATGAGTCCGAGAAAAGACTACAGAATTTTCTTTTGTCTTATGGTATGGGCATGCGCATAATGCTGGCCCCCGGTTTTATGATAAAAATAGACTGGGCCACGCCATGGGATCTGCGTTCCTCTTTGCCCATGCATTTATGGCAGGGCACGTTTAGTCTTGGCTACCAGTTTTAGGGAAGACTTAGCTTTCCTGCCGGCAAACGTTACTGTGTCGCCGCAGTGGCTGCCGCTTCTGTATCCTGAACCGTTGAGTTAAGCCCATTGTTCTTATGCTGTCGCTTACTGGTTATCAGACTCTAAAAAAAAGATCCCTGCGCGAAGCGGGTTTTCTATGGCTTATGGGAAAGGAACTTTACTATTCAAGCAAAATCCCCTAAAAATCTGTCAGATATCTCTCTGGGTTGCATAAAAAACTAGGTAAGCTCTGAAAAAGTTTGCCTTCCCCTCGATGCTTCGACAGGCTCAGCAC
>DYKF01000155.1 GCA_020722745.1 Caldithrix sp.
AAAATTTTGAAAAAATTTTAAAAAAATTTTAAATTTATTTCCTTAAATACTGCGCTAAGAAAGCGTAAAAAAAAAATTAGAGGTTTCCATAAGAACAAAAAGCGCACGGCACCAGAACGGTCAATAGAGCGGTTGCCACTTTGGCGACAAATTAATTCCTGCCGGCAAAAGAGCTCTGCCTCCGCACGCAGTGCGGAAAAATATCGAACCGCTCCCCTGCTTGACAATTCAGAGACATTTTCCAGAGTCCCCCATGAGAGCAACCCAGGTACCGTATTTCACGGAAAAAGAAGACCCCAAAGATGCAATCGTAACGTCGCACCGCCTGCTGACTCGCGCCGGCTTTATTCGCAAGCAGGCAGCCGGTCTGTATGTCTTTCTGCCGTTTGCGCAGCGCGTTCTTCGCAAAATCGAAGCCATTATTCGCGAAGAAATGGATGCAGCCGGCGGGGTAGAAGTACAAATGCCGGTTATTACTCCGGCAGAACTTTGGGAGCAATCCGGACGCTATTCCATTATGGGGCCAGAGATGATGCGCATGAGGGACCGCCACGATGCCCCTTTTGTTTTAGGCCCGACGCACGAAGAATCTGTAACCTGGCTTGCTCAAACCGTACTGAAAAGCTATAAGCAGCTTCCGCTCACTTTTTACCAGATAGGAACAAAATATCGAGACGAAATTCGTCCCCGCTACGGCCTGATTCGTTGCAGGGAATTTGTCATGAAAGACGCCTATTCTTTTCACATGGACCGGAATTCCCTGAACGAAGTCTATGAAAAAATGCGGATAGCCTACCGGAATATATTTTCTCGCTGCGGACTCGACACAATTCCCGTAGAGGCCGACTCTGGCAACATGGGCGGTTCTGGTTCCGAAGAATTTATGGTCGCTTCTGAAATTGGCGAAGAGACTCTTTTACTTTGTTCAGACTCCGCCTGCGGTTATCGCTCCAACCAGGAGAAAACTCCTTTTGTTCCGTCTATTGCCTACGGTTCTGGAGAAGATGGGGAGGCCGAAAGAGTAATTACCCCAAACGTGAGAACCGTGGAAGAAGTAGCTGCCTTTCTTAAAACTGATGTTCGCAATTTCATCAAAACTGTCATCCTGGAAAACGAAGAAGAAATTGTCGTCGCATTTCTTCCGGGAGACAGAGAAGCCTCTGTAGTGAAAATAAAAAATGCCGCTAAATCGGGAGACCTCGACATGGCCAGTCCTGAAGCCATAGAAGCGATAACCGGGGCTGCTCCGGGATTTGCCGGCCCCCACTTGCTTCGCACGCCGCCACCCCAGGAAAATCCTCAAAAAATAAAATTCCAGCAGGCAAAGGCAATAGCTGCGTCCGAGGGTATTCGCTATGCAGAAAAAAAACTCTTCTTCCTTTACGATGTCAATTTAAAGAATCGCAGCGGTCTGGTTTCTGGTGGCAACCAGACAGACACGCATTTTGTGCACCTTAAAGAGGGACGCGATTTTGTGATGCTTCCGGAAAATACAGCGGATCTGGTCGCCGCATCCGAGGGCGACCTGTGCCCCAAATGCGGCAAACCACTGCACGCGACTAAGGGTATAGAAGTCGGACACATTTTTAAGCTCGGCAAAAAATATTCGGAAGCCATGAAAGTGGAAGTGCTCGGAGAAGATGGCCGCCCCCATGTTCCAGAAATGGGTACGTACGGGATAGGCGTAGGGCGCACCATGGCTACAGCTGTAGAACAAAACTATGACAGCCACGGAATTATCTGGCCCGTTGCCATTACCCCGTTTGAGTATGTTCTGATTTCCCTGGCCAAAAAAGGGGATGAAATTGCGAAGGTAGACGATCTGTACGAGCAAATGAAAGCAGCCGGCAAAGATGTCTACTATGACGACAGAAACGAAAGGCCGGGCGTGAAATTCATGGACGCCGAGCTTGCTGGATTCCCCTGGATTGTCATTGCCGGAAAAAGTTACTTTGAAAATGGGATTCTGGAATTTAAGGAAAGAAGAACGGGGGAGAAATCCGAAATTTCAAAGGATGCTTTGCTGACCCGTTAAAAGTAGACCCGCTTCACATTTAGGGAATAATAAAAAAGTGCCCCTGCGGAGCAGCACCGAAACTCAACAATCCCCAACGGGGGCGTAAACGCCCCGTTGATCGTGATCACACGCGCGGTCCAGATTCCAGAATCTTTTTAATCTCTGGATCTGATGCAGATGCACCCAGCGATTCCTGGGCATGTTTAGCAAACTCTGCGAAGAGTTCGCGGGCATGCTGATCGTAAAGCTCGCCGTGGCCGTTGTTTGTCCAGTTCTGTCTGGCATTCAAAGCCTTCAGAATGGCCTCGGATACACCCGGAATATTTTTAGGCCTTATCGTACCAAGCAGTTCATTGATCTCAAAATCTGCAGATTGAGATTCGCGGTGCGCTGTAATCACGCCATCGACAAAGGCTCGCGCAAGCTCCAGAGTAATGGCAACCGGAAACCGGCTGTTCTCTTTTGTGCCATAGGGACCACCACCTTCGCCAGAATTTAGAAGTACACCCTCGACATCTCCTATAGATAAAAACTTCAGAAGAGTCTTCATAATAATCTCGTCTTTGAGATCATAAAAGGGGCCACCCTCCCATTTTGAGTAGGTTGGAATCGGTTTTGTAATTCCAGCTTCTGTGCCCGGCGTTTTGGATGTATAACCAAGACTCAAATAATAGACAATTTGCTCTTTACTGAGCAAGTTGGCCGGGTCAAGTACTGCGTGCACGTCGCGCGAAAGAATAATAATTCGTTTGGGCAGCGGAAACATGCCTTCAGAAACAGCTCCGGGAAGAGAAGTTAATGGCAGAGATACGCGGCCATTGGCAGTAGGATCGGAGGCAAAAACGACATGGCCATTGGGCGAAACCACCACGTTCTCATAAATGGAAATATCGCCGGCTCGAACATTTTCAAGAGCAGCAAGAACTTTGGGCTCGGACAACAGTCCACCGGTCTTATAGTAATTTCCATTCTCCAGATTAAAAGTCTCGCGACGCTCTAGGTCTATACCGGTCTCGTCGTCGCTGAGCATGCGCGCTCCTTCGAGTCCAGAGGCCACAGTAGATTTGCCGGTTCCGGAAAGTCCAAAGACGAGGGTTACTTCGTTCTTGGACTCGTTGTATACAGAAGAGCAGTGAAAGCTCAAATGGCCCGCCAACGGATACACATGGTTGGCAATCGCAAACATTCCTTTTTTGATTTCGCCATTATATCCGGACCCGCCTATTAAAATAATGCGCTCGCGGTAGTTGGTGAACTTAAAGACGCCGTCGGCAAAACGCTCCGTGTTGGGATGCAGCAGTCCAGGCAAAGCGATCATGGTCCATTGTTCAAAATCGACATCTTTGGCGTGCTCCTCACCGCGAAACATGTTAATGGTGAAACCAGCGGCAATCGCTTTTTCACCAATAAAATGAACCGGGATAGCAAGATTGCCCTGGCCAATGTAGCGTTTTGTCGAGTACAGTTTTTTGCCGTCCATATAATCCATGGCAGCCTTCCACATGGCGTCAAATTCGGACTCAGTAACAGACCCCTTAGTATGGCGAAAATCTTCAATGCTGGCAATATCGGGAGTGTTTACAGGGAAGGTTCCCGCAGGCGAACGCCCAGAGCGACGCTCGGTAGCCAGCAATGCATAACCGCCCGTAACCTTAAGAAGGGCGCCCTCGGGCAAAGCAGCGCGGACGGCCTCCATGACCTGGTGCTGTTTCTTTTTATCTTTATAGTCAGGATGAGAGTTCAAGAACTCAGACTCCCTGCGCGAATACTCTTCTTTAGAAAGAGTCGTTCTTGAATCGAGAAGTTCCATAAAAGCGCGAATACCAGGATTCTGCTGATAAAAAGAATCAAACAATACCTGGTTAGCACGGCTTTCGTCTTCAAAAATTGAAATTAAATCGGCATTGGTGCGGGCCTCGTGTACAGAAGCACGCGCCAGGGCAGTATCGAGTTGTTTTTTATATTCTCCGTTCATGTTTCCTCCAAAATGCGGCTGTTGCCGACCGCTAAGGCAGCCTGACGCGCACGTCTATTGAGGAAAGCCTTTTTTTGAGAGAATCTTTGTTAATCCAAAATTTTGAAAAAATTTTAGATATTACACATTCCAGGAAATCTCGAAAAAATTCATTTTTGAGCTTCCTAAAATAAAGGTGTCCTTCGGACGGGATCAAAGAGCCAATGGGACCTTTAGCGCCCAGGCAGACCGAAAGTGCCACCGCCAAAAACTAAAACAGCAAAAATAGTTGTACTCGTGCGGGTACAGTATCCGCACGGATAAGGCTAACGGGAACGGGCTACGGCTACGTTCTTCCAGGCAGCCTCTACTTCCAGGTTGTCAAACCAGTCGAGGAAACGCTGCGCATTCTCGCCTTTATAAATAGCTCCATGCTGGGGGGCAATCATGTCAATCTCTAAAGAGCGCACCAGTCTGACCCACTGGCGTTTGGCTTCCGTAGAACCCATGTACCGGCGGTGAAAGCCCTCTGCAAAACGAATATGCTTGTCAAAATCTTCTACAAAGAGGCCATCCAGTTCTTTGGGAAGAATAACTGCCCCAACATCGCCAGTGAAAAGAATTTTGGCAACAGGATCATACAGGTGAAAGTTTCCAGCAGAATGCAGATAATGAGCAGGAACTGCTTTGAGCTCAATGCCTGAAAAATTAATGGAAATGCCTTCGTCCGGAACTTCAATAAAGGTTTTATCATTGCCACCAAAATGGGGAACAAAGGTGGTCCACAGCTTGGAAATGTAGCAACGCAGATTTGGATTAAAGTCCAGCCACAATGCCAGAGAGGAAATAATGTCTGGATCCTGGTGTGAGGCAAAAATATGGGTCACCTTGCCGGGATCAAATTCTTCACTGATGGCAGAAAAAACTGCGGGAAACACTTCAATCCCACCCGGATCAATCAGAATAGCTTCCTTCTCATTCATAATGATATACTCATTGGTGTCGATAATATAATCAGGGCGGTCGGGATCGCGGGCAATGGCTGCCCATGTGTGCGTATCGTCTTTGTAGATAATCTGAATTTTTTTCATGTGGGTACCCTTTCTTTAATAATCCTCTATGAGAACAACTACTTTGTGCAATAAATCAAGAATTTCGTTTACAGAGTTTTCGATAGTGTCTGCCACAATCATCAGCTCAGAGGTAAGATCGCTCACGTAAGCCGCCTCTACGCGGGCATTCCGGTATATACTGGATCCCATTTCGCAAAGTTTCAGAACAAAATCGGTATGGCGCAGCAACTTGCGGGACTCTTTGTGCGTAGTCGCCTGTATCCCCTTGATATCATCGCGAAGTTTCTTAAGTACGACAGCTGAAATGGCTCCCGCCTTCTCATGTTTTTTAAGAATTATCTCGTACTTGGAAGTAAAATGTATCTTTTTCTTCATGATGGCAACAAAATGCACCATGCGAAAAATCATCTCGCGCAATTCCTGTGTGTGCAGAGAAAGACGCTGAGAAAATTCGCGCAGCTCCACGGAGACAACATTATATCCGCTCGAATCAGCCTTAGATCTGCGTGAAATCAGCATGGCATTCAGAGCAATCAGATTGATGCTCATGGAAATACGAATCACATGCTTTAGATACTCGTTAATCTGGATAACCTTTACGAGTTCGCTGGAGTTTTCCCCAGTAGATCTTTTTGAAAATACTTTTGCCATTGTTTCATTATTCCGTTGTCGGCCTATTGCGTCAACAATCTATTATCGGATAATAGCACTAAGTAAGCTCTAAAAAAGTTTTGCCTTCCCCTCGATAAACCATTGCTTCGCAATGGCACTCGGGGCGGGCTCGCTCGCTTCGCGTTCAGAGCTTACTTCCGGTACATGGACCCTTCGACTGCGCTCAGGGTAAATTTACCGGCATTTTGCGGAGAAAACGTATGTTTTCGCAGCAAAATGGAGATAGTCAAAATCTTGTTCACTGCGTGAGTGATGCGGCAGCAGAAAACGAACCAGGGATGCGGGATTTT
>DYKF01000156.1 GCA_020722745.1 Caldithrix sp.
AAGCTCTGAACGCGAAGCGAGCCGAAGGCAAAACTTTTTCAGAGCTTACCTAAATTTGGAATCAATCGAGGTTCTCTCAACACAAAAAGGCAGGATCAATCACGGTGTCCCGACGCGAAGGCGTGCGGTTTTCTGGATACTCCTGCATAAAATGCAAACCCCTAGATTCGCGACGGGAAAGAGCAGAAAAAACGGTTATGCGGGCAAGAATGACCAGATTGCGCATCTCAAGAATTTCACGGTTGAGAACTGTCCTCTGGTAAAAATCGTCAATCTCCTGATACAAAAGCTCAATTCTTCTTTTGGCTCTTTCCAAGCGAAATCTTGTTCTTAAAATTCCCACATAATCCCACATGATATGCTGGATTTCCTTTAAATCGTGGTGCACAAGAACCCACTCAGAAGCATTCTCTGCTCCACCTTTGTTCCAGAGAGGAATAGCTGCGTGCATGCTTCTGCGCGACTGGTACTCTTCCTCACCTGCTTTGGCCTGTATATCGAGATAGGCGCGATTAGAAAAAACGAGTGCTTCCAGGAGGGAGTTGGACGCAAGGCGGTTGGCTCCATGCACGCCGGTAGAAGCCGATTCCCCGCTGGCATATAATCCTTCGAGATCTGTGCGACTCCATGCATCCACGATAATCCCGCCACACATATAATGAGCCGCAGGAGTAATCGGTATGAGATCCTTAGTTAAATCAATCTGATAATTATTTTTGAGGGTTTCGTATATATGCGGAAACTTGGCTTTTGTCTCTGCTGCGTCGAGATGGCGCAAATCCAGGTACACCCTTTCGGCTCCTGTAGCTTTGAGAACTTTGTCTATGGTGCGCGCTACAATATCGCGCGGTGCAAGCTCTGCCATGGGATGCACCCCCACCATAAATCTGTTTCCGTTAGAATCGACAAGCTTTGCGCCGTGCCCGCGAATCGCTTCGGTAATGAGTAGCGGAGGTTCTGTGGCCGGCACAAATGCAGTAGGATGAAACTGATAGAACTCCATATTGCGGACGCGACAGCCAGCGCGAAAAGCAATCGCAACGCCATCGCCGGTTGCCACCTGGGGATTGGTTGTTACAGGATACAAATGCCCGCCTCCACCGGCGGCAATCATGGTATAGTCTGCCAGAAAAGTTTTGATTTCTCCAGACTTCTGGTCGAGAACGTACGCCCCCATGCACGTTGTTCCAAAGCGAACCTCTCCCATGTGGTGTTCGGTTATAAGGTCAACGGCCATATAGCGTTCGTAAAATGAAATATTAGGATGATTGCGAACCTTTTCGGACAAAAAGTTCTGGATCATTTTTCCTGTTTGATCCAGAGCGTTCAAAACGCGGGGACGGGAATGGCCACCTTCCCGCGAAAGCTCAGGTTCACCGTTTTCGGATAAATGAAAAGGCATTCCCATCTCTATAAGCTCGCGCACTAAATGTTTTCCTTCGCTCACAAGAATGCGAACGGCTTCTTCGTCGCAGAGCCCAGCGCCTGCCTCCAGCGTATCGCGCATATGGATTTCTTCGGAATCTTCGGGAGAAAGAGCGGCAGCAAGGCCGCCCTGGGCATAGCTTGTGGCCGTAATGTCCAGGCCGTCTTTGGAGATTATTGTAACGACAAATTCTTCGGCAGCTTTCAGGGCAAAGAAAAGCCCTGCGAGTCCGCTGCCAATAACGAGAACCGATGGTTTACGACTCATCCTTTTTTTTCCTGGTTCTGCGGGGTTTGGAGTGTTCCGGTTCGGAGGATATCTCTCCAGTTCTTTGTTCTTCGTAAAGGGAGCTGATTCCGAGATCGACCATATTTCTGGAAACAAGATCCATATATTTTTTGAGCTGTTCCATTTTTTCACTCAACAAAGAAGTTGTTTCTTTTCCACGCAGAGGTTTTTCGAATACGGGAATTCCCATTTCGGCTGCTCGCGAGACAATCGAGGGAGTCAGGGAAGAGGCAAGCAGAATAAAATCTGGGCTGCGAAATCCAGGAACTGTGCGAACGACCTGCTCAATAAAATCGAGCCCCTTGATATTGCGCTCCGTATTTTGTTCCACAATCACTAACAGATAACCGGCACTGCGAAAGGGCCCTCCTTTTACACTGGGAGGAGGAATAATTTTGTCTTCGTCTAGAACGGCTGCCTTCTTTTTATCTGCTTCAAGCTGTCCTGTTTTTTCAAAGTATTCCAATAGAACAGACTCTGTGTCTCTATCGATAAAGGACCCTGCCTCGCGAAGCATTTTCTCTGCTACCTGAAATTTAAAGGCCGATTCGTAATGAAAAGGAAAGGCGGAAAGATTCACCTTGAGAGTGTCAATATAGCTGTGGTTATCGTCAATTATCAGTACTTTGTAAATCATTCATTCCTCGTTATCGGTTCCCATGCCAAAAGAGATTTTCAGAAACACGGGGGCAATCATATTATAATACATGGCCTCATTGAAATCCATTTTTTTTCCGATACTCTCCTATGGCGCATTACTCCGGAAATAAAAACAGAAATTCCATTACCAAACAATCGTTACCATTCCATATTATTCGGAAAATTTTTCTGTATGTCTCCCCTGTCCTTTTTTTCATTTTGACGACATGGTTTGTATTTTCTTATCTCGAAAAAAGTGGTATTACACTCATAGAAGAATATATCTCCGAAAACAAATGGGACAGAGCGGAAAAGATATTAAAGGATGAGATGGAAAACCGTCGATTTGCCATGCCCAGGCTGCTTTTGTATGGCAGCATCATTGAATTCGCGCGAAGCGGACTGTCCGACAAACATTACACGGAAATGCTGCAAAGAATGGATCCAACGGGAATCTTTATAGAGGAATCGTATTTGAGGCGCATGGAATTGTTTTCAAGCCATCCGGATGCCATTCTTCTCGCCACGGAATATCTTCGGCTCTATAAACCCGGACACAATGCCATGCAGATTTTGCAATCCGTAACCGAACAGAGCAGTTTTGATCCGGCTCCCGCAGGTTTTAATGCCTTTTTCAGCAATCCCGATGCCCTTGCCCTTCTGCGCACTTCTCAAAGCGGAAAGGTATTTATCCGGAATCTGGATTCGCAGTCTGGACAAATTATCGGAGAAATTCTGCCCGGCAAAAAGGTTCTTTCGGGGGCAGCTGGTGCCACAGAAACCATCGGAGGAAAAAAGGGAACCTGGCGGCGCATACTCAGTGAAAACGGCGAGACGGGCTGGGTCTTTGACGCCAATCTAACCCCCGTCAGGGAAGATTAACCTTTCCTCCCCCCGAAGATTTGTCCGCTGCCTCTTCCCTTTTTTCGAGAACCTTCCAAGGGTTGTCCGCAAAGTCTTTAGAAAAACGATCCAGGGTAGCCGTGGTATTCGCAAGATTACGTAAAATTCCAAGTAAATCTTTTTCGGATGAAGTGAGCATGGAATTTACGCGCAACACGGAAGAATTAAGATTTACGAGAAGCATTTGCAGCTGGTAGCGACTCTCTCCGGAAATGTCGCTCAAAGAACCAATCATTTTATCTACGTTGTCGAGAATAGAGCTCACCTTCGCTATCATCTGGTCCAGATTGACAATATTTGTCGCAAACAGAGTATCGCCGTAACCCAGTCTATAGGCTCCCGTTGTAACGGGAAACAGCTGAACAACGGGCTCACCAATCACGTTTTGGTTGGCTATGTTGACCATGGTGCCGCGATACAGGATCAGCTCCCTGTCGATGAACACTTTTGCCTTAAAATAGACAGATGTCCCGAAAATGGGAATAATATCGCCCACTTCTCCCACCGTATAGTTTTTGACGCGAATCGGAGTTCCCTTTTTAACGCCCGCCAGTTTTTCCATGCGAAGATAATACATTTCCCGGTTGGAAATAGCGTTATAAGCTATAGCCACAAGAAGAGTAATAATGAGAAGTGAAGCACCACCAATAATGAACAATCCCGTAAAAATATCAAATTTCTGCTTAGCCATGATTCCTCACTGTTTATAATACGAAGGCATGGGGCCATCGGTTAAGTCGAGATACTGCCTTACATAGGCATTATCGGTTTCCCGCAAATCTTTTCTTGTGCCGCGAAACACAATTTTTCCGCCAAAGAACAAATAATAGTTTTCCTCGCGACCGGGAATATCGAGCGGAGTATACGACGTGAGAACGAGCCCCGCTCCTATCGCATCGAGGTCTTCGCGCAGCGTTAACAATATTCTGTGCATGGCGAGAGGACAATGTCCCTCAAACGCATTGTCAATGACGACAAAGTCTGGCAGAGTAATGAGCGCCCTCACGAGCGCCACGCGTAGCCCTTCGGAAGGGCGCAGCATTTGGGGTCGCGCATCTACCACATGCTCCAACTCATAGCGGGCAATATAATAATTTGCGCGTTCGGAAAGCTGTGTTGCAGATAATGACTCATGGTAGCGCACCGGCAACACAATATTTTCGTAAGCGCTCATATTGCTGATAAGCCCCCTGGAATAGGAAACATATCCAATGCGGGAGTGCAGTCTTTCGAGAAGCTTTTCGTCTTCCCGAGCGGGATTGTAGCCGAGAACGCGCATTTCACCGGAATCGGGGGCGTGCTCTCCACCAAGCAGCTCCATGATACTTCCCTTGCCAGATCCTTCGGGCCCCAGAAGAACGGCCACATCTCCCTTGAAAATATCGAGCGTAATTTCTGAAGACTGTAATCCCGATACGGGACTATGAAAAGACACATTTCTGAATTGTAACGCTACTTCCTGCCATTCCATAAGTTGTAAATTGATTGACGACGGCGTACAGGCTGGAACAGGGGAAACGTGTTGTCAGCTCTATTTCTTTTTTTACTGATTATTCCCGCGATTCTCCTTCTCTTGTTCTCGCTGCTGTTGCCGCTGGACCTTGCTATCGTTGCCGCCGTAATACAGGCAGGAATCACCATTCTCGCGTTTGCGCTGTATTTTCGCAGCCACCGAAAAAAACGCGGCAATTTCTTTAAGGCCGTTTTTTCCATGTTCCATCTTTTGATAGCGCTCAGCATTGTCGCCGTGATTGCCTTCATCATTATTCCCGGCGGCAGTCGCGAGAACCATCTGGCAGGAACCGATCTGATTCGCCGCTTTTTGCAGAACAACGATATTCTGCCGCCCGCTTCGGACTCCACCGCTCCAGATACTACCCCAGGCACTCCCATGGAAAAGAAAGACTCGCCCTCCATCATTATAGAAGAAACAGACGCCAACCCGGAAATCTGATTGAGCTCTCTCCTTAATGAATCGAGTACGCGGGATCTATTGTGTGATTGCCTCAGTGTGAGCTAAAAGGGGGTGGGCGTTAAACCTGAACAGAGAATTTTGTTTACGTGGTAAAGGCTATGCTCCAGAAAATACAGCTGCTTAGGATTTCTGGATTCCCAAGCATTTAAAGCAAAAAAAGGCAGAGGGCGGCATTATTATGGACTTAGAGAAACTATTCCAAATCCAAGTTGTTATCGCTTTTGCCATGCTAGTATTACCAGGATTTCTTATTATGAAAATAATAAGATTAAAAATCCCCAATAAAGATTTCTTATTAAAGGATGTAATATTTGAAGCTATTTCTTACAGTCTCCTAAATTTATCTATTATCGGATGGTTGCCTTATGTATTTTTCAATATGAATCTCCCTGTATTAGGTATACTATTGTCTATTTTTTCCGTTACCATTTCACCAGTCCTTTTAGCTTTCTTTTACATAAAAATATTATCTTCAAAGCTTTTTCAAAAATACTTGGACATTCAAATGCCAACTGCTTGGGATTGGTATTTTTCACAAAGACCGAATGTCATTACACTAGTTCATTTAAAAAATGGAGATGAAATTATTGGCTATTTTGGGGAAAATTCCTATGCAACCTCCTACCCGAACGATGGTTCCATTTATTTAGAAAAAGTCTATACAAGAGACAAAAATGGCACCATTAAATTAGTGCAAAATAGTAACGGAATACTTATTGCTAAGTAACCTCTGAAAAAGTCCCTCCGTGGACTTTTTCAGATCGCAAAACACG
>DYKF01000157.1 GCA_020722745.1 Caldithrix sp.
TGCCATTGCGAAGCAATGGTTTATCGAGGGGAAGGCAAACTTTTTCAGAGCTTACCTAATAAATTTATGGGTAGTGGAATGCTGCCGGGTGGAGCGTACGTAACGTATGAACATGAATATATTCTGATTTTCAGGAAAGGTAGTAAAAGAATATTCTCAGAAGAAGAGAAAAAAATTAGAGCTGAATCCGCCTATTTCTGGGAAGAAAGAAATGTCTGGTTTTCTGATCTTTGGGAATTTAAGGGAATTAGGCAAATTATGGACTCGGATGTCAGATTCAGAAGTGCTGCCTTTCCATTGGAGTTGCCATTCCGATTGATTCAAATGTATTCCATGAATGGTGATACGGTTTTGGATCCCTTCGCAGGCTTAGGTACAACATCTCTGGCTGCCATGATATCCGGAAGAAATTCCATTGGAGTAGATCTCGAGGCGGGATTGTTAGTGTCTTCGCTGGGAAACATGGATATTAAAAAAATTTCGATTGAGTATCTTTCTAAGCGATTGCAGAATCATCCTTCGTTTCTGCAAAAAGAACAGAAGAATGGTCGAGAGTTTCGCCACATAAACGAAGCGTATGGCTTTGAAGTGATGACCAGCCAGGAAAAGAAAATTCAATTTTATCAGTCTCGAGAGATTCAAAAAATCTCCGAAGAAAAATGGATAATCCATCACAATGCCTACTTTCCAGATGAGACGCTTTTTTCAGGAAAGAAGGTTAGTTAGAATTACCGCCCTCTCCATCTCAAAACTCCAGAACGGACGGGTCAGAAACTGAATAAATAGAAGAAGTGTTCCGCAAAAAACCTCGGTAATCCAGGCCATAACCCACTACAAAAGAATCGTCTATAGAAAATCCAACATATTTAGGCTTAATAGATAATGCATGCTTGTGAGGCTTAATCAACAAAGAAGCAATTTCCAGTGAAGCAGGATTCCGGGTTTGAAGCATGGCGAGCAGAGTGTTCAGAGTTAAACCGGTATCAATTATATCCTCTGCAATAATGACATGGCAGCCTGCTATGTCGTCGCGCAGATCCTTGTGGATTTTTACATTGCCGGAACTATGCATTTCATTGCCGTAAGAACTCACTTCCATAAAATCTACGCGAAGTGGAAGATCAATGGCGCGAATGAGATCGGCGGCAAAAATAAAAGATCCGCGCAGGGGTGCTATGATTACAAGAGGCAATTTGTCCCGGTAATCGCTGGTAATGCATTTACCGAGCTCAAGAATTTTTTCGTGGATGGTTTCTTCGGAAATAAGTCGCGTGAGTTTTTGCGTGGCTTCGGATAATTTCATGGAACATTCCTCAGAGGGCGGTAGAGCACGTCAATGCCCTTCTCGAGATAACCAATCCAGATATAGTCGTTTTCAATGCGCACAGTCTGTACGTCGTCCGAAGAAAGCCCTTCGTAAACAGTCAGCTTTTCCATTCTCCCAGTATCTCGATTGTAAATCCAGAGGCCTTCTCCCGTGGTGCCAATAAAAATTTCTGCCTCGCGGATAGCCATGGAAGAGGGATACCGAATATCCCAGTGATATTTTTGCAGATTTTCGGTTTCGGGATCATAGCGAAAGACTCCACCATTGTGAACGCCCAGCCAGATAAAGCGCCCGTCAATTAGAATTGTCTTAATGTTATTCCCATTGAGTCCTTTTTCCGTGTTCACAATATGCTTTTTATTCGTCTGCCTGTCCAGAATAATGGCGCCGTAGTCCAGGGTTCCAAAGGCAAGATACCGGGGAGAAGACGAAAGAGCATATACCTGGTTGGTTCCCAGAAAAGATCCAAAAGAGAGATTCTCTACTGCAGAAGTGACGATATCAAATTTGGCTGCCCCGGACATAAGAGTCGAGAAGTAGAGATACCGATCATCTTTTACCACCTTTTGGGCAAGATGAAGACTTCCGGATGGAGATTTAAGAGACGTAACCTTAGAAGACTTTTTATCGTAAATATATACGCCGTCAAAAGTGGCTGCGTAGATGGTGTCAGAATCTATATACACATCCCGAATGTTTGGGCTTGGCAGCGAAATTTTTTCCATTTTCCCAGAAGAGCGAATGAATCTGTGCAGGCCTCCGTTGAATGTTCCAATATAAATATCGTCGCCGTCGATTTCGATATCCGAAATACTGGGATCAAAAAATGAATCTGCTGCCTTAAAACGTTCAATCACAATTTTTCTTTCTAACAGCAGATTGTATTTTTCGCGGGCGCCACCAAGCCGATAATAATTTTCGAGATGTTCATAGGCCGCAGCTCGGTTATTCAATCGATCCAGATACAAAAACGTGAGCTCGTGTTCCAATTCTCTTCGCTGCACGCGATTCATGGTTTTATCTGTGCGCAAGAGTGTTTCTATGGCTTCGGCAAGCTGGGGAAATTCGCGCATATCCCGGTATATGCGAATTTTAAGGAGCGCAATTTCAGGAGAAAATTTGCCTTCGGAAAACTGTTCTTCATACGCTCGCAGATGTCGCATGGCCCGCGCATAGTTTCCGGTGTGGGAATACGAATCGGCTAGATAATAATCGACCTCGCGCGCATGTTCATAATGCGGGTATCTATTTCGCAAAATAGAATAGAGACGAATTGCCTCTCTGTATTCTTTCTGGTTGCGGTAGATTTCCGCCGACCGGAAAATGGCCTCCCGCACGCGGTATTCAAAGGGGTAGGTTTCCTGGTACAAAGCATACAGCTCAAGCGCCTTGTCAAACTGGGACCGGACCTCCAGCGCAATTCCCCGGTTGATGAGTTTGTCCGGATCTTCTGTCGCTGCAAAGATGGAGGAACCCAGTAAAAAAATGGCGAATAGTTTATTGAGCATGCTCAAGCTTCTCCAGTCTGGCTTCCATGAAAATACGGGCTGTAGCATTGTTTTCAGTTTCGGCAAGTATGCGGTACAGAACAAGCTTTTTAGAGATAAGGCTGTCCGGAGAATGCTGGAAAAGCGCTATCCGCGCGGACGAATCGGGATACAAGATAAATCTCCGAAGAAAAGAGCTGTCCTGTTGAAATTCAGGGTGTTGTAAAATTTGTTTCAAGAATGGAAAAAAGAAAAATATATCTTCAGAGTTATTTAATTTTTGCGCCAAAAAAGAGAAATCTTTATGGATAAATAAATGCATACATTCTACAGATTGCCAGTCGCGAGAGCAGATGGTTCGCAGCTGTGCGGCGTCAATTTGTCCGGGAACTCTGTTGCGGTAAAACCAGGCGCGGCGCAGGGATGCAATGTGGATGTTGGCAGAGCGTGTATCACTGGTGTCCACAAGAAACAGGGCGGCTTCGTCTTCTACCGCTGCATGGCTGTGTACCAGAAAATTTTCAGGATTCACTCCCATGAGAAAAATCTTTTTTGCAAAGAAAACAGCTTTGTCCTCTGGCATGGAAGATAAAGAAGCAGCAGAGAGGGAGGTTACTTTCTGCAAAGCATCGGAGTCTGCCGGGTCGCGCAGCAAAGCCAGATAAAGGTAGGGAGGCGAAACATTCTCGCGGATGACCTCTAACGGGATGGCGCGGAGCAAAAATTTCCATCGCCCCTCCATAAGCCTGGGCGGCAGAGTAAAAAAGTAGTCTGCCAGTTTTAACCTGCGAAAGGCGAGCTGGTATTCTTCCTGAAATGTGCGCGAACTATTTTCTTCCGTAAGTAAAAAAGCGTATAGAAGCCTTGCTTCCGGGTTGTCGGCAGATCGCTTTTCGAGCTCGCGAAACGTAATTCCAGCGTCTATGGACAGGGTGGCCTGGAGTAGTTTTTCCGAGCAGCTCGCAAACTGTGCTGTCTCGGCGGAATAGAGCAGAGGAGAGATATCGGCTGGTTTTCCATTTTCCTGGAACCATCCAATGGCAGCGCGCATCTTTTCGCGAGACGTACGGCTGGTAAGATTCTCTATCGCTTCGCTGCGCGTCGCAACAGAGAAAGCGGGAATCCATGCTAAGAAAAAGAATAGAATTTTATATCTCATAGTTTTCGTCCTCGGGAATTTCGCGGTGGCGAAAATGCCAGAAGATAAAAACGACAATCAAAAGGGAAGCAAAGGAAATCCCAAAATACCATATCTGGTATTGTAGAAAATTTGTCTTTTTATTCTGCTTTTCTATTTCTGTTGGTTCACCACCCGTGAATTTAAGAATTGTTACTTTTTCCGGGTATAGAAAAAATTCGCGGGAGAATTTTTCCATGGCTTTTTGGTCGTCGCTTAAAATGCCGAGTTCCTGCTGGAGTTCCGCTTTCTGCTTTTCCAATACCGCAATTTCGGATACAAGAACGGCTTTGTCTTTTTTTAAAATATTGTAATGAACCAGACCGCTCTCGCTGAAGAAATACACGTATCCCAAAAACTGAACGGCAAGCAAGGCGGTTGGAACAGAGAGCCAGTGGTGGCGGAGCCGCGCCCAGCTCCGAGAAAAAATCCGGTTGAGCGCGGACTTCATGAATTACAGGTAGCGGAAAGCAGCCTTCCCGGGATACACGGCAGAGTCGCCAAGGACGTCTTCTATGCGCAAAAGCTGATTGTATTTGGCAACGCGGTCTGTGCGGCTGAGAGATCCCGTTTTGATTTGTCCGGCCTCCGTCGCAACAGCCAGATCCGCAATCGTCGTATCTTCGGTTTCGCCAGAACGATGCGAAATAACGGTGGAATACGCGTGCTTTTTGGCCAATTTCATGGTTTCGATAGTCTCTGTGAGGCTGCCGATCTGGTTGACCTTAATGAGAATGCTGTTCGCAATTTTTTTGTCGATTCCTTCCTGGAGAATTCGCGGATTAGTGACAAATAAATCGTCGCCAACAATCTGCATTTTAGAGCCCAGAGTATCGGAGAGAATTTTCCAGGCATCCCAGTCGCCTTCGGCCATCCCGTCTTCCAGAGAGATAATGGGATACTTAGACTGGTAGTCTGCATAGAGTTCCACGAGGCCTTTGCCGTCTAATGACTGGCCTTCTCCCGCGAGCTCATAGCGGCCATTTTTGTAAAACTCACTGGCAGCAGCGTCCATGGCAATATAGGTGTCGTGGCCGGGCCTGTAACCAGCGGCTTCAATGGCAAGCATCAGAAGATCCAGACCTTCACGGTTAGATTTCAGGCTGGGCGCAAAGCCACCTTCGTCGCCTACAGAAGTGCTAAGGCCTTTGTCTTTGAGCACTCTTTTAAGCGCGTGAAAAATTTCCACTGCCTGGCGCAGCGACTCGCGGAATGTTTTGTGCGCTACGGGGATAATCATGAATTCCTGAAAGTCGAGGTTGTTATCTGCATGGACGCCGCCGTTGAGTACGTTCATCATGGGAACGGGCAGGGTGCGTGCGAATGGTCCCCCTAAATAACGGAAAAGATCCATCTCGAAGTAAGATGCCGCAGCGTGGGCGTTGGCCATGGAAACTGCGAGAATGGCATTGGCTCCCAGTTTGCTTTTGTTTTCGGTTCCATCGAGTTCCAGCATCAGGGCGTCTATGCCCGCCTGGTCTGTGGAGTCCATTCCCACGAGGTTGGGGTTTAGCGTTTCAAGGATGTTTTCTATGGCTTTGAGTACGCCCTTGCCGCCATAACGTTTTGCATCGCCATCGCGCAGCTCCAGTGCTTCGCGCGAACCTGTCGATGCGCCGGATGGCACAATGGCGCGACCTACGTCGCCGCTTTCGAGCTGTACTTCTACTTCTACGGTTGGGTTTCCGCGAGAGTCGAGGACTTCGCGTGCATAAATTTCTTCTATGATGGATGACATGGGCCACCTTTCCAGATGCGACAGTTTTGTAAACCTTTTTGAGGGACCTTTGGGGAAATTGTGCGAAAATGTTTTTAAGGAGGGGAGCCCTTCGGGCGGATATTGATTGCCAACGGGAGTCACTTTGTCGTTAGAGGGGCAACTGATTCTTTGCCCAATCAGCTGCGGTGCGCGTATCGCTCTTATGGAATCCTAATCTAATTTTGATGTAAAATTTTGTTTGCTGGCAGGGGCCAGCTTTAGTGAAAGGCCTTTGGCATGTGACA
>DYKF01000158.1:0-1353 GCA_020722745.1 Caldithrix sp.
TAGCGTGAGAGTTATGGAAGTACGATGGTGCTGTGTTTGTTGAATGTATTGCATATATATGTAATACCGGACGAAATTGCGATTGTTTTATTTTTCCTCAATTTTTTTTGAAAACTGAAAAAAATCTGAATTTTCAACTTCGCTGGAATGCATGGAGACAAATTCGAACTGCATCCACCTTCCAGAACTATCATTTTAGGTTGAAATTGCGTACGAATTTGGGCTATCGAGAATTTTTAATCCTGAAGATTCATACATTCAATTACACACTCTAACGAAAAAATAGCTTGTGCGATACATTGCTGCCCGCATAGGGCACCCTATTTCACTTGATTGCGCAAAACAGATCAGAACAATGGAATATGAGGAGCCGGAGCTATCCGCTGAGTCGCGAAGAAATATCGTATTACCATTCTCTGCTTGGCGAAGAAATAACTGACTACGATTGCGGGAATCTCTGCCGTCCGGACAACGGCGGGGTTTCGTTTTGCTGTCGCAATGATCTTGCACTTCCCTGGCTGTATCGCTCCGAATTTTCTCTGCTGTTTGAGCGCTCCGGGCTGTGGCAAAAATGGCGGCCCCGCACAGATTCCGAGAAGGCTCTCTCGAGGGAGGCTCAAAAGGGCGATATCGTTTTTTCGACCTGTTCCGGAGAGGCGGGTTGCGAGAGGGTCAATCGATCCATTAGTTGCCGCACGTTTCCTTTGGAACCCTATATTGACGAGCGCGGTGTTTTTTCGGCTCTCCAGTTTATGCAGGAATTTCGCGAGCATTGTCCGCTCAGCTCCCGGCCCGCCGATATTCGGCAGGCATATATAGATGCTCATTTTACCTTTTGGGAAAAGCTGCTGCTTCGCAGGCCGGAGGATTTTGAAACGTACGAAGCATCTTCCCGGCGGGCCAGGCGGCAGTCTAAGAAAACGGGAGAGCCTCTTGTGCTTCTGCGTCCAGGCTGGCCATAAAAAACAGTTGTACTGTTAAGGCCGCTGCGTGCAATACTTTCACAGCGGTTTCCTGAATGGGAATTTGCAGATTTGTCTCAGGAGTTTGCATATGAAAAAAATCACTTTGCTGGCGGTTGCTGCCCTGCTATTTTTTTCCTGTTCGCAGTCGACGCCAGAGCTCAACAGCGTCAAAACTCCTTCTATGGATCCTCCCGCTGGCAAATATTCTACGGAACAATATGTTAATATGGCTCCAAGAGAAGATGGCGTCGTCTATTACACGACAGACGGCAGCATTCCTTCTGCCTCTAACGGTCTTCCGTACGAGAATCCCGTGTATGTGAGCATTGCTAATTCTCCGCTCACCATCTATGCTGTTACCGTCAAAGACGGCGAGACGAGCGAAGTG
>DYKF01000158.1:1453-5953 GCA_020722745.1 Caldithrix sp.
TTCTCCGCTCACCATCTATGCTGTTACCGTCAAAGACGGCGAGACGAGCGAAGTGGCTGGCGGAGTGTATACCATTTGCCCGAGTCTATCTTCCATTATTTCCATGTTCCCGTTTACGGGGCAGTCTATCCCGTTGTACGGAGTTGTCGTTACATGGGTAGACGCTCAGGATCCCACTCGCTTTACCGTGCAGGAATTGAATGGTGGCCGGGCTATTCTTGTAAATGCCGGAATAACTGGCGTAAGCGTTGGCAATACACTCGATTTAATCGTGCAGGCCGGTTCGGGCGGGAGCGGCGCATGGGATACCATTACGGCTGCCACGGTTACGTCTAACGATGGTGGCAGTGCCTCGATTAACAAAGAGTCTATTACGAACTGGTATTCCCTGTACGATTATAACGAGTCGCGCATTGTATCTGGCAGCAATCTTGTCGTCACGGAAAATGAGGGAGCGGAATACGAGTTGATTTCTTTGTGCGGCAACAGCTACTTGTTTGACAGCGCTGCTTTCTCCAGCGTGCCCGCAATAGGAAGCAAAGTGAATGTTTCAAGTGCTGTTCTCAAAGAGGGTACTTCCTGGGTGTTTGTGGCCAATCCAGCGGATGTCACCGTTACGGAAGATACCACACCGCCAGTGCTTTCTTCTACCTATCCAGTCAATGGCGAGACAAATGTATATACTTGGTCTAATATTTACTTTTATCTCGACGAACAAATAGACCCGGACACCGTCGATGCGTCTGCTATCAGCATTACCCCCGCCCATGCCGGCAATGTGTATTACAGTTCGTATGACAGAGCTGTGTATTTTAGACCGAGCACGCGTCTAACTGCCAATACTGATTATACGGTTTCGATACCTGCGGCAACGGTGAAAGACTACGCAGGGAATGCTTTTGGCGATGCTTCGATTACCTTCACAACTTCGCCCTGAAAAAGCAGTGGCTATAACTGTCGCGCTTAGTCTTCGTCTGCGATGTTGCGTATGTCGCTCTGCAGCAATCGGTATAGCAAGCCAATCGCAAAGTAAATGCTCGTTTGGGCCTGGTCGTCTATGAGCTCTGCCTGCGATGTTCCCGCCACAAACATAAACAACAGCGCCGCAAAAATACTCCAGCCAATGGCGCGCTCTCCCCAGGGCAGAGATTTTTTGTATCGAAAAAAGTCGGCCAGCGGCTGGGTCAGCAGAAGGTATAATATGGCAAATCCTGTGATTCCGTAAAAAACGAGAGTGTCGAGATAATCGTTATGCAGGTGCATGACATTTTTGGGATCCGTAACGGCGGCCCATTTTACATACCCAACCTTTATAAATTCCGGATAAAAATAATGGTAGTCCGCGAAGCCGGTTCCAAGCAGCGGCCATTTTTGCCACATGGCAAAGCCGGCTTCCCACTGCTGTATGCGGTTCAGAAAGCTGGTGTAATTGCCTCCTTCGGGGTCAAAAAAAGACACATAGCGTTGTATCAGAGAATCAGCAAAGCCATGCGATAAAAGCCAGGCTACGGCAAGAAGCCCCAGCGGCATTATCACGACATGCGCGCGGCGAAACCAGAACAGGGACAGAACACCTGTGGCAAAGGCCAGCGCAAGGTAGCCCCCTCGCGAATGCGAAAAGTAAAAACTGGTGAGAGCCATTAGTGCTCCCGCGAGAGAAGCTATGGCGAGATGTTTTTTGCCGTTAGAAAAGGCGTATAGAAAAGTTCCGCTCAGGATAAAAAAAGCAATGCCGGAGGTAGCTGTAAAGGTGAGAGGGTTCATGCCGCCAAATGCATTGTAGCGGAACGACATCGGCATAATGTCTTTGATTCCCGTGAATTGCATATACCACAAATTGGAAAATGGCAGCGCAACTCCAATGACCATAGACCATAGCAAAGCCATTAAAATAGCTTTGTTTTTGATGCGGTATAGGAATAGCGGAAGAATGGAAAATAAAAGAAGTTCCCGCGCAAGAATCAGTTCTTCCATAAAATGTCTGGAATAAAAAACATGAAAAACGCGGTAAAAAATCCATAGACCAATCAGAGTAAAGAGAATTTTTTGCGGCGGATCTCCCGTTTCGTTTTTCAGAGAATTCTTTTTGTCTAACAGAGCAATAAGCAATGCCAGTGCAAGAAATAATTGCGTAAAAGAAATCGAAAACGTTATGAAAATGGCTATTCCGTACAGTGGAAAGTTAGACCAGTGGTACCATTCGCTGCTGTTCTTAAACATGGATGCTTAATTGTTCATTGTTCGCAGGCTGTACATTCAAAATTGGCCCGGCAGAATGGTAACGTGGTAGGTTCTCTGGTTTGCCTCGTAGATCGCATAAATTTTGCCTTCTCGCTGCAATTCTAACAGAGCAGCGACAAGAGCAGACCGCAGTTGTCTGCGCAGGTTGCCCCCCAGCCAGTAGCCTGTTCTTACACGCAGGGCCTCCAGGTCTTCCGCCATGAATGTACTCTTCGTTTGAGGTACAGGAATATCTACAAAAAAAGTGTCGTAAAATATATCAAAACTTATGCCGCTGCTGTGAGAGGACATGAAGGCTGCGTTAGCATTTTTTCCCTGTAGATTGTTCTGGTATTGTTGGGGACGAACAGCAGACGAAACGGCAAAGCGAACATTGGGCATTGGTCCGGTCCATTTTTCCAAAGAAGCGTTAAACCGTTCAGCCACTGTATTCAGACCATTTGCGGCAGAGGAGGACAAATATCTGTATTTTGTCGGAACTCCGTAAAAAAAGTACCCACGGTTTTCTTTACTGGTGTCAATATTTTTCATGACTCCCTGCTCTATCCACTGCTGCAGTTCCTGTTCATCTTCTATGAAGCCCTGCTGTGTCTGCGATGCAACTTCGAGATGCTTCATGAGTAGATAGGTTCTCAGTTCCGACTCTGTCTGGGAACTGCGATAGTCATCGTAGATTGGTACTTTTTCGTGGATAGCTTTTTCTGCGGCTGTGGCAGTCCTTAGAAAATCCTGTATAGAATTATCTTTTTTGGGGCTGCAGGCTGTTGCAAGAACGAGTGCTAAGAAGAGCGGAAAATATTTCATGGGGAAAAGTTTTCAAGGCGCTCCTGTCGTCAATTATCCTTTACCTCGCTGACTTTCTTCCCGTACCGGAATCGTTCAGCAAAAAAAGATCTGCCGGAAAAGGGTTCAGGATGCTCTGTTCAAGAAGATAATTGTTTTCGTATGTTACTGCCCACCCGTGCAACAGTTTCAGTATGGCGGGATAGGGAAGTCGTTCTTTTCGGTAGTCTTCGAGGGAATCCGCAAAAAGTTTTTTTTCTGTGCTTTTCAGCTCTTTTTTCATTCCTCCGATCGCGTGCACCAGAGCATTGATTCGGTTTTTATAAGTTGGTATTGTCGATAGATGTTTGCGAAAAGTTTCCGCGTACGCTGTGTAAACGGCATTGTAATTTTCGGTATAGTCGCCTAAAATATGGCCAAGCTGTTTTTGCCCGGAGTGGCCGTATGCCATCAGTAGAATTTTATTTCTGCGATGGAATTCTAACAGTTCATGGATTCCTGCATCGGATAAACGTCGCAGCATGGCAAAAATAAAAAGTCGGGTTAAAAAGTTTTCCCGGATGGAAAAATTGGAAAGACGCGCTTCGTCTTCTACGGGGCTTAACGGATGATGTATCAAAACGGCTTCGCCCAAAAATCCGGCTCCGCGATGGTGCATGGCCGTGGGAGAAAATCCATTGTAGATTCTTGCATCGTGAATAGCGCAGGATGGCGATTTGCTTTTGAGGATAAAGCCATCGGCGATAATTCTGCTCTGCAAAAAAGATTCCGAAAAATTCGCCATGGCTTCCGTATAATTATTGCCTGTCTTTTCCTGATGCAGAAATTTTCCGTCTTTGTTTTCTACGATTCTTACGGGATCACGTGGCGTACCCATTCCGATATCAGATTCCGGACAAACCGAAATTATATCGGCGAAATTTGCGAGAGCAGATGTTAGATCGTCTCGGATAATCTCGCCATTGTAGCGGCAGGCTTCGATCCCCAGACAGCGGCTTACAATGACGACAGGTTTAACGGGATTCATGGAGTCTGTTGTGAAAATCCCGCTTTGACACGTCGAGCAGTTCTGCAAGAACTTTGCGCAGTTCTTCCATGGAAGAAGGCTTGTGAAACAGGATGAGTTTAGTTTATCCGCACTAAATAATAATCCAGAAAGCCACATCATTCGCCGCGAAACACTTAGGTAAGCTCTGAAAAAGTTTTGCCTTCCCCTCGATGCTTCGACAGGCTCAGCACAAGTACGCCATTGCCTTGCAATGGCACTCGGGGCAGGCTCGCTCGCTTCGCGTTCAGAGCTTACTTCCGGTACATGGACCCCTCGGCTGCGCTCGGGGTAAATTCACCGGCATTTTGCGGAGAAAACGTATGTTTTCGCAGCAAAATGGAGCAAAACAGCTGGCTTTGCCAGGGTTTTGCGGTCTGAAAAAGTCCACGGAGGGACTTTTTCAGAGGTTACCTAAGTTTAGTACGGCT
>DYKF01000159.1 GCA_020722745.1 Caldithrix sp.
GTAAGCTCTGAACGCGAAGCGAGCCTCAGGCAAACTTTTTCAGAGCTTACTTAATACATTCTTTATTGGTGTTTTCTTTATTGTATACAAAAAATCTTTATTAAAGATTAATGTACATGGTGTTAAGCACTGCTTGTATTTCCGGAGGATATATGGAACCAATCGAAGTTTTATCGAAATTCAGTTTTTTTGCCGACCTTTCCAAACAGGCGCAGGAGAAACTGATCCAACAATCAAAAATAATATTCGACAATGCTAAACACAGTATTGTAAAAAAAGGAGACCATTCTGGAGGAGTAGTCCTTGTGCAGGAAGGACAACTCCGCGTTTATACAATCACAGAATCTGCAAAGGAGAGCACGCTTTACTGGGTAGATCCGGGGGAATCCTGCATCCTCTCCATTAATTCGGTTTTTTCCGACACTCTCTTTCCCGCCTGGGTAGACATGGAGAAAACCTTCACGCGCTTTGTTATTATTCCATCCGCACTGTACCGCGAACTTTTCGCAACAGAACCGGCTTTGCAGAAATTTACATTTGAAATATTATCTACCCGTATTTTTGATCTTGTCAATTCTCTTGAAGAAGCAACACTCATGAGCCTGGACAAGCGACTGGCCAATTTTTTTCTGCGCCGTGCAAATTCCAACCATACTCTAGCCATGAGCCATGAGCAAATTGCCACGCATTTGGGAACAGCGCGGGAAGTTGTCACAAGAATTATTAAAAAGTTTGAACAAAAAAAATTAGTGGAAGTAGGACGAGGATATACGCGCATTCTTGACGTGTCTGGTTTGCGCGAAGAACTTCTGCCGGATCAAGCCAAGCACTACAAGTGAATCAACCCGTATTTCTCATCCCCGCAGCTACTCCGCTGATGGTGATGAGAAGCGCGCGGCGAAGTTTTTCGTCACCCTCGTTTTCCCGAAAGCGGCGCAACAGCTCAACCTGCAATAAATTCATGGGATCCAGATATGGATAGCGCAGTGCAAGCGATTTGGAAAGCGGCTCGTTATCCTCTAACAACTCGTTGTGGCCAGAAACCTTTCGGATATATTCAAAGGCTTTATCCAAGCTGTAAAAAATATCATCGGCAATATATTTAAGATTGGGTGAAACGAGATGCTTGGCATACATGCGCGCGATTCCCGGTTCTGTTTTTACGAGCACCATTTCCACGAGATCTACGGTAGAATGGAAAAAAGACCAGTCGTCGTACATATTGCGCATTTCTTCCATGAGGTTATTTTCCTCTGCCCACTGCATGGCTGCGTCAAAACCGAGCCAGCTTGGCAACAAAAGGCGAACCTGTGTCCAGGCAAAAATCCACGGAATGGCGCGTAGCGACTCTATGCCACCATCTTTTCGGCGCCGCGCCGGACGGGAACCAATGTTAAGATTAGACAACTCCTGCTCTGGCGTAAGCTGGCGAAAGAAGGCAACAAAGTTTTCGTTGTCCTTAACAAAACTGCTGTACGTCTGGGCAGATATCTCGGAGAGTTTTTCCATTCTCTCTCTCCACTCCTGTCGGGGCCTGGGTGGTGGTAGAAGTGTTGCGTCTAACGTCGCGGAAGTATAAATATCGAGAGTTCTCTGGGCAACACCGGCAACGCCAAATTTTGCCTGTATCATCTCGCCCTGTTCGGTAACGCGGAGAATTCCATTGACGGTACCCGGCGGCTGAGCGAGAATCGCAAGATATGTGGGCCCGCCGCCGCGTCCAACGGTGCCGCCCCTTCCATGAAACAAAGTCAACTTTACGCCATGTTTTTCACAAACGGCAGCAACGTCTTCCTGGCCCTTATACAATTCCCAGGAAGCAGAAAAACGTCCAACATCTTTGGAAGAATCTGAATAACCAATCATGACTTCCTGTCGGCCCTTGATATGTTTTTTGTACCAATCAATGCTGAGCAGTGCGTCTATGGTTGCACCCGCATTGCGCAAATCGGTAACCGTCTCAAAGAGCGGAACCACCCGCAAAGGCTTGTTCTTGCGACCCGTTGCCTTCTGGAGCAATTCCACGACGAGAACGTCCGAAGGATGTTGCGCCATAGAAATAACGTACGCACCAAGAGATTCCGTGCGGATTCTGCCTAACATAAAAAATGTATCGATGACATCCATGACTTCTTCGTCGCCTTTGAAATCTTCTGGAATCAGAGGTCGGGGATTTTGTATTTCCCTGAGCAGAAATTCCTGCTTTTGCTCCTCGCTCCACGATGCATAAGAACCAAGCCCCAGATATTCTGTGATGGCGTTCATCGCTTTGGTATGCTTTCCAGATTCCTGTCGAATATCCAGCTTAACCAGAGAAAGGCCAAATACAACCAGACGGCGAATTAAATCGAGAAGGCGACCATCTGCCACAATGCCGTTGCCCGTATTGTGCAGAGACCGGTAAATTACTTTGAGTTCGTTAAAGAGGGAATCGTTATCGCGATAGTAAGGAAATGCGCCAGGCGTTTTGCCTTCAAGGAGGTCTTCCTGCCGCTGCCGCGTTGCCGATATTTTATCGATAATAATTTTTAAAAAGGCCCGGTAGGGCTCGTGGGCATCCCCCACTATTTCCCGCAATTCGGCAGAACAGGTCGTCATGGACAATTCAAAGTGAAGTTGCCGCAGTTCTTTCTCGTAGAGAGAAGCGCCCATAGACTGTGCCAGCCATACCACCCGCCGAGTCGTAATGGGTTTTACATTGGGATTTCCGTCTCTGTCTCCCCCCATCCAGGAGCCAAACCGAACGGGAGCCGCGTGCAGAGGAAGTGATTTACCCGTCTGCCGCTGCAATGCCTTGTCGAGATTGCGTACAAATTTGGGAACCTCGTTCCAGAGAGTCTGCTCAAAGACGAGCAAGCCTCCGAGAGCTTCATCAAACGGAGTCTGTTTTTCACGGCGAATTTCATCAGTATCCCAAATGGCATACAATTCCCGCACAATGTCTTCGTCGATTTGTTCTTTTTCAGGGATAGTGAGATCAGCTCTATCACGGCGCTCTAACGCTTCGCCTATGCGCATATATTTCATGAGCAGTGTTCTGCGCACGACCTCTGTCGGGTGAGCAGTAAAAACAAGCTCAATTTCCTGCGAAGTAATCGCGTCGTAAATCTGCTCCGAAGTAACACCTCGCTCGAGCAGAGTTTTCAAGGTATCGTCCAGGCTTGCCTTTTGGGGAGCTGCATTGGGGTTGCGGGCATAATAGCGGGACCGCCGGATTTTATGATGGCGCTCTGCAATATTGCTCAGAGTTAAAAAGTACGTGAATGCACGCGCCACGGGAATGGCATCGTCCACATTGATACCGGAAAGAAATGCTTCAAGCTCTTCGTAGCCGGCTTCAGAAGTTCTTACTTTATGAGCAAGATCGCGGATTTCTGAAACGAGCCGGTAAACATGTTCTCCTTCCTGTTTGCGCACTGTCTCAACAAGAAGTGCATTTAGATAGGAAATGTCTTCGTCGAGAGTTTTATAGGGATTTTCCGCTAACACGATTTCCAGAATTAAAGAAGTCAGCTACCTGTCCAGTGAAAACCGTTTTTCAGGGCTTGCATTCTTTGTTCCAGCGTCTGAAAATACGGCGCGCTTTCTCCAGAATATCTTTCACTTTCCATGTAATGATACAAGGCCAGAGAAACCTTTCCTCTCTTTTCTGCAATCAGACCACGGTAATAATGGATTGCCCCAATCTGGGAAGGCGGCAGTCTATCCAGAAGAGATTCTGCATCCAGAAGATTTTCTTCTCTGCCATCAAAGTGTTCTATGGAAAGAGCAACCTGTGTCATAAGAGCCTGCGTATGCGACGGGTTTTGGTTCAGAAGTTTCTGGAGAAGATGCTGCGATGTTTCGAAGTTCCCGGCTCTGTATTCTAACAGGGCTAGATTGTACAAAACCGTTCCATGCGCGGAATCCTGGCGGAGAATTTGTTCGTACAGTTTTCGCGCGGCATCGCGCTCTCCCATTCTCTCGTGGATGATGGCGCGGTTAATTGCCCAGTCAATGCGATTAGGACGCTTCTCCAAAAGAGAATCGTACAGAAGAGCAGCCTCTGCGTATTCCTCTTTGCGAAGTGATTCCAGAGCAATAGCATTTTGTGCGGCACAGCAATTTTCCTGTGCAAAAGCAGTGAGTGAAAGAAGTAGAAAAAAAGCAAACTCAGGGAGTAACTTCGCTGTATTCCATCTGAAAGGACTGGCTGCCGCCCGCAGCACTCTGTAAAATAACCATATAGTGTTTTTTGTCCTGAACCTCCACCTGGAAGACAGGCGGCTGGTGTACGTTATTAGAGCGGCGGTATTCCTCATCTCCCGCTGATGTATCGGCAAAAAAATGAACGAGCTTTATTACATGCTTGCCGGGAGAAATGCGCAAACCAGAAAGAAGCTCTGCGCCATCCTGAACAATGGAAGATCTTCCGACAGACTCTCCATCTACGTAAATTTCAAAATAACTGCGGCGGTCTCGGGGAGGAAGAGTCAGCCGCAAAAGCACATTTGCCGAAGAGAATATTTTTTTTTCTTTATCATTGATCTCCTCGGGAACGGGCAAAAGCCAGTCATCGGATTCAATGTGGTACAGAACATAATCTCCGCTGCGCAGTTTTCCCAAAAGAACGCGACCGTCGTCTTCTCTCCAAAAGGTCTGCAACAGAGGAATCATGGAGGGCCTTGTTCCATGCGACCACTGTAACTTTTGAACTTCCGTGTCTTCCGGGCCCGGTATTAAAAGATAATCGTTGCCTCCGGAAGCAATAATAAACGAATCGCGCGAAAAAGCAACTTCCGAATATCCACGACTTTTACCTTTTTTAAGAATATACAAAGGAGGTACCGATTCAGGTACATGCACAATCAACCTATCATTATCCATGGGAAAAAAAGAAACCCCTGGAATTCTTGACGATGAAGCGGAATGGAGAATTTCACTGCCCTGCTCCTCCACGCCCCATCCATCGCTGCAATATCGAATGACAACACTTTTGTACTCGGCAGATTTGAGCAGAAGTTCATCGGAACAATCCGCGCGTTCGGATACAAGGGCTATGCCATCCTGTAGAAAAACGCTGCTTCGCCCATCGTACGCAGTGTCCTGCGGAAGAAAGGCCGTCCATACGGCAGCAACCAAAGAAATCATCTTTCCTCCATAGAATATGGCTTGGTATACTCCTGTACAATTTCTACGATGAATCTTTTCCAGGATTCTTTGTCTTCGGCATGGATAGAAATATGATTCACTTTCGCCAATAGACCTCTTTGTTTTACTCCCGTATGTAGAACTTCTAAAATGCGCAAATAGGGGTCGGCACGCCTGATAACATTGTAAAAGGCAGCCTCCTCCTGAACTTTCTCTGGAGTAATGTAACCGACAATCATGAGCTTGGGGAACAGGGCTTTCTGCAAAAGTCCCGAAAGCTCGCGAAAGGAATCTACCCTGTCAATAAACGCCTCGTAGGCGCCACCGCCAATATTCATCACCTGCGTAACGAGATCCATGGACAACTGTATACCGGCAGGGGTCGACATGTCTGATATAATCACTATCCCTTCGTCGGGCTGAAAGGTTTTAAATGTGTCATCCGCTTTATGCCCGCGCTTTAACAGCATCACTTTGGAAACGTCAAATTCTTCGCCCTTTTTTACAATGGGAGTTCCAGAGCTGTCACGAATCTCTTCGCGGGACAATATAAAACGTCTTTTTTTAACGTTTAGGTTTATAGTTCTAAAGGCCTTAACCTTTTCCTCGAGTTCGGAGAGGGTGCTTATGCCTATTTTAAGTACGTTGGATTGGGATTCGCCCGGGGTAGCCATCACTTTCTCCTATGATTCTGCTGTATCAAGGTAGCAATGACTTTTTTCTCTTTCTGTGTCAAGAGTTTATCTTAATCTACATTATGCAACCCAGAGAGATATCTGACAGATTTTTAGGGGATTTTGTTTGAAAAGCAAAGTAAGCTCT
>DYKF01000160.1 GCA_020722745.1 Caldithrix sp.
ATTTTAACAGGCCCATTGCCTCGAAGGCACGTCTGAAACGCTGAACCCAGGTATGCTCTTTTACTGCTCGTTGATAGCCAGCCTTCCGGATTTCTTCCGCTTCTTCCGGTCGTTCGAGGTAATGCCTGATTTTCGCAACCATGTCGTCAAGCCCCTGATAACAGATGATTTCTTTCCCGATATCATAGACATTACCGAGTTCAGGATGAAATTGCGTAAGGTAAAGGCCACCGCTTATCGGGATTTCAAAATCCCGTCCCTTCAGGCAGAAGACATCTTCATGGTCGCCGACCATGGAAAAGCCGATATTAATGCGGCTTCTGTTGTAAATTTGCACCATCTCTTCCACGGTTAATTCGCCTGATGGCCAGCCTTTTCCGAAGGTCTGGACGTTTATGCCTTTGTTTTTTAACTGTTCGATAATTTTTGCCCTTTGACCGTAGCATTGCCCCACGAAAGAAACATCCATATCAAATGGGATATTCAGAGGTCTGTAAACAAGTGGATTTGCCCCTTCCGGGAGGTATATTGCTCTGGCTCCGACGGATTCATATTGCTTTACAGCGTCTTCAGTACTGGTCCAGCACAAGCTGAATGCGCCGGCGATATCTATCATGCCAGCATAGCCGGTTGGCTCCAGCCGACTCCTGAATTTGGTCCTGTCATCGAGAGACATGCTCAATGTGGGGATGCCCATGCGCCCTATTGTTCTTATCGTACTTGGAAAAACAAGACGGCCGGACACGTAACCAAAAAAGACATCAATCGGTTTTGCCGCATGCGCCTTTTCTATTGCTTCCAGCAATCGGATATTAAACCATTGCTTTTTGGAAAAATGCCAGTTGTCTTCGTACTGGTTATAAGGCGGCCACCGAAGTCTGATAACCTCGCCGAATTCTTCCAGGGCGGGTTGAAGATTGTGGTCCTCCCAGTTGAAGTGGGCAAAAGCTGCAAGAATTCTAAGGTTTCGACTACGTTTTCCGGTGGACGGATACTCTTCCAGGGTTAGCCCGATATCATTTGCAGATGCGCTATTCTGTAAAGTCGAAGCATTAGGTCCTTGGATATTAGGAATTGGCCGGGCATCTATTCGTTTAACAAGATGCCCGGTATCGTTTTGTTCGCGGGAGTTCTTGAGTGATTGGGAATTTTCCTTTTGTTGACCATTCACGGGGGTGGATGAAGAAACTGAATGGTTGTGGCTTTTTATATCGCCTTCGGACAGGGATTCGTCGCACGGTTTTCTGAACAGGTGCACTGTAGGGTGCAGGGATGGGGTCTTTTCAAATCCCGCCGCCAGAAAATCTGCATCTATCTGCTCTTCCTGCAGGATGTGGATATGTTCTTCGTTTGGCGCTGTTCCCTGCAAAAGAATCAAAAGTCCTGAGGGTTTCATCACGCGTTTCAACTCATCGATCATTTTCCGGTAAACAGGATCGGGGAGGTGTTGAGTCACATCCATGCAGGTTACAACGTCCATCCGGCTGTCAAGCGAATCATCGGGCAGGCGGATATTTTCCACTGAAGTCTGCCAGATCGTCGCCCGTTTCGGGAACGGAAATTCCCTGTGCAGCCAGTCGATGGACGTCTTGCTGAAATCAAACATGTAAAAATGGGCCTGCGGATAACGGCAAGCCGCCCAGTAAGCGGTCATTCCAACGTGACACCCTACCTCCAGCCAGTTCAACGGGCCCTGGTCGATTTTTGCAAAGTCTAAAATAGCCTGAAGACGTTTGCGATAGCTATTGTTTTCGTACTGAGTGCGAATTTCATCGAACGTGCGGACATCAAGACCAAGCCGTTCTAAATGATATTCCGTGTCGTACCACTGTTGCGAGTAGACAAACGCATCGGTTAGTTTCAGCTCGGTCTTCAAGCTTTCTTTCACCATGGTATTGTAGCGCTCAAGACGCAGTGTTGGTTGCAAACGGGTGTTCAGAGGAATCCCCAGGGAATAAGAAGGCCAGATGCGCCGATTAAGGGAAAAATCCACCGCGTCAAGAATCGTCTGAATACGTTTAGCGTATGTATGGTTTTGATGAATAAAACGATACCCATCCAGCGCGATCGTCTCCCTTTCCTTTTCGTGGGCAAGGTAGTAGCGAATCTTCCCTGCCAATTCCTCCATATCTCCGCTCGCGAATTCAGCAAAATGTTTTCCCGGTTGGACAAGATCACGATCAGACAGGGGTTCAGTTAAAAGAAATGAACCTGCTCCCAGAACTTCGGCGACGCGCGTCTCCGTATTCAGGAGATCGGAGAGATGCAGATTCAGGACGATACGGCTTTCGTTAAAGAGATTGTTCAATTCTTCAGCATCCCATATGTCGGGGGTGTAAACAGCGATGCCTTTCTGCGCCAAGTCCTCAAGAAGTTTTTTTCGCCGCGGTGTTTTTGAACCGACAAAGACGACATCATATTTTTTGGGTATATCAAGCTTTCGGTTCAGTGCCGGGTCAACAGCCGCGCAGGGCAGGGGAGATACCCTTTGCGCCCCGAGCCGTTTGTATATGAGGAGATTGGCTGGATCATGCGAAAAGGCATAGTCGAAGGCCGGAAGATTGAAAGCCAGCTCTTTGCGGCGGGCAAGCGATGTCTCATCGTGGCTGAAGGGCGTGCCGAGCTGTTCCGCATACCATACGGCTGTAACGGCGGGACAAGCCTCGAGCAAATCCGGCTTGATTCCTTCTCCTTTACAGACCAGAATCAGATCCGCCTTTTGGGTCAGCAGCTTCTGCAGATGAGGGCGTTCCTGGCGGTAATCAGTCGATATGAGGGTATGTCCTAATTCCTTGATGGCCGGAATCAGGCGGTTTTCAAAACCCCATGGATAATTTGTCCGCTGAGCGCCTACAAGATGAATGATCATTGTTGACAAACCTCTTTTAAAACATCGAGAATACGTGCGCTGAGTTTGGGGAATGCCAGCTCTTTCTCAGCAAAGCGACGGGCGTTCAGACGGAACTGCCGAAGAACAGTCTCGTCGGCGGCCATTCTGGCCATTTTAATGGCCAAATCCGTCATGTTCACGATTTCTTCAGGAAAGGCGATATTATCCTTGCGCGTTGTCCGGAATGCAACATCGACAAGGAGACCGTTAAATCCGTCCTTGATAAACTCGTTCATCGGCGGGGCGTTTGTTGCAATCACGGGAAGCCCGCAGGAGAGACCCTCGAAAAGAGGCAACCCCAGACCTTCAAGTTTGGATGGGAAAACAAGGATTTTCCCTTTATGGTAGAGACCCGGGGCCGGGACGGTCCCGACATAATACGTGATCCGGTGGTTGTTATTGATTATGTCAACCACAATGGGTGGCAAAAGTTCTATTTTGGCTTGCGAGTGAACAAATAGACTGACGTCGGGCATCAATTTTGATACGGCGTCGAACGCGGCGATAACCGCAGGGGTCATTTTGCGGAAGTTGATCCCCAGCCAGCCGGCGTTATGAAAAAAGGTGTATTCCGGCTCTCGGAGAGGAGGGCGGAAAAGTTCGGTGTCAACCCCCCATCCTATATAATAGGCATGACATACCTCTTTTACCTGTGCATAAGCTCTTTTGGTGGAGCATAAAACCGCGTCGTAGAGGTTCATATGCTCTTTCCACTCATCCTTGTAGTAATCCAGATAGGTGAGCACTTTAACGCCGCTCATCTTCACCGCCTTGACAAGCTTCCAGTCATACTCTTCATTAAAAACGACAACATCCAGCTTATTGTCTTGTATCCATGCGACAATCGCATCTTCCGGTATAGTATAATCAGGCCAAACCGTAAGGTTTGGAACGGCCCACTGGCCGGATGTCTCTAACTTAGCTTCTCCGTAAACTCCACCCGTGCGCGCAAAAATAAAGGCTTCGTGGGTTTTTTCAACAGCATCGCGTATCATCTTCGTCACATAGGATTGACCGCGTTCAAACCAGATAGACACGAACCCTATCTTCAGACGTTGCTTTAAGTTTTGAATAGGACCGACTTTTTCTTGCAAAAAATTCTGCACCATTTTCAGATTGGCCAAGGCGTCTTCGTTATTGCCGTCTTCTTTCAAAATGTCTTGGAAGCAATCAATGGCTTCATCAATTTGTCCCAGTTGAAACAAAATAACGCCCAGATTGTTTTTGGCCTCTGAATGATTGGGCTTCAGGGATAAAATTTTTTCGAAACATTCCCGGGCTGGTGAGACATCCCCTCTTTGGAAATGTTCTTCTCCCTGTTTCATCAATTCTTCAATGGTAATGTCCATAGTGTTCCTCAAGGATATTGACTATTTTTACAGATGCGGTCCCATCACCGTAGGGGTTGGGAATATTTGCCATCTGCCGGTAAAAGTCTTTGTCTGTCATCAGGCGTAACACGGCCTGTCGTATTCTATTTTTGCTGCTTCCCACCAGAATAGCCCCCCCGGCTTTGACCACTTCGGGGCGTTCCGTCTTGTCCCGGAGGATAACGAGAGGCTTATGCAGGGAAGGCCCTTCTTCCTGAACACCGCCGGAATCTGTCACGATAATATGGGCGCGGCGCATGAGCCAGATGAAATCAATATAATTAACCGGCTTAATTAAATGGATGTTAGGACGTCCGGATAAAATTTCGTGTGCCATTTTAAAAACATTGGGGTTGGGATGAACCGGATACACAAAACTGACATCTTTCAAATCTCGAGATAAATCAAGTAATGTATTAAATACATTAAGGAAGGGTTTTCCGAAGTTTTCACGTCGGTGGGCGGTAATAAGGATCATCCGCTCCTGAAGCGGGGGTATCTCGGGGATTGTTTCCCGTTTATCGAATGACGATACCTGCAGGAGTGCGTCGATCACCGTATTTCCGGTTATGAAGATTTTTCGTTTTGGTACCCCTGCCCGGAGAAGATTTTTTCGGGCCGCCTCCGTGGGGGCAAAAGCAAAGTCCGCTAACTGGTCGGTAAGACGCCGGTTGATCTCCTCAGGAAAAGGTTGATATTTGTCTTTTGTTCTCAATCCGGCCTCTACATGACCAATTGTGATTCGATTGTAGAAAGCTGCAAGAGAGGCCGCCATGACCGTGGTTGTATCTCCTTGAACTAAAATCGCGTCAGGGCGATATTTTTTCAACGCCTTGTCGATATCCTGTATAATTCTTGATGTTAATGAAGCCAGTGCCTGATTTCGGCGCATGACTTTCAGGGCATGATCGGGTATAACCTTAAAAACTTCGAGTGTTTGCTTGAGCAGTTCATCGTGCTGTCCTGTCGCCAGTACGATCGATTCAAACATATGCGGGCGTCTTTCAAGCTCCTTGATAACAGGGGCCAATTTAATGACTTCGGGACGCGTTCCTAATACTGTAATAATACGTTTCAATGTCTGCTCTTATTTTACCGTAAAACTATCCAATGTGCCTTCTGTACATGGGAATCGTCAAGAAAAGCCTGCTCGTGCGCATTTGGGAGTCCCATCCTGGGCATGAGCGCCTCTTTTAGGTTCCTACCCGAAATCTCTTAAGTAATTTCACCGTAAGCATATGATATTGTTCGACCCCCTATCGTAAGTTACTTTCCGGCGCAGCTCCTCTCGGGGACCTGGGTCGCCAATTTTTCTTGTCTCGTGAAATTTAAGCAATTAGCATGCCGTAGAAATCATTTATGGTTTGTTATGTGAAAGCGCCCCTATCATTCCGAACATTTTCGGAATTCCATGTGTTTTAGTGTTGCTCGTTACGTTTGTGGGAGACTTTCAAATGACAAATTGTGATCTTTTGTAGAAATAAAGAGGAATAATTTTCCTTTTCTTGAGATCATTTAATCCACACTGGTGGATTTTGGTCAGAGATCTACCTTGCCTGTCTCGCGGATATATTTTAAAAGCCGAATCCCCTGGGGAAAATCGTGGTTGATTTTTAGCCCTTCATTGATTGTTTCCGCCGCCGTTTGAAAGT
>DYKF01000161.1 GCA_020722745.1 Caldithrix sp.
AGGGACTTTTTGCCTGCGGCTCGTTGCACGTTCAGAGGTTACCTAAGATACTCCCTATTCACATACCCAAAGATGTCATCAAACCGCCCACCGCAGGAGAATGAAAAATAGATCTGTTGCCGCCTCTGGAGAGAAAGTAAACCGTGACGGCAACAAAGCCAAGTCTCCCCCTCTAAAACTTTAATTGCCAGTATAATTGCCGATAATTATGAGGGGAAAAACTATGTATAAAATTATCGCCAGATTCAGTCGTCTTCTATTGCTGGTTCCTTTTTTACCGGCCTCGGCATTTACGTTTTACTGGGATTCGCTTGATGGTGAGCCTGGATTTTCTGTGGATGTTCCTGGTTCGTGGGACCACCACTATAAAAAAGCAGAGAATGGAGTCTTGTTTACGGCCAGCCAGGATGGCTCTCTTCTCGAGGTGCGCTCCATGCTGCTCGATAGAGAATACAGCCAACTTGAACTCGTGAACCTGCGGGCGGCACGCCTTACGGCTAAATACAATTCTGTTCGCCTGCTGCGCGAAGATACCGTCAAGGACCGGCAGGAGATGCACATGACAATTTGGGATGTGCGCCACAAAGGGCGGTCTTACAGAGAATACGCAGCGTTCCTGTCGAATGGATCCAAAGCCATTATTTTGTCCCTGATGGTGCCTGTGGAAGATGTTAAAAAAAGACAAATTGTTTTGGCTAATGCCGTTTATTCCCTAAAAATGGAAGGTTTCTCAAAAAAAGAGCTGCTAGGAAAAGTTGAACCCAAACAAGATATTCTCTCGGAGTCTGCGAAGAAGGAACTCATGAACGTAATTATTTTTAACCGTCCCAAAAAGAAAGGTGAAAAGGAGCAGAACCCATGAAACGCATACTTCCTCTCTTTGCATTGTTGATTGCTCAGGCTCTTTGGGCCCGCCCCGAACTTTCTACTGTAGCGAACGATTTGACAACGGTGTGGCCGCAGGGGCAGTGTTCCCATGTAATATCACGTGAAGTAACTTACGAGATGATATCCGTGGCCTGTGTGGGAGACTATTCCGCCGCAGAGCGGAATGCTTTCCTCGATGTTCTCTTTACGAGCGGTTATTTTCTGAAGAACGAGACGGTTCAGGTCGGAAAAACAGAGGGCCAGTTTTTGTACAAGGCTGTCCACAGGGAAGACGAGTCTCCTCTTTTTGTTAAGCTGTATATTCGCGGAGCTCAAAATCTGTATCCGGATCCTCAGAATTCATTGCCGGCAGCGATGGTCATGATAACAGGAGTTTCCAGGGCGGAAGAAGTGCGCCGCTGGAACGCCCTGGGCATCCCGCTTTCTTATTCAGTGAATCCCGTTTCTCCGGAAGTTAAAGAGATCCAGACTCTGATTGAAGAGTACCGCCAGAAAATGTGGGTAGAGATTAAATTTGCCGATGCCAAACCCAAAGTCTTTAATCCTTCACACCTGACTCCAGAGACAGTGCGCAATTCCGAAAAACTTTCCATGTTTCTGGACGCTGTTTTTCGCGAGGATGTTCGCGCCGAAGGAGTTCATTTAAGCAATGTTAACGATTTTGCCAAAGATATTTACGCACTCAGAACTCTGCTCCAGGCGCTTAAAGACAGGGGAATAACTCGCATTTATGCATCTACTGCGAATCCCGTTCTCGCAGAAACAGCAGAAATCATGTCTCTGTCTTTGTATGCTACCGATTTTAATCTTCTCCGTGGCAACCCTGTCGATAAAGCTCGTGCGCTCAAAATTGCAGAGGCCCAGGGAATGATGCTGTACACAATAGAAGCAGAGCGGTTTGATTTAATTGAGTCTGGCAGGAAAAAGCTCCATATTGTCGACGATACTTTCCGCTTTGTTCACAGCGTTCCTTGACGCCGGCTTTAGCGGATTTCTACAGTCAGATATGTTTTAATCTGGTTTTCGCTGTCTAAAAATGTAAATTCCTGACAGGTCAATGTTTTTCCAGAATGAGCGACGCTTTCTTTTTGGTCTTTTGGCAGAATAATTTTTTTGCGAATTGCTCCCCATTTAACGGAAAGAGAACCGGGAGAGTATTGCAGAGTAGCCGACTGTTTTAGATTATTGAGTTTAATTTTTTCCTGATTCATTTTTGGGGAGATTTTAAGCGTGTCTCCGGGATACATGGTCCAGGAGTAAAATGACACGGGATGCAGACTGACACTCGGTTTTCTTTTTGCAGCTTTCCTTATTTTTCTAAAAGAATGAAACGCCAGGTACAGTGTTGCGAGAAAGAACAGAAGCGTAGAAACGGCTGTCCTTAAAGATATGCCGGAAGAAATAGAATAGGGAATTTGTTTTACGCTTTGGGGAGTTCCGTCATTTCCCTGAATCAGAATATCGAGGATTCCGCTGGAAGTATTTTTTGTAAGCTGCATCGTGAGCTGCACTCTTGCTTTGCGCGTTTTTTTGTTCAATTCAATCCAGTTTCTGTCTCCGTACATATTCACGGGATAGAAGATATTTCCATCGTGGTTCCAGATCTGGTAGCCTGAGAAGATTCGCTCTGGTTTTCCCTTTTGGGGAATAATAATGAGAGTAATTGGGAGCAATTTTTCTGAAGGTTCAGCAGAAACGTAAAAGACAGTATTGTATAGATTATTTCTTGGAGAAACAAATTCCAGCTCTGAGAGTGTAGTGCCAGACTCGTCGAAAAGCGATAATGGTGATAAAGAGACGAATCCTGTTAGGTATATTAAAGTAAGCATCGCCATGCGGAACGTCGTCTTCATTCTATGTTCCATGTGGTATGCGCGATTCTCCACGGAAATAAAAAATAGTTTTGAAAATAATTTTTGAATTGAAATTTTCATAGCAATGGAGATTTTGTCATGGCTTTCTATCAAAAGATAGCATTACATTTTAAGGAGTCAATCTATGGCGAGAACAGTAGCACAAGTCCAGAAAGCAATTGAAGCAAACCAGGCTAAGCAGGCAAAACTCAAGGAGCAAATGGCTGCCCTCAAAGAAGAGCTTGCACCTCTCCGCGAAGAGCTTAAAGAAGCAAAAGCGGAAGCCAAAGCTTCTGGAAAAACAGCAGCTGCCAAAAAACCAGCAGCTAGTAAAAAAGGCTGATCTCTGGCCGGCAGAAACGCTGCCATGCAGAATTTTTCTGCGGTTGTCAACAGTGCCGGTTGTCTTCAGCAAACTAAAGGGAACCTCTAAAAAATAATTTTTTAAGCTTAGCTTACTCGTTGTTAAAAAGTTTTAACAAAATTTTTTTAAAATTTTGAATAAATAGAGGTTCTCAAAATCTCCGGGTTTTTTCAATACCCCGACCCTTGTCCTTCAAACTTTTCAGTAATTCGTAGGGCAGGGTCTTTTCTTTCTCAACCGGCAATAGTCTGGAATTTTTTTGTCAGAGAGAGCGTAGTCGAGCTTCCAGTACTTTTCTGCGGTTGCGCAGAGTTTCAAGATTATCTTGGATCATTAATACTTCGTTTCTTATACTCAAGGTATTTCCGGACAAATCTGAGATTGACAGTGGCTCCATGGAAATATATTCTCTGGGCTTAGTTTCTATTGCCCGTTCTTTTTCCATTGTTTTTGCAAGACGCCTGTTCTTTTTTTCCTTTAGCTCTGCCTCAAGTTTTGAGCTTTCTTCGGCGAGCATGGAGGAATAAAACGCGAGTCTTTCCATGGGATCGTGCGTTTTGCTGTCATAGACCATGCAATATTTTCGGCGGATTTATATTTTTTTAGAGGATTTATTGACGCTCACTATTTTTAATTGCTGACAGTCTGGCTTTTTATTCAACTCTGGCCTAAAATTTTCCAAGGAGTGATTATGGCGCTTGTAAAGAGCACGCAGGAATTTACCAATTCAATTATAGGACAAAACTCATTTTTTAGCGGACGTTTTTTTATCAATGGGAGCCTTCGCATAGATGGTAAATTTGAGGGGAAATCACTCCAGGCAGACCAGCTTACGGTTGGTCGCACGGGAAGGGTAAAAACGAATATTTTTTCTAATGCCGTAGTAATTGAAGGCGTTATTATTGGAAATATTACAGCTAAAATTCGCGTAATGCTTATGCCCACTGCCAAGGTCTATGGCGATATTAAAACCCCCGAGCTCATTATCAATAACGGGGTGATTCTCGAAGGGCGCTGTATTATCGCCAACGATCTCAAGACTTCTGCCAAAGACATTATTGAAGCAGAATACGTCAAAGACAGCCTTAGTGAGGCAGCCCTTTTTCCTAAAGCCGCCAAATGATTCTGGACTCCCATCCTATCTTTGTCTCCCAAGGAGATGCAGCAGGGATTGGCTGGGAGATATTTCTTGGCATAATAGAAAAGCCTCTTGAATTTGGCGTTAAGCCCTCGCTCGTTGAAAAACTTGTTGTCATTGGCGACTTGTTTGCTCGCGACAAAAAAAAAGTTGAGAAACTCTTTTCTGTTCATCCGTACACAAATCGTCCAGAAAATCTGGAGATTATTCTGGAAAAGGAATCCGGCAAAAGAAATCCTCGCCCCATATTTTTATACCTTGCCGACTCAGCGAACTACGAGCCAGGTAAGCCTTCTTCTACACTGGCCCTGCGATCTTACCAAGCTTTCCAGAAGGCTCTGCTCCTTTTTACGAAAACCGAGAACTCATCTTTTGTTACACTTCCCGTATCCAAAGAGTATATCATGAAGGCCGGGGTAGAATTTGTCGGCCACACAGAAATGCTCGCTGCTTCGTTCGGGAACAAAGTTTTTATGTGCATGTATGCGCCGGCTCTTTCTGTGCTTCCGCTTACAAACCATATTCCGCTTTCCAAAGTGAGCGACCGCATTCGCGATGTAGAATATCCTGCTTTGCGCCAGTCATTGTTGTTTTATCAGAAACTGTTTTCTCCTAAAAAGGGTTTTGCCATGTCCGGGCTAAACCCGCATGCAGGAGAGAACGGAAAAATCGGCACGGAAGAATTTTTTATCCGTGAAAAAATAGAAGAACTTATTTCCAGCGGGTTGCTGGTGGAAGGCCCGATTCCCGCCGATGCTTTGTTTACTGCCACTGTTCGCTCGCGTTTTTCGCTGGCCATTGTTCAATACCACGACCAGGGTCTTATACCCTTTAAAGCTTTGTTTGGGGCAAAAGGTCTCAATATCACTCTGGGTCTTCCCCGGTTAAGGGTTTCTCCGGACCACGGTCCGGCCTACGACATTGCCGGCAAGGGAACAGCAGACCCGCAAAGCGTGGTTCAGTCTTTGTTATTTGCCGAAAAGTGGGGAAAAAAATGGACGTTAGCATATTCTACCCTTTAGCGTTCTCGCTGTTGCTCCTGGTGGGTATTTTTTTTCATAGAGGATTATCTATTGCCATCAAAGTTTTTACCGGTTTAACGGTTGTCCTGGCGCTGCTGTTTTTGCCGCCGGTATATGTCTGGGCGCTCGACTACAACTTGTTGTTACAAAAGGAACAAATAATAAGCCTGTTAGAGTCATTGCAGGGCGGGTTGCCATTTATTCTGCTCTTTGGACTTCTGTTTGCGTTTTTGTCTTCGAGCAGCAGGGACTCTGCCATGTATCTGGCTGTTACATCCCTTGTTGTGCTGCTGGCAATGGGATATTCTGTGGTCAAGACTTGTTGCCCGATTTTTTAAGAATCGATTCGAGCGTAGATCCCAGAATGAATCGAATACTGTTGCGCTCGGCGGCCTGTCTTGCCTCTGAAACAAAGTCTCTAGCCGTAATATAGATTGCATGCTTTGCATTGATAGAGTGCCGGAATCGTACAAGTTTTTCCAGTTGATCTGCCTGAGTAAGCTCTGAAAAAGGTTCAGAGCTTACTGCCGGTCCATGGACCCCTCGGCTGC
>DYKF01000162.1 GCA_020722745.1 Caldithrix sp.
GTGAACAAGATTTTGACTATCTCCATTTTGCTGCGAAAACGTGCGTTTTCTTCGCCTTTTGCCGGTGAATTTACCCCGAGCGCAGCCGAGGGGTCCATGGACCGGCAGTAAGCTCTGAACCTTTTTCAGAGCTTACCTAAAATTATTTTTCATGTTCTTCTTGCGCTGCATACAGGAGGGCAAAATTAAAATTCTTTGAAAATTTTGAAAAAAAAAATCCCGAAAGCATTTAATATAACGGAGAAGTTAGGAGCGAAGGTTTCGGATTCTGGGAAAAAACTATTCCCTGGAAATAGCTCAATAGATCGTTAGCCCCTCTGGCAAGAAAATAATTCCTGCTCATTGGACAGGTTCAGCTTCTGTCGATTTTGATCACGCAGGGCAAACTGGCAAAAAGATCCCCGCGCGTAGCGCCTCCGCCCCAAGGTCACACACATAATTTCTTGACAGTCTTTGCCGCGAGAGTACTTTGAATGATGCGCATTTTCCTGATCACTGCGGTTTTGCTTTTGTTGGGTAGTTGCCGCTATCTTGGACAGGTAGAAACGCAGATAGAAGAAGGTCCCGCCTTTAATTGCGGGCACTGGGAAGACAGAACTTTTGCCAGCGAAGTAACCGTGCACGAGTATCCGGATCTTGGAGATGTGCTCGATTACTCTGCCGAGCTTGGTCTAACGCTGGAACAGCAAAGGCAGCTCAGAATCCGCGCGGCAGAATGTTATTCGCAGTGTTCCGCGCAAAAGCAAAGCATGACAGAAGAATGGGAAACGGTGAAAGCAAAGGCCCGCGAGGGTTCTGTGGAATTTGGCAGCATGGCGGCAGAGCTTGCCTTTATACGCGAACAAAGACTGCGATGGTTAATGGGGCACTCTCAGCGTTACCACGATGGTTTGGATATTTTAACGGAATCGCAAAAAGAGATCTGGAAAAAACGTGAAGAGCACTTTGAGCCACTCCCATGAAGCATCTCAAAAATTTACGATACCGGCATTATTTGCAGGCAGGAATTGTTTTTTCCCTGACTTTTAATTTTATCCTTCTCACCATTTATTACGAGATTGCTTTGTTCTCCGATAATCATTTTTTAGCGGTTACGGCTTTGTTTATTTCTGTGTATCTTTTTCTGTTGCTGCCGGCAAAGGACTATGTTATTTCCCGCTGGATTATACAGGTTTCGCATCGTTCCCGAGCTTCTCTTTCACGCTTAAATGAGCGCATACACATGCTGGAAAACACAAATGATGTGTTGAGTTTTCTGCAGGATTTTCTGCGTCGCTCTAACCGCAGAGAAATTCGCTTGTACACAATTGTTCCACGCCGTGAAATATACCTGGTGAAAAAAAAGGGGGAGAGTGAGGCTGCTGCCCTGTCTTCCACAGAAAGGGACTGGCTGTTGGCCACGCTTACTCCATCTGCGTCACTCGATTCTCTTCGCAACTACAACGGGCCAATGGCCGCAATGTACAGTGCCTGTTCCATAGTTCCTGTTTTCTTTCGCGATAGACTATTGGCCGCAATTATCAGTCCGGAAAAACTGAACACCGAACAGTACGATCTGCTGGAGAATCTCGCCAGGCAGCTTTCCGTTATTCTGGAGTCCAGTGAACTCCGAAAAAAAAATCCGCGTTCGGAACTGCTAAGCAGAGAATTTTCTGCGGCAAGGGCTGTGGGAGAACTGCTTGCGCGCAGCAGCGATATTGAATGCTGCGGAAAAATATTCCGTCGAATTCCGCAGGGCTGGCAAGACAAATATTTTAATGCCATGTTTGAGGTCGCATATCCTGAGGTGCAGACAACAAAGAGAAATTTTTTGCTGCTTGCAAGGCTCAGCAGCTCTGCCATCCGCGCAAACTCTCTACAGTTATTTATTGCGCAGGGATATTTTAATTCCGTTGTATTTTCGCTGGCTCCGGAACAGACTCTGTGGGATCTTGCAGAGCAATTTAACGATCTGCTCTTCAGCCAAGAGAATGGCAAAATCAGTCTCGATGGAATTATAGCAGAAATACGCGAGGAGGAAGACGATTCTCTTATCGTGTTCGGTAAAAAAATTTCATTAAACATGGCCGGCCAGAGAACGCTGTTCGAAAAAAGCGTTCCCATGGGTCTGGGATATCTTGCCGATAATCCGCTCATTCCATTGCCGAACACGGGCATTATTTCGATAGGATTAAGTAATTACGATTTGCTTCAAATTGTGCCAGGAGCAACTCCATGAAACGATCCCTGCTGTGGATTCCCTATTTCATTGGCGTAATTGTTCTGCTGCTGCTGTCTCTGTACTCCGTCTATAGGCAGGCAGTGGCCGGACAGGCGGCGCTTTTTTCCCCCGCTGGTTATCTGCTGATGCCATTGTCAGAAAATTTGAAGGGAGCAGTATTCTTTGAACGCTACTCTTACTCCGTGCCACCATTTGATTCTCTGCTCTGGATATATTCAGTCAGCCCCGTCGTAGCGCTCATCCTCATTTACAATTTGATAATTCTGTACATTGTTTTTTACGTCTACCGATACAGAAAAGAAAAGTCTTTTATTTATCAGGCCATAGTCTTAACAATTACATTAATACTTTTTATCGATTATGGAAGTACGCATATCGCAGGCCTTGCTTTTTACTGGGGCATACTTGCTTACGATGCCGTCTCCTTGTATTTACTGAGGGCTCTTCTCAATAGAAAAACTCCAGGTTTGTATTTATGGATATGGACGTTTGCTTCCGCTCTCCTCGTGTTCACCTGGAATCCGTACAAAGAACAGCAGATTTTTCTTTTTGTCGGGGCCTGGCATGCCCTGTATTTTTTATCCGGCCTGCTGCACCTGCTGCGCGATTCATTGCCTGCATACAGACAGGTGAGTAAGCCGGCCCTTATTTCCGCTTACGTAATGCATTTCTCTGCCACTATTCCATTCCTTTTCTTTTTTAGCAGCGGCTTTTTTTCTCTGCCTGCACTGCTGCAGTATAACGTGATCTGGTTTTTGCCGTCCGTGTTTCCGGTTCTGTATCTAATTTTGTCTGTTCGGTTTGGTTTAACAACCTATCTGCTTCCGGTTTCTGGCAGAATGCTTCGGTTCTGGTTTTTTGTCGTCTTTACGCTGTTCTACTGGTTCACGTTCGGATATTATCTACTGCATTTTTCTGACAAGAGAGGCAGTGTTGTCGAGAATCTGTTTGCGGTTGCTGTGTTCCTGCTTATTGTAGAACCTCTAAGGACATATCTATTCTCATATACAGATAATATGTTCGAGAAGCGTCGCCTTGCCCTTGGACGCTATATCCGGATGCTAAGCCGCCAGTCTACAACGCCGGGGGATATCATGGGCCTCATGGACAGGATGGCGAGAAATATGACCGAAGCACTATCTCTTCACTGGGTGCGTTATGTAATCTCGTCGGACGTAATTCCCGAAAGGGCTCTCACTTCTCTTTCTCCCGTCGTTCTGCAATCTTCGCACCCATTCTGGAACTACGTGAAACAATACCAGAAGAAAAATACATACAGCGTTTTTTATAACACGAATATAGGAGTCCCGGGAGATTTAATCCGCGAGAACGGCGCGTTTTTGATGATAGCACTCAAAAATTTTCCGCTGGCTATTTTGATTTCGAGAAAAAAAAATAATGAGGCTATTCTGCTCGAAGACGTTCGGTTTATAGAAGCGGCAAGTAAATCGCTGGAGACGGTGTTTTTGTATTACACGCTTCTGCTCGCCAACCTGCAGTTGAGGCGGCAGGAAAAAGAACTAGAAATGGTCTCAAAAATTCAGAGAAAAATGATTCCTTTGACAAGAGATTATCCACAGTTACAGTATAGCGCGTACTTTAGCCCGCAGGATACAGTGACGGGAGATTATCTCGACTTTATGCGTGCGGGACAGGAAAACTATTTTGTGTTCCTGGGCGACGTATCCGGACACGGCCTGCGCAGTGCGTATATCATGGCTGTGGTAAGAGCTTTTTTGAGAGGAAGTATATTGTCATCGGGAGTGGAGCTTGTCGATGCCTTTAGACTATTAAACAGTTTTTTAAGCGCGCGATATGGTCGTGGAAATTTTATTACGTTGTTTGGGCTTAACGTTGTGTTCAGAGAAAATGGCACACAGTTGAATTTCATTAACGCGGGACACCACCCGGCTATTATCTACTACAAAAACAGCAGGCGATTGAGGCAGTTATCGGACTCGCAGCATGTAATGGGCGTATTGCGAAGAGATTACAAGGTGAAAAGTATTGTCGTTAAAGAGCCGGTTAGAATTTTTATGTATACAGATGGTGCGTTTGAGATATTCGACGCGGCGGGAAAAATGCTGGGCAGAGAAAGACTCGTCGCCATTGTCAGAGAATCGCTTCAATACCCACTGCAGGAATCCATCTCGTTTATACGGCAAAAAATAGGGGAGAGCATAGCCTCCCCGGTAGATATGGACGACCTCTCTTTACTTGGTCTCGATATTGGGCATTGATTGGCCAAAGCGTTCCACTTTTGCAGATTTGCGAATGGACCCCTGGGCCGTTTCGAATGCATCGCTCCAGTGAATCATGGCCATGTCCCCGCCTGCAGCAGGCTTTGCAGGAGCGGATTTCTCCACTCCGTCATTGCGAAAAATAAAAATGTTTTTTCCAATCAGGAAAGGACCGGAAACGGTTCCAGCTGGTTTTGTGAAAATGAAATCAAACTTAGAAGAAGATTCCAGAGGAGCCAGAGAAGGCCAGTCCGCCGGTTTGGCAGAATCGAGATCCTTCGAGAGAGCTACCTTCTGAAAAGAATGAGTCTTCATGCCAAAGCGGGCCACTACAGCAGGCATTCCGGATGAAGCCAAAACCGAAGACATTTCTTTTTCTATTTCGCCTTTCATGGAAGCCTCGCGCTTGCGGCGCAGCGATAGAATAATCCCCTCGCGAATGATGGGCGTCATAGTGGCCTTGGAATCCTTCTTTTTATACTCGTTTTCAAACTCGGCAGCAATTTCAGATTCGGAAGGCGTATAGTTTTGAGCCGTATAACGGGCAAAATCGGATTCCGTAAAAATGGCAATGCTCACAGAATACTGCAGAGAATCAAGCTCTGCAATGGCTTCAGACTCGAGCGGACTCTGGACAGCGAGCGAACGAAACAGGGTGTCGGCAGTTTCAAGTGTGCGGCTCTCCACAATTAAAGAGTCCATTTCTATGCGCGAACGCCCGGACTTGCGAAGATAATCGTCAAACTTCTTAAAATCAAAACCGTCGGTGCCCATGAACTCAGGAAAATATTTTTTGTAACCAGAAGCAAGCACGACGTTCACGGCCTTGCCGGCAGGTTCAAAACCGGCCTCGCGAGATAACACGGAGAACACCTTCTGGCGAATCAGAGTCTCAATTGCCTGGCCCTCTATAAAAGTCTCCATGCCGGGATCGTTCAGGCCGTACTGGTCCATGACGCGGCGTTTCTCTACGGCGACATCGCGCTTCGTGATTACTTCGGGTCCCACTTTGGCGACATAGTCATCCGTGACCATGGCAGAAGATCCAAGAAAATCAGGCATGCCAAAGGACAGCACAATAATGAGGGTAATAAATCCCATAAATATATAGGATGCAATTTTTAGCCAGCGGTTTTGAAAATTCATGGGTCAGCTTTAGGTTTCCGATTCCCGTTTCAAACTTTTTTTAAGTTGGCAGCCCTACCCGCCTGTCCTGAGCCTGTCGAAGGGGGCAGGGCAAGGCGGCCAGGCTGCCATGATATATGGATTTTGTCATGCCCGAAATCCTTTAGGTAACCTCTGAACGTGCAACGAGCCGCAGGCAAAAAGTCCCTCCGTGGACTTTTT
>DYKF01000163.1 GCA_020722745.1 Caldithrix sp.
AAAAAAAAAGGGGTGGTGTCATGGTGTGCCAGTTGAAGATGGTCGGCAGGGTGTTGAGGGTCAACGAGACGAAGGATAAACAGGGGAAGCCAGTCTGTTATGTCTCTCTCGGCTATATCGGGGGGAAGGTGGACTTGAGCTACAGGGGGCCCAAGCCTCCGACTGACGGGCTTACGGTGTCCGCCCTTGTTGAAGGGGAGTTCGTATCTGGTTTGGTGTATGGCGGCGAACGGTCGGTGATCCTCCCCAGGTCTCTGGTCTCGTTCGAGCCGGCGAAAGATGTCCATTTCTGATGGGGTGGGGGGGACGTTGCCTAATCCGGGGTTACCCACTGTAACACCGGGTAACCGTTGCGTTTTAGCAACCGTCCCCCCGAAATTGAGCATCGATAAATTAGCTGTTACGATGTCCGTTCCGAAGAAGTTTGAAAGTGTGTTTGACCGTCGTTTTTTTAGGTTTTTGAACGCCTTGGCAAATGGGTGCAGCGAGATGAAGAAACATGAGCTTTATGAGTTCAGTTTTAAGCATGATGGAGTGCTCATCCAGTGGGGCGGTGTTTTTGAGCGGGGAACGACTGGTAGCTTTCGGCTTGAATGGAATCCGGCTGATTCGATGCATGAGACGTTGCTTCCTCATGTTTTTGCCTTTTTTGGCGAAAATAAGCTCCGGGGCGCGACGTTCACTCGGATCGATGTGGCGATTGACTATGGTCGTCCGTTGAATCCGCTTTTGTTTTATGATGCCAATAAACGCAAGGGGGATATTTACTATGAGAAGGGGTTTGGAGTGCAGACGCATTACATTGGATCGCGATCAAGTTCGCTCAAATTCCGGATTTATAACAAGGCTGTCGAGCGGTTGCAGAATGCCGGCGAAGCCGTCCGGGGCGATTGGTGGCGTGTGGAAAGCCAGGATTCCCGTGGTTATTACTTCGGGCAGTCCGTTGCGAATCCTTTCGGGCGGCGTGTCAAGGGGGGATCCGTCGAAGGCCTCGTTTATTGTAGCGAGTATCTGCCATTGAGTGGGCAGGATTTTTTCTTCTGGCATTTTGTCGAGCAATACGGTGTCCAGTGTGCGATGTCGTATCTGGATAAGTTTTCTCGTTGTCGGATGAAGAAAAAACTTGTCCGTGATGAAACTTTTGTTCCGCCTTTTGACGTGTTTGAGAAGCAATTTTTGAGTGTGTGGAATCCTCTCAAGTTGAAACTGCTGGACTGGTCTCAACGGATGGAGCCTTCCACGTCTCAGTTGTTGCGCGATTGCGGGATGGTGGCATGATGCGACTTTCCCGCGCAATGCCACCCCTAGACAGCGGCCGACGCTGTTTCGACGGCTTGCGCGGGAACCTTTTTAATGGTGGTGTATGGAATCTCTGAATGAGAATTTGTTTTTTGCCATTTTTTCGGGATTTGCGATATCGTGGGCGTTGCAGGTGATAGGATCCTCGCTTGCGGCGTTTGCTGATGTCCTTATCGGGCATAAGCCCAAATATAAACCCTAAAAAAAAGGAAGGTGCCATGAAAAAAGTGCTCCGTTCGTTCTGCGCGTATGTGCAGAAGTCCGCTCTCGCGAAGAATCTGTTGGCTGTTTTTGCTGTGATGGGGTCTCTCTTCACGGCTTCGCAGGCAATGGCGATCCAGTCTCTTGAAATTGTGAGTAAGAACGCGACAAGCGGTAATGTCGAGTTTCATCCTGAAACTCTTGCCGAGCCGATCATCGATGCAATAATCGCGGCTGTGAAATACGGCTCGGTCATTGTTCTCGTTGTCCTTGGCGTGTACCTGATTTACAGGTTCTTCAAGGGGGCGAAGTAATCTGGGGCAGGGGAGGGGGGGCGACCTCCTCCTCCGTTTTTCTGTTATGAAAGTTTTTGCCCTTATAGTTTTTCTGGTTTGTTCTTCGGCTTTTGCTGATCCTGTTGAGGATGCGATTAATTCGTTGCATGAGACCGAAAAGAAAAGTTATGATGTCCAGCTTGTGCATTTGTATCTGTCGGGTGTCATTCTCGGTGTTTTGTTCTATATAGCTTATCGGCAGGAGTGATTATGCCTTGGCTTTCTATAGTGGCGATGATCGGGGAATTGTTCCTTAAGTTTTTCGATGTCAAGGTGTCGATCACTCCAAAACGTGATTCAGGGGGTGGATCATGTCGGCGAAACTCAAGGCGGTAGTTTTCCTTTTTTGTCTTTCTTCGTTGTCTTTATTTGCGGCGAATTATACTGTTTATTGTCCGGCTTATCCTGTTTTTGCCAATCCTGATACTCCTGAAGGGCATTTTGCTGGTGGTCCTCATTTTGTTTGTAATACTGCTGGTACTGTTTCTTTTGTTTCTATTTCAGGGCAGTTTTATGCGGATAATTACGGGGTTGCGTGTGATTGTTTCGTTACTAAATCTTCGGGGGGTGTCGTCTCATATGTTGGTTGGTCTGTCCCTAATCAGGGGGCGACTTCTTTTTCTGTCTTGGCCGGGGATGTTCTCTCGTTTTGTGCTCATGGGCTTAATGCTCGTGACAGCAGCGTCATGTATACGTTTTCGTTTACTGGTGAGGGTAGCTTGGAGTCTTCTGGCTGGCATTGTACTGCCGTTTGTACTCCTGCCGCTGGCGGCAGTATTCAGCCCGGAACTGGAGATTATCCGTATGGTGCTCCTGGTACAACGTTTAATGCTGTGGCCAATCCCGGATATATTTTTAGTGGTTGGAATTGTCCGGAACTGGGGATTTCCGGGGCTTCCAGTAATCCGCAGACAATCCAGATCGAGGAATCTACGGGGATAACGGCTATCACTCTTGAAGCTGTTTTCACGAATATTGATCCGAATGGGAATGGTGTGGATAACGATGATGATGTCCCGGCTATTAATGATTTGAAGAATCAATTGCACAATGACAATCTTCAGATTATCCAGAAATTGTCTGATATTGCGGATACGAATTATGCTCAATTGAATGTCCAAATTGATATATATAATCGTCTTGGCGATATTCAAACGAATCAAGAAACGCAGATTGGTCAGTTGGATCAGATTATTGATAAATTAGATGATATTAATATTAAGCTTGGTAGTGGCGGTGGTGGTGCCTCTCCTTCTGGCGAGCCGGGGGCAGTTGATTTTCCCCAGGTCAATGATGAAACTCCGGAGGATTTTTCGGCGGATCATGTCAAGGGGTTGCCGTTTTTTGATCGTGTTACGTCAGAAATCGAGGGGTTGCAGAATAGTGTGCCCGGTCCCGGTCTGGATTGGAAGATGCCTTTTTCGTTGCTTCATCCTTCCATGACGGATTTTGTTTTTAATTTTACGGGATCGCATCAGTTCCTTGTTGATATACGGCTTATGCTCCGTGGGCTTGCTCTCTGTCTGCTTTATATAGGCGGATTTATCCAGTGGTTCCGTATAGTCGCGGGGGTTTTTGATGTTTAATGCTATTATCAATTGGTTGTATTCTGCATTTCAGGCTGTCATTGATTTTTTTGTTTCTCTCTGGGATTCTTTTTGGCATTTTGTTTTTGATTTTGTCGAATGGATATTTGACCTTTTTCAGTGGGTTGCCACTGAAACACTTTATGCCGTCTATCATTATATTGTCGATGTTTTTAACAGCATGGGGGTTTCGTTTCCTCTTTCTCGACCTTCCGATCTCCTGTATTGGTATCATCAGATAAATCTTTTTTTTCCGCTGTCAGAATCTTTGACTGTTTTGCTCATTTTGTTGAATACTTGGGCTGTGTGTGCGTTCATCCGTCTGGTTGTCCGTTTGAAATTAAGTTTTGGTGTTAAAATCGCGAAAGCAATTTTTAAGTGATTTTATTTATAGGGGTGTATCGTGGCAATTTCGCTTATCGTCGGTCTTCCTCGTCAGGGGAAGACTCTTTTCTGTGTCAAGAAGATCATTGCGTATCTTGAAGAAACTGACCGTCATATTTATACCAATTTGCCTTTGAATCCTGATCGTCTTGTTCGGCAGATTGTCAAGGGGGGTGGCCGCAACCCTCTTAATCAGTTTGATGAATATCGCTCTTATCTCCGGCGTATTCATTTGTTCAAGTCCTTTTCTTCTCGTGCCGACTATGTGAAATTTAGGAAAAAAAATCCATTGTGGCTTCGTGAAGTCCGTGCGGTGAAGGATGATTTTTTGAATGTCTCCCCCGTCGATGCTTTTTCTGATGTCAGGCGCGAACGGTTTCTTCTTGAATATCAGGTTTTTCGTCTTTTTATCCCGCTTCGCAATATAGTTACTTTTTGGATTTATCATACACGCAATGCAGTTGGTTTCTACGATGAAATTTATCAGTTTTTCAATTCGATAGACTACAAGGATCGCACGAAGGACGATTTGCGCCGCCAGTTGCAGTTGTATAACAATCAGCACGGTCATTATTCTGATGATTTATATTTAATTGCTCATGTCGAGCGGCAGATTGACGCAAATATACGCGATGTGGTTATGTATACGTACAAGTGCATTAATTCTAAATACAGGAATATTATTCCTGAATCCCAGATAAAAAAACGTCCGTTGATTATGAATTGTTTCCGTGGGTTGAAACATATGTTCCAGTTCTTTATTGTAGAGGGGTATCAGCCCGATGCTACGGTTCCGTCCGATGAATGGACGTATCGTGCTGACCCCGCTTTGTTTGAATGTTACGAAAGCCAGTCCACGGCGGAGAATCTCAAAGGCAAACTGGTTCAGGCTCGGTCCGAGGATGAATCGTCTCTTGACTTCAACATGTCGCGATGGGATATCCTTTTGAACTGGGTTCGCCAGGCCTGGCCCCATTGGATTGTTCTTGCCGCTGTCATCTCTTTTTTCGGCCTTGTCGCGTATAATGTCCTTCGTTTGCTTGCTCATGACGACAAGTCCAAATCTTCAGCCCCTGTTTCTGCTCCTTCTCCTGTTTCAGCTTCGTCTTCTGCCGGGACTGCTCCTCCCGGCAATTCCAAGACCTACAAAATTAGGGCGGTGACTTCCAATATGGTTCTTTTCGATGATGGTTTTCGCATAAAAAGGGGTGATGACTATGAAGGTTTCAAGGTTTTGTCTGTTGGCCGCGATGTTTGCGTGCTTGAACGTGGTGGCAAACGATACACCGTCCGTACAGATGGTGTCCGGAAATGAATTGTATAGTATAGATGCTGTTGATCTGGAGCTTTCTTTTCTTTGCTCCGATATATCTTCGTTTTTCGGTGTCACTGTTGTCCCGCATGAGAAAATCGCTTCCCGTAAGCTGTCTGTCAATATGAACGGGCTTTCGTTCCAGCGTTGTCTGGATGTCATTACTTGGATGCTGTCTTGTGAAGTCGCTCTTCGTGATGGCGTTTATTATATAGGCGGTGATTCTGACTTTGTGGAAGTCTTGGATAGTACCGGGATCGATGAGAAAATCGTCACTGCGTTTTCCGGTGGTGTATCTGTATATGGCGATAAATTGATTGTCAAAGGTCATGAACGGGATGTCCAGCGCACGTGCGAGGCGTTGAAAAAACTTCGTTCTAAATCTTCTGTTGATGTCTGTATCTATGGCTATGAGATTTCTCGGCGTTTTGCTCTCGATGTCGGTATTGATATTGACAAGGCTGTTTCGTATTCCGCTTCTTGGGAGGGTCTTTTGCAAAATCAGTTCAACCCTGTCCAGTCTTTGGCTGTTTCTCTCGCCGCCAATGCGAAGGCCTCCGAGAA
>DYKF01000164.1 GCA_020722745.1 Caldithrix sp.
GACATAATACAGGCTTTTTTGTTATGTAGCAAGCGCCGTGAGTATGCGACATAATGCTGGTTCGCTAAAGAAAAAACCGGGCGCGAATGTTACGCCCAGTACTCGTGGAGAAACCGAATGGCTGCATCGTCCTCTGCCGAAACAGGGGGAGCAGACTCGAAGGACGCCTTTGTTGTCGGGAGAGTAAAGAACATTCCTTTAAACTCCCGCTCCAGATAACTCTGGAACACATCTTCGGAAGGAGGCACTTGTGGCGCTTTCGCCTTTCCGTAGTAGGGAACCTGGCGTCCCGTAAACCCATGGCCATAGCCCGCAAAAAGAGAATTCTGAATTTTCATAGTCGTTTGCGCGGGCCGACCATGCAATATACCCATATAATTTACGTTCTCTTTGTCAACCATTTTTTGTACGCTCCCGATAGATTTTGGGGAGCGCGTTATTTTACTCGTCCTTACAGTTTTCGGCCCGTTCTATCAGAGCGCGTGTTTTTGCGTAATGCTGTAAATTAAACGAGACAAAAAAATATCCCGTTCCAATTACAGCCAGCCACATTGCTATCCAGACGAGTTCTCCTATTGGTGATCCGTGCATAGTATCTCCTTAGTATGCGGAAGAATCCGGGTTTTGCCCTTCTTCCCGCGTCATTTTTTTAGAATCCATGGCGCGCCATACAAACGCTATGTATCCCAGCACCACCGGCACGAACAGTGAGACATAGCTCATTGTCACGAGTGTGAATCTGCTGCTCGAAGCATTTTGTATGGTGAGCGAGCTTTTTATATCTGCGTTAGAGGGATAAAAAGAGGCATGGTTGAGTCCCGCTAACAGCAAAACTGAAAACACTGTCAGCACTGTTCCGGGTCCCGTGAACCACAGTCCATTTTTTGAATTCTGAAACCAGCTTGCATACACTCCATACAGAACGAGAGCGACACCCGTTACCAGCAGGATGCTCACCGCCGGCATCTGTACCAGCGAAAGGGCGTATTTGTACGGCTGCATCGCTGGCATTGCGTTGGATGTATCGAGTCCAGATCTCAGCAAAAGCCAGACGGCAAAGACCAGAAAGGCGGGCAGAAACGCTGCAAAGTTGATTCCGACTTCTTTTCTCGATCTTTCGCGGATGACTTCGTCGTCGATATTGTTCAGAAAATACATGGCCCCCATGGTTCTCGCCAGGAAAAAGAGCGCAATTCCGAGCAGCACGTTAAACAGATTGAAGGCAGCTTCGAGTCCGCGCAGGGGATGTTTCCAGATGGAGAAATTGAATTCTCCTCTTTCAAAATTGGCGCCGCTGAACATGGTCGCAACCGCCGTCCCAATCAGGATGACTCCTAACGTACCATTGATCAGCAGAAATGTTTCGTATGTTTTTGCGCCTAAAAAGTTATTCTGTTTTTTGCGGAACTCATAGGAAACGGCCTGTATGGTAAAGCTGAAGAGAATGGAAAGCCATACCCAGTATGCCCCACCAAAAGAGACAGAGTAAAACAGCGGGAAGGCAGCAAACATGGCTCCTCCAAACAGGACCAAGGTAGTGTAACCCAGCTCCCATTTTCTTCCCAGCGAATTTACGAGCATTGTTTTCTCCTCTTCATTTTTGCCTATCTGCCACAGGAGTGTTTGTCCTCCCTGCACAAAAAACATGAAGACGAGCAGTCCTGCGAGAAGGGATACAATAATCCACCAGTACATTTGCAGGGTGAGCGTATCGAGTTGATTAAACATGGTCTTCCTCCCGGAATTTTCTGATTTGCGCGATCATGATTCTCAGTTCTGCAATTGCCAGAATGGTGAACAAAACCGCGAACAAAAAGAAGGCTGCGATTACGCTGCCCGTATCGATAATGGTGGACGCAGCGGAGACTGGCAGCATGTTCTGTATGGCCCAGGGCTGTCTTCCCACTTCTGCCACTATCCAGCCTGCTTCTACCGCAACCCAGCCAAGTGGAAAGCTCAGGAATACAATCCACAGCAGCCACTTATGGTTTTCAAGAGCATGGATCATGGAGAGATGCAGAACCACTGCGAATAGAACCAGGAAATAAAATCCGAGCCCTACCATCAGGTGGAAGCTGTAGAACGTAATTCCCACGGGCGGGATAATGTCTTCTGGATTTTTCAAAAAACCGTATCCAAAGTGCTTTTCATTTTCGCGGAAGGAGGTAAGATACGCTTCGGCTGCCGGCTTGTCGCCAGATTCTTTTGCCTTTTTATAGGATTTTAAATCTTCTATAGCCTTTTTCCCTTTCTCGATTCTTTCCGATGCGGACATAACGCCTCGCTCTTTGTTTCCGTACACGAGGTCGTTCATTCCGGGAATGTACGCATTGAAGTCGTGAAACGAGAGCAGCGAGAGAGCAAACGGAAGTTCAACGGTTGGCCCAACAAACTCAGGTTCTTTGTCTCCCAGTTTTTTGTTTGGGTTTAAATATCCTATGGCCGTGATTCCCGCTCCGCTCTCGCCATTGTAGAGTCCTTCCATGGCAGCCAGTTTTGCAGGCTGGGTGTGAGCCACATCGTGAGCGCTTTTATCTCCCGTTAGAATAATGAACATGGTAGCAAGCAGTCCAAAGGTAGAGGCCGTGACAATGCTCATGCGGGCCAGGCGCAGGTTTCTTTTTTTAAGAATAAACCAGGCGCTGATACCCATCACGAAAAGCGAGCTCACAATGAATCCAGATGCCGTCGTATGAGTAAATTTTCCTATGGCAATAGGCGACAGAGCAACCTGTAAAAAGCTGAGCATTTCGTTTCTCATGGTGTCCGGACTAAAATGCATGCCAACGGGATTTTGCATCCAGCCGTTTGCCACCAGAATCCAGAAAGCAGAGAGATTAGAACCCACTGCTACCATCCACGTTGAAAACAGATGGAAGCCTTTGGAAACGCGATCCCATCCAAAAAACATGACGGCAAAAAAAGTGGCTTCCAAAAAGAACGCAAAGATTCCTTCGATGGCAAGGGGGGCTCCAAAGATGTCTCCCACGAGCCAAGAATAATTTGCCCAATGTGTACCAAATTCAAATTCCAGAATGAGACCCGTGGCAACCCCGATAGCGAAGTTGATTCCAAAGAGCTTCATCCAGAATTTTGTTATTTTTTTCCATTCATCATTTCCCGTTTTCACGTACATGCTTTCCATAAAAGCAATGATGAACGAAAGTCCCAGGGTGAGGGGAACAAATAGAAAATGATAGAGTGCAGTTAATGCAAATGTTGCTCTCCCCCATTGTACTGTTCCCTGTTGCAGTTGTTCCAGCATTTATTAAACTCCTTGATTCGTCCGGAATTCCGGAATAAATCCTTTATTGGTACGCCCTTTTCGCGAAGCGTTCAGAAGGCAAAAGTCGCGAGCATTTTTCATCGTTACTTCGTTAAATTCTCAAAGACCGCCTGCTCCGGCCGTTTATCAGCGTGCCTGGAAAAGTATCCCTGAAAAAAGAATAGTTTGAGTACTCCAAACATAATGAGAATTTTAATAAGAATTATTATCCATAGACGGCGCGACGTTTTATCCATTCGGGAAAAACCGTCCCGATACATTTTTAAGAAATTTGTCATGTTTACCTCCAATATTTGCCTGTCGGCGGCTCAAGGGCTTATAGTTTATTCCGAGCAGCACGCCTTTAGCAAGCGTGCTTGTGCTGAGCCTGTCTAAGCATCAAGGTGCCCTTGAGCATCCTAATGCGGAGCGTTCCCTCCCGCGCCCTGAGTTTACCCTGGCAAACAGTGGACGAAGTTTTGAATCTGTCGCAGACGGATTTGTACCATAGGGTGCCCCTGAATCACACCGTTGTCACTTCTTGTAAACCCTCCTGCTTTAGAATATCCTGGATGCTCTCAGCTTTCGTAACAATAATGCTGATACCAAGAAGCTCCAGCCTGTTTTTAATATTTTCGCCAATATTGCGAACGACAAAAATATGAGTGCCATCGAGCATCTGCGGTAAAAAGCGAGTCGCGTGAATGCCATACGGCTGGTTGCTCAGGCGCATGGTGCGAATCTCGTTTTCTGCGTAACCCTTTTCTAACAGTGCCATAAAGACGGGATTGTCTTCAATGCGCTTTTCGGTAATCTCTTCCCCCTGAACGGTAAAGAATACAATATAGCGGGAAATACCGGAATGCTGGGCCACGTGCTCTGTATCGTCGCTGGGAAAAGCAATTTTGTATATATTGGCAGAGCGCTGCACCTCCAGAGTTTTGCCGTGTATCAAAGCGAGAGCAATTTTTTGTCTTGCCTTTTTGATTATCCTCGAAAGAGTGGGGCGCGAAATGTCCATCTCGGCGGCGGCGTCTTCTTGGTACATGCCAAGCAGATCCATCAGCCGAAAGGCCTCAATCTCGTCAGGGAGCAGTACAACCTTTTCTGCCTCGCCTTCCTTTTTGCCACAGGGCTTAAAGCAGGAAACGAGAGCGTTAAAAAACAGGCTTCGTGGTCTTTTTCTCTTGTCCGGCATAATCCATTCATGAACATATGTTCATACTTTCAAGTAATAAAAAATTGCCCGCAGTGGCCAAAAAAATGACGGGACCTCTAAAAATTGATTTTTTAGGCTTTCCTAATGCAGTGCGTAAGGATGTACGATTAAAATTTTTGATTGTAATTTGAATAAACATTGTCGGGGAATCCATAGTATGTTTCGACTCGACGAGCGCCTTGCGCGCGACACAGTTCCCGTACTCGATCTCCCTTTGTGCAGCGTTCTTCTCAACCGCATAAAAAGTTTTCCGTGGATTATTCTCGTCCCCCGCCGGGAAAACATGGCCGAGTGGATAGATCTTTCCGCTGCGGACCAGCAGGCACTCCTCGCAGAACTGTCTCTGGCTTCGCGCGTGTTGCGCACGGTGTACCATCCCGACAAGCTCAATACGGGCGCGCTCGGCAACATGGTCAAGCAGTTGCATATTCACGTGATAGCGCGGTATCGCGTCGATTCTGCCTGGCCAAGTTCTGTCTGGGGCCACCCCGATGTCGATTACTACACGGAAGAAGAAGCGCATCTCGCTGCGGAACGTTTATCGAATGCGTTTCGCGAGTTGATGGACGATCAGATTCCGCTGTTTTTTCCTGCTTCTGGTGGTGGGGAAGGTTGAGCGACGAGCCATACGGGCTTTTTCGTTCTATGTGCGCTGCACAAATTTTTTCACGCCGCTCTTCTGTTCGGCAGCGCAGCTTTGTTTCCAAAAGTCCGTTTCGTTCTATTGTTCGTTCACCTCAAGATGGGCGAATTTTTTCTAAACGCAGTAGCTGTAACTGTTTTCGCGCTTTTGGCAGACGAACGCGCTGCCGGTGGCGTCCTTCGACTACGCAACTTTGTCCACTACGTGCCAGGATAAACTTCGGCCATGGAGGGCCGCGAAGCGTTAGCAGCGAGCGGGCTTTTGGCACGCGCTGCCGGTGCCGCTGTACATTGAGCGAAGCCGAGATCTACCGAAGGGTGAGCCGCTTACGGGGTTACCTATAAGCGGCTGTTGCGTTCGCAATCTTTTTTTTATGGCCAGTAGCGCGCCAGGGCAAAGTCGAAATTACTGCCGTTGTAGCTGAACCCTGCCACGACAATCTTACCATTGCCGTCAATGGCCACAGCATAGGCTATACTGGCACCGTTTATGCCTGTGGTCACTTTGCCGTCTGCGTCAAAGCTGGTATCGAGGGAGCCATCTGCGTT
>DYKF01000165.1 GCA_020722745.1 Caldithrix sp.
TGCTGAGCCTGTCGAAGCATCGAGGGGAAGGCAAACTTTTTCAGAGCTTACCTAAGAATTTAATTGCGCGTGATAAGACCCGTACTGCTGATGGTAAGGGATACGTCACCTAAAGGCGAATCGAGTTCGTATTCATTCCAGTAATAGTTGTTTGCTGTTCCGTCCCCAAAAATGAGAAGCACGTCGTATTCTTCGTTTTTCATGGTTTCAAGATTATTAGATCCTGTACTGATTGCAGTAACTTCTTTCAATTTGGCGAGACTGTCGCCATAGACGGTGCCGTTGTTGTAACTGAGATTATCTCCCCGCCAGATTTCTACTTGTAAGGCTGTAGAAAAACTGTTTTGAATCGTTAACGTAAACGAATCAGATGGTTGCAGACCGCCGTCCGAAGAACAGCTGGCAGCGAATAGTGAAAGGCTTAATGTTAAAATCCATGTTTTCATAGTTTATCCTTATTTGGTGAACTTGCGCAATTCACTGGAATGGGTCAGGTGGTAGGCCGAATCGTATCCGAGGACCACCCAGTAGAAATCAGTTCCGGAAAGAGTATCCAGTCCGATTTTGGTATTGGTCAAAGGCTCTGTCGTGTTATTTGGATCACATGTGTAGAATTCACTCGTAGGTGCTGTGGCAGTCAGCGTTGCCGTGTAATCGTCCCACGGATGGGCCGGGTTCATGGAGGTAATTCCCGCCACGCAGTTGCTCATGTCGGTAATGCCCAGCGAGCTGACAGCCGGCTCAGTTGTTCCAGAAAAAACGAGCAGGGCCGCATGCGCCACGTTCGATGCATTAAACGTGAATGTGTTATCTCCAGACAGGGACGCAGCCTCAACAGGAGACTGCAATGCAATTTTCTCTTTCCCCGGCACAAAGAGGGGGGCCGGCTGAATCGCAGATACGGCACTCTCGGAGCCCACAGTATCTGCTTCGTTCGCGCAGGCAGTCATGAACGCCAGAGTTAAAATAATCCAGATGATATGTTTCATAGTTGTTCCTTATTGAAAATTAAATTTTATTCCCAGAGTGGCGCGCAACCCATCTGCCCGCATGGACTCTATTTTCGTGGTTTCGATTCCAGAAATGGCAATCTGTTCGGTAATCTCTCGGTCCATGGCGTTGAGTCCAAACTGGTAGCCCAGGGTCGCAAAGGCGGATACATACGAATTGGGAAACAGCTCGGCAAAGATCAGAGGGGTCGCTCCATACAACACCGCGCTTTCAAGTTTCTCGGTTTTGGTCACATCATTTTCCATGGCATCGTCTTCCAGTAACAGATAATCGGTTACAAACGATGCAGAAATGTCGATACCAATTCCCAGTGAAACCAGCTTAAACTCCAGAGGCGTAAAGCCGCCCAAAAAAGAAAAACGGTGCACGTCGTAAAAGCGAAGCTCCGTGTAAGTATTGTAGGGAACCTGGTACTCATAGCTGTGATCGAACGTGGGAGCATAGCTGTAAGAAAATCCGAGCAGGTAGTCCTGGATGCGCGAGCCGATTGTGCCTCCGTACTCAAAACCATACTGTACCCCGGTTGCCGCAGTGGGGACAAAAATCCCGGCGTATGGCATTACGAAAACCGTGGCTGCAGAACGCGCCGGGATGAGTTCGGCTGTCAGCTCAACCTTCTTTCCCTGTTCCATTTTTATTTCTCTTTTCCACGTTTGAAAGTCATCGCGTACGATAGATAGATGATAGGCGCCCTCGGGCAGCAGCAGCTCGGCCAAAGGCGTGCTTCCGTAATCCAGCCCGTCTATGAGAATTTGCGCGCGCGATGGATTGGATTCTATGCTCAGCGAGCCGGCTGGTGCTCCCGAAAGAATCTGCGCAGAGGTGGCTGCATAGCGACGCACGCCAGGGATAACGGCAGACAGGGGCCCCTGCAAAACGACTGCGCTCTGGACGCGGCCGGTTCTGGCTTCGATCACGCGGATATGCACAGACAGGTTCTCTGAGCTGCCCGAGAAATTCCCGGCAAAGAGATAGTCAGCGCGCAGCAGATTATACGCGCTGCCATCGGTGAGTCCGGATTGCGACAATTCCATTTCTTTAAGGACAGCATCGATGCGCGAGCGTTCTATGAGGGTAATGGTGGGGAAGCGTGAATAGGCTGCCAGGGCCTCGCCGGATAGAGTTTCTTCTAAAAAGGACAGGGATGCATCGCTGCGAGTGTTTGCGAACGGCAGCACTGCCACAGTGGCAGATTCCGGGAATGCCCGTACCGTCAGAAAAATTAATCCGAACACCGCGAAAATTTTCTTCATTTTTGACCCTGCGCTGGAGCGTTCGTTTTGTCAAGCGAAAGCCACTATCAATTTGACAAAGCAGAGCAGAGAATTCCTTCGGCTTATGAGAGAAAAATGGGTTCCGCCAGAATTGCTGAAACAGATCCTGCAATGGTCAGGAGTAATTCTGTTCATCCTGATTATTCGCTATTTGTCGGACTGGCTGATACCTTTTTTTCTCGCGTTTGTGGTAGCCTATATCCTTGAGCCCATCGTTCGTTTTTTCCAGTACCGCCTGCATCTAAGGTTTCGTTCCCTTTCCGTGTTTTTGACTCTTGCGGGAATTGCAGGATTTTTTATAATCATGTGGATTCTGTTTTTTCCCATAATCAAAAAGGAATTTTTTCACACGGTAGAGCTCATGAAGGTGGAAATTCAGAAAGCTCACCTGGAAGAAATATTGCCCGCCTATTTTCAGAAAACAGCCGAATCGTTGGATGTATATTTAGGCGAGACTAACAGTCTGGAAGTATTGTCTTCCTATGCTCCAAAACTGTTAGCTCCCATTGTATCTTCTCTGGAAACATTTGGAGAATTCCTTCTGGCTCTCCTCGGGGTGCTCACTTTTTTTCTTTATCTCATTTTTATTCTTTTTTACTTTGAAAGCATGTCCTCTAACTGGAAGAAATTTTTGCCACCCGCTTATCGCTATAAAACGGTGCGGCTGCTGACAGATACGGAGCGCGAAATGCGGATGTATTTTAGAGGCCAGACACAGATTGTTCTGTGGCTTATGCTGCTTTTTTCTCTCGGCTTTTATATAGCGGGCGTTCCGCTCTCCCTCCTTCTGGGATTGTTCACTGGCTTTCTCAATTTTGTTCCGTATATGCAGTGGCTTGCCATTGTACCGGCTGCGTTTTTGGGGTATTTGCAGCATCTCGAAACCGGCATGGCCATCTGGGAGGTAACCGTTCGGATTTTGCTCGTCTTTGGAATTGTGCAGGGAATCCAGGACCTCGTGTTAACGCCTCTCATTATGAAAAAAGCAACCGGACTAAAACCGCCTATTATTTTACTGGCACTTTCTGTATGGGGAGGGCTGCTTGGTATTACGGGTTTAATCATAGCGTTGCCGCTTACATCGCTTCTCATTCATTATTACCAGATCTATATTCTCAAAATAGAGCCAGAGCGACGGGAATAAGTCAGGGATTCTGTAACAAAAACAACTGCTCTTTTTTGGGATTCAGATAGCGCGCCATGGAAGTCTCTACGCGTTTGAAGCCATGCCTTTCGTAATATCCCTGCTTCTCATTTACAGCCATCAGCTGAACGGTGGGAATATGCTTAAGATTGGACAGGGCAGTCCGCAATAGAAGGGAACCCGTACCGCGCCCCTGCTGGCTGGCATGGACGACAAAATCGGCCAGTGTGGCATAGTACACGCCGTCGCTCAGGGCGCGCACAAATCCAACCACGGTGTCGCGTTCCCTTGCCATCCAGACACGGTAGGAATTCCGAAACGCTTGCTCGATATATTGAATACCGCCGCGATCGCCCCAGCCAACAGAAATAAATATGTCCTGAATTGCTACCCAGTCAACAGTGGATTGCGGTGTCAGGACTTCTATATTCACGTCTTAAATTTTCCGATGATTTCATTGAGCACTTCTGCAATGGCAGCCATCTGACGGGAGGATTCCTGTAGAGATTCTGCCGAGGCTGTGCTCTCCTGTGTGCTTGCCGCCATGTGTTGCAGAGCCAGGTTAATATGCGTAATAGAGGCGCTCTGGTCTGCGAGTTCCTGCGTAATTTTGCTCATCATCTCGGATGTCTTTTTAATTTCTGGAACGGTGGACCGCAGCTTTTCTCCGGCCTGGTTTGCAATTTTTACGGATTCGTTGGCAAGCTGGTGAATTTCGCGCGCTGCATTTTCTGATATTTCTGCGAGCTTTGCGACTTCTGCCGCAACGACAGAAAATCCGCGCCCATGTTCTCCAGCGCGGGCAGCTTCAATGGTGGCGTTCAGTGCGAGCAGGTTGGTCTGCGATGCAATTTCATTGATGATAGAGATTTTTTCTCCTATTTTTTTCATGGCTTCAATAGTTCGTACCATGATGATTCCGCCTTCGTTAGCATCTTCTGCGGCGTGGGCGGCAATAACCTGCACATCGGCTGCATACCGAGTGGATGCCTTAATGGTTTCGTCTATTTCGTTAAAGGCTGCGCTCGTTTCTTCAATACTCGATGCAGAAGTAGAAATGGTTTCGTTGAGTGATTTGGCCGTATGCTTAACGTTATCTACCTGCGTCTGAACCAGTTCACCTGTTTGGGCAAGCTCCACGACAATCTCCCGCAGATTTTTGCGCGTTTTAGAAAGTGCCTCAAAAATAATTTTTACCTCTCCATCTATGTTTGGCATTTTCTGGCTGCTCATATCTCCCGTAGAAATTTTTTCCACATAGGTCTGGATTTGGTGAATGGGTTTATTGAGAAAGAGAGTGGTTGCAATAAATACGGCTAAAAAAGCGAGAATAGAAGTGACAGAGTTGGTAAGCAGTCGCTCCAGAATTTCGCGGTCCTGGGCCTTATACAAATCATGGAGTGGTAAGGAAAGATGAAAAGCTCCGTGGATTTCACCCTCTTTCCAGTTTTCCATTTTAGTCCCGGTAACGTCTAGTCCTTCTTTGTTTCCCCATAGTTTTTCTGAATCAGCCGGATTACCATGACAGATAAGACAATTCTTTTCAAGACGGATGGCCTTAAAATAATTGAGTTCCTTTGTATCTTTATTTATTTCAAAATATTCATCTTTATTGGAGGATTGCAGTTGAGCCAGAATTTTGCTTTCGTAGGCATCCGGAGTATTGTCCGGATCGCGGGGTTGCTCTTTGGGAACCGTAAATTTATAGCCCAGGGATTTAGAGCGGGAGGCCATTATTTCCATGGTGGATAGGATGGGCACAACCACAGCAATATTTTTTTTCCAGTCTTCTTTGAGCAATGCCATGGAAGTGTCGGTGCTGTCCGGACTCCAGAAGTTGTCAGAGATTTTTTCGCGAATGCCTTCTCCCATTTCAATGAGAGTGCGGGCCTTTGCAATCTCCTGTTTTTCGAGAATTTCCTCCGATCTTTGCACAGAGAGAATAGTGATGAGTGTGAAGGCAAGAAAAACCGGAAAAATAATTCTGGTGCGAAGAGAAAGGCGATCATGAATTTTTTTGATAAGGCGCAACATGTGGAAACGTTACAGAAAATATTTGGGCGGTCAAAGCAATTTCCTAGGTAACCTCTGAACGTGCAACGAGCCGCAGGCAAAAAGTCCCTCCGTGGACTTTTTGCCTGCGGCTTGCTACGCATTCACCCTACGGGTACAAAACACTGGGGCGAAAACTACGACATCTATTTCGACAAGCT